>PKZN01000118.1 GCA_003133075.1 Acidimicrobiaceae bacterium | reverse complement strand
CTCTTTGAGAAGATCGACGTGAACGGCGAGTCCCAGAGTCCGATCTACGCCGAGTTGGAGAAAGTCGCCGACGCGGAGGGCTACTCCGGCGAGGTGCGCTGGAACTTCGAGAAGTTTCTCGTGGCGAAGGACGGCACCATCACGCGCTTTGCGCCCCAGGTCGCCCCAGACGACCCGGCGTTGCTCATCGCCATCGAGAGCGCCCTCAACTAAATGACATCGATCGTGCGACGTAGTCGCACGTAGGTGGGACGAAAGCCGTAGCGACGCCAAAAGTCCGCCGCGCGGCCATTGGTCACGCGCCAACTCGTCTCGGCGTAGCGAAAGCCCACGTCACGTGCGTCATTAAGCGCGGTGCCGAGCAGGGCTCGTGCGACACCGCGGTGTTCGTGCGCCGGACGAACGACGACCGCACTGACGTGCAAGGTGTGCTCAAACGTGCCCCGTTGGGACGGCAGTGGATACGTCACGCACTGGGCGACGACGTCCCCGGCGAACTCGACGAGGTAGTGGTGGACGTCATGGTCCGTGAGGAGCGCACGCCACTCCTCGTGGAGGTTCTGCGACGCACCAAAGGACTCAAAACTCGCGCCGCGCCCTTCGGCGTCGTCGAGTACCCGGTCGAGGGCGAGCGCGACGTCGAGGTCGGCGAGGTCACCGCGGCGCACCTCATAGCCCTCGGGCCAGGACGTTTGGTCGAAGGTCGCGAGTTCAATCACCCCTCGCGATTGCGACCGCGCGAAGCCCAGTTCGTGCCAGGGCCTTACCACGTCCTCGTCGTCGCGGACCCAAACGTAGTGCTCGAGCGCGCGGCGTGCCGTCCACGCCGTTTCGGTTTCGCGGTAGAGCACCACGAGGGTCTCGGCGTCGTCAAAGGACACCCCGTCCGGGCCGATCCAGGCCCCGCGGCCGTGCTCGGCGTTCTCAAGGATTGCACCGTAGAGGTGACCGGCGACGGCTCGCTCGTCCACCGCGACCCACGTCTGATCGCGAACGGCCGCGAGTGCGAGGGCGAAGTCTTGGTGGGAGAACACCGGGTTGATCAGCGGATTCCTCGCGGCGTCGCTCGAGAGGGATGAGGCGACCCGAGCGACGACCGCCTCGATGTCCTCGGGCTCGAGGGGCCGCACCAGCATGAACTTACGGTACTGCCGACTGTGTAAAGGTTGCGAGGTGACTTTGCGAGCGACCCTCTTTGACATGGACGGTTTGCTGATCGATTCAGAGATTCTCTGGCACAAGGCCGAGGTTGAAATCTTCGGGGGATTGGGCGTGCCGATTGGCGAAGCCGAAGGTCGCTCGACCAAGGGGATGTTCGTCAATGAAGTGGTCGAGTACTGGTACTCGCGTTACCCTTGGCCCGACGCGTCGACCAACTCCGTCGTGGAGATGTTGTTGAACCGAGTAGGCGACCTCGTCGAATTGGAGGGGCGCCTCATGCCCGGCGCGCTGCGCTCGCTCGACTTGACGGGCGATCGCGGTCCATTGGCGCTCGCGAGTTCGACACCGATGGAACTCATCATTCGTTGTCTGAAGCACTTCAGCCTCTTAGAGCGGTTCGTGTCGCTCCACTCGGCCGAACACGAGCCCTACGGCAAGCCGCACCCCGGGGTGTTTCTCAGTGCGGCCCTCTCGCTCGACGTGGCGCCCCAGGCTTGTCTCGTCTTCGAGGACTCGGCGGCGGGCGTGATCTCCGCGCGGGCCGGCAACATGAGCGTCGTCGCGGTGCCGGTGCCCGAGGACATCTTCGAGCCGGCCTTCGCGCTCGCCGACTTGGTGCTCGAGTCGCTCGAGGAGCTCTCAGCGACCTGGCTCGACGAGCGCTTCGCCTAGAGAACTTTCGTAAAGCGGTACGCCCCCGGGTAGGAGAACGCGCCCGCAGGGAACTCTTCTACGCGAGTCCAGCCCCTGCGCTCATAGAGCGCGACCGCTTCCGGTTGCGCGTAACCAGTCTCTAAGTAGAGCTGGTGGTAGCCAAGTCGAAAAGCGGTGCGCTCGATCTGACCCATGAGCANNAGTCCGACGCCCCCGACGGGGTGACCGTCGACGCGGGTGACGAGGAAGATACCGCGGGGCGGGAGGAGCTCATCGATCGAGAGGTGCGTCGCCTCGTCACTCCCGCCGTAGCGGCGCGTGAGTTCATCGATGGCGGCGTGGTACACGCTGAGAGCGCCACTGGAGGTAATGAGTTCCTCTTCGGTGGTGTAGGTGAACTCCACCTGCTCACAGTAGACGTGGGAATGTTCCCTTTATCAGGGTCACTACGATGAGAGAGTTCAAATGAGGAGACCCATGTTTCGCCCGGTCAGCGCCGAACTCGACTTCGTACACATCGAGGAGGCCGAACTCGCCCGCTGGAAGGCGAACCACGTCTTCGAGCGCTCAATGGCGTTGCGCGCGGACGCGGAGCCGTGGGTCTTCTACGAAGGTCCGCCGACCGCGAACGGCCAGCCCGGTCTCCACCACGTGTGGGCCCGCGCCTTTAAAGACCTCTTCTGTCGATACCAGACCATGAGGGGTCGCTTCGTCGCGCGCCGCGCCGGTTGGGACACGCACGGTCTGCCCGTCGAGGTCCAAGTAGAAAAGCAGTTGGGCATTTCGGGCAAGAAGGACATCGAAGAGAAGATCGGGATTGAGGAGTTCACGCGGCTCTGTCGAGAGTCGGTGCTCACCTACATCGGTGATTTCGAGCGACTGACCGAACGCATTGCGTACTGGACCGATCTCAACGACGCGTATTACACCTTTCACCCGTCCTACGTGGAGTCGGTGTGGTGGCACTTAAAGCAACTCTTCGATAACGGACTGCTCTATGAGGACTACAAAGTCATCCCGTACTGTCCGCGCTGCGAGACGGGCCTCTCCTCGCACGAACTCGGTCAACCCGGCGTGTACACCGATGAAACTGACGAGAGCGCTTACGCCACGTTCGCGCTGCTCGACGCGCATGGTCGCAGCGACCTAGGTGGCGCGACGCACCTGGCGGTGTGGACGACGACGCCCTGGACGTTGCTCTCGAACGTCGCAGTCGCGGTGAACCCGGACGTCACCTACGCCGTGGTCGAGGGAACCGTCGTGGCCGCCGATCTCGTCACCGCGGTCTTCGGTGAGGACGCGAACGTGACGGCGACCGTTCCCGGCAGTGCGCTCGTGGGCCTGCACTACCAGCGTCCCTTTGACGACGTGGCGCTCCCCGAGGGAGTCGACGTCAACTACGTGGTCGCGGCCGAGTACGTCACCACCGACGAGGGCACCGGCCTGGTGCACCAGGCTCCGGGATTTGGCGAGATCGACCGTCAGATCGCCCGTGAGTATGGTCTGCCCACCTTGAACCCGGTCGGGCCCGACGGCACGTTTGACGCCCAGGTCGTCTGGCTCGAAGGTCAGCACGTGCGCGAGGCCAACCACGAGATCAACGACGAGCTCGAGCGACGGGGGCTGCTCCTTCGACGCGCGAACTACACCCACTCGCTGCCCCACTGTTGGCGCTGCGGGACGGTATTGATCTACTGGGCGAAGCCCAGTTGGTACATCGCGACGAGTCAGTTCAAAGAGCAACTGCTCAGTGAGAACGCGACGGTCGACTGGCACCCCGCGCACATCCGTGATGGGCGGATGGGCGAGTGGCTGGCGAACAATGTCGACTGGGCGCTCTCTCGTGATCGATACTGGGGCACGCCGCTGCCGATCTGGCGATGCGCCGACGGGCACCTCACGTGTGTCGCGTCGCGCGCAGAACTCTCGGCGCTGACCAAGTCCGACCTCAGCGACTTAGAGCCCCACCGGCCCGACGTCGACGACGTCGTGTTCGACTGTCCGCAGTGTTCCAACGAAGCTCGTCGTGTCGCGCCGGTCATCGACGCGTGGTTCGACTCGGGGGCGATGCCCGCCGCCCAGGTGGGCTATCCGCACGTGGCGGGTTCGGCGGAGGCGATGCAGTTCCCCGCGCAGTTGGTCGCCGAAGCGATTGACCAGACTCGCGGCTGGTTCTACTCACTGTTGGCGGTGAACACGCTGGTCTTTGGGAAGAAGCCGTACGAACACGTGCTCTGTCTCGGGCACATCGTGGACGAGACGGGCAAGAAGATGAGCAAGTCCTTGGGCAACGTCATCGATCCGTGGGAGGTCCTCAACACTCGCGGCGCCGACGCACTGCGTTGGTGGATGTTCTCCCAGGGCTCCCCGTGGACGTCGACTCGCGCGGGGCTGGGCGCGATTGACGCCGCGATGCGCGAGACCCTCGCGACGTTGTGGAACACCTTCAGTTTCTTCACGACCTACGCCTCGCTCAACGAGTTCGATCCGCGCGACCCAGAAATTCCTGAGGTCCCGGCTCGCAGCGCGATCGATCAGTGGATACTCTCGCGCAGCGAGGGCGTGACTGCGACGGTGACTGCGGCGCTCGACTCGTACGAGCCGCTCGGCGCCACGATCGCGATCAGCGAACTCGTCGACGACCTCTCTAACTGGTACGTGCGGCGTAGCCGTCGCAGGTTCTGGCGCACCGATCCCAACGAGGCGCCCTCGGACTCCCTCGCGGCCCAGGCCACGCTGCTCGAGGTACTCCAACGCGTCACCGTCTTACTAGCGCCGTTTTGTCCGCTCCTGACCGAGCGGCTCTACCAAGAACTCCATCACGTGAGTGACCAGGACTCCGTGCACCTGGTTGATTGGCCCGTCGCCGACGTAGCGCTGCGCAACGAGTCATTGGAGGCATCCATGGCCGTGGCGCGCCGGCTCACCTCCCTCGGGCGCGCCGCCCGGGCCGAGGCGGGAATGAAGGTCCGTCAACCCCTCGCGCGCGCGTTGATCTTCTTGGCGCCGGGTTCCCCGTTGCCGCCCGCGGGCGTGGTCGAGGACGAGCTCAACGTGGATGAGCTCGAATACGGCCGCGAACTCGCGGATGTCTTGAGTTTTGAACTGGTGCCGAACTTTCGAGCGGTGGGTCCGCGCCTCGGCGAGGCCGTCAAGGAACTCAAACCCGCGCTCGCCGCACTCGACGCCGCCGCCGCGGCGACGGCGCTCGAATCGGGGGGCAGCGTTGAGGTCACCTTGTCAACGGGCGTCTTCGAACTCACCGGCGAGGACGTGGAACTACGCGTCAAGGGCCAGGGCGGCTTCGCGGTGTCGCGCGACGGCGCGGAGGTGGTGGCGCTCGACCTCGCGCTCAACGATGATCTTCGCCGACGGGGCTACCTTCGTGACGTGGTGCGCCAGGTCCAAGAACTGCGCAAGAACTCTGGACTCGACGTGGCCGATCGCATTGTGTTATGGGTCACCGGACTCGAGGATCTCGTCGGCGGTTTTTCGACCCTCGCCGCGGAGGTGCTGGCGGTTGAAATCCTGAGCGTCCCGGGGGAGGGTCCGGGCACGGCGTTGGAACTCGACGACGGTCGTGAGGCCTTCGCGTGGGTGAAGAAGGCTAGCGAACGTCGATAAGTTTGGTGAGCAGCGCGGACAGCGCGTCGCGCTCGCTGACGCTCAGCCGTTCACCCATCAGTTGGTCCAAATACTCGAGGTGCACGCCGAGGGCTTCGTCGAGTTTCACGCCGCCCGTCTCGGTGATCGCGACGTAGACCGAACGACGGTCCTGGGGGCAGTGCTCGCGCCGCACGAACGCGGCGCTCTCGAGACGATCGATCAGGCGCGTGGTACCACCGGTCGAGTGGAAGATCGCGGTGGCCATCTCGCTCATCTTGAGACGGCCCTCCTGGGACTGGCGGAGCCGCAGGAGCACTTCGAACCACGCGAGGGGGAGTTGGCAGTTCGCCTCGAGGGCAGCGCCGAGATCCTTCGAGAGACGGGCATTGGTCTCTAACAAGAGGCCAAACAGAGCCACCTTCTCGTCACTCGACGGACACGCGTTGGTCAGGTTCGACATGGCTTCACTCTAGCATCTACTTGCGTAAACAGATGCTTCTTGACAAGTAATTGCATAAGCAACTATAGTGGAGAAGGACAAATTCCTGTCTCACACTAAAGAGGAGATTTACCTTGAGTACCCTTCCCACTCCCGGCGTGTACGTCGTTGACCCGCTGCACTCGAACGTCGACTTCGTCGCGCGACACCTCGTCGCTGCGAAAGTCCGCGGTCACTTCAGCGAGTTCGAGGGCACCATCACCATCGGCGACTCCATCGAGTCCTCGACCGTCGAAGCCACCGTGCAGGCGAGCAGCATCTCGACCGGTAACGAGATGCGCGACGCCCACCTCCAGAGCGCCGACTTCCTCGAGCTCGAGAAGTTCCCGACCTTGACGCTCAAGTCCACCAAGATCACCGCCAAGGGTGGCGACGACTACGTGATGACGGCCGATTTAACGATTCACGGCGTCACCAAGTCCATCGACTTCGACTTGGAGTACCTGGGCACCGGCCCCTCGATGCAAGCAGGCGCGAGCGTCGCGGGCTTCGAAGCCAAGGGCGAGTTCGACCGTCGCGACTACGGCGTCAACTTTGAAGGCGCGCTCGAGAACGGCATTTTGGTCGTTGGCAACAAGATCGTCGTGCAGATAACCGTCGAGGCGCACGAGAAGACCGAGACGGCGGCGTAAGCGTCTCACCGCCGTAGATGCAACATGCCGGGGGCGAAGCCCCCGGCATGTTGCATCTACGATGAGAAGGTGGCGGAGAACAGCAAAGGCAAAGTCGTCAAGTCCAGCATCGGNNGAAGGGCGACGAGTAGTTCGCCCCGGGCGTGACGACATCGCCCGTTAGGTTGGTTGTCTATGGCGTGGTCGTCCTTAACCCCACTGCGACACCGGAGTTTTGCGTTGGCGGTGACGTCTTCCTTCGTCTCCTCGGTGGGCACCTGGATGCAGAGTGTGGCGCTCGGGATCTACTTAACGGAGACCACTCGTAATCCAATCTGGCTCGGACTGTTGACCGTCTCGGCGTGGACGCCAGCCATCATCGGCTCGCCCATCGGGGGCGTGGTTGCCGACCGCTGGAGCCGACAGCGCTGGATACAAGGCAACAACCTCGTAATGGCCTGCACCGCTAGTGCGCTCGCCGTGGCCGCCTTGACCCACCACCTCTCCCCGTCGCTCGCGTGTTATCTAGCGATCGGTGAAGGTCTGTGCGGGTCGGCGTCGTGGGCCGCGTGGCAGTCGCTCCTGCCCGATCTGGTTGAGAAGGACGAAGTGTT
>PKZN01000008.1 GCA_003133075.1 Acidimicrobiaceae bacterium | reverse complement strand
GGGTGAAACGTCGAGAAACCTTGAACGAACCTGGCTACGACACGCAGGCACGCAGTAGTGACGTCGGGTGTTCGACGCGAGTCATCGCGTGCCCGTTGCGAACCGTCGAATTGACGCACGAGCGCGCGCAACGTCGCGACGTCCCACTCGTGCCCCTTGGTCTGCGCCACAGATTTGGAGTCAACAGACCCACGCGCCGCCGGTGCTGGTTCCTTCGACACGTCAACGTGTTCGGGTACGCGCAACACGGTGACGTGTTGAATGAAAACAACGAACCACGCCGAGAAAATCGGAGAATTCTCTGTTGACAGACAGCGAGTCGTACATTAAGTTCCTTCGCTTATCGCAACACGTCCTACGGGACCACAGCATGGGGAGAACCGGATGAGCGAAAGTTCTGGAACGTTGCGATCAGACGAGGACCAGCTCGCCGCCCTCGGCTACAAGCAAGAGCTCAACCGCGGATGGAGCGGGTTCTCCAACTTCGCAATATCCCTCACGATCATCTGCATCCTCAGCGGTTGCTTCACGACCTTTGGACAGGCGTGGAACGACGGTGGCCCGATTGACATCTCCATCGGCTGGCCGATCATCAGTCTCCTCGTTCTCCTTGTCGGACTGTCCATGGCCGAGCTGGCTTCGAAGTACCCCACGGCGGGGGGCATCTACTACTGGGCGTACAGCCTGGGCGGAGTGCGTTGGGCGTGGTTCACGGGATGGTTCAACCTGCTCGGCCTCATCGCCATCGTCGCCGGCGTTGACTACGGNNAACGTCTTTTCCTCGCACCTGGTGTCGCTGCTGAACCGGATTTCGGCCTGGTGGATG
Organism: Acidimicrobiaceae bacterium; assembly: GCA_003133075.1. GTDB lineage: Bacteria > Actinomycetota > Acidimicrobiia > Acidimicrobiales > RAAP-2 > RAAP-2. The sequence continues at coordinate 15,388 of PKZN01000008.1, read as the reverse complement.
CTCGGCGGGGTCGCGGTGATCGTGGGCGTCCTCATCTTCGGACCCTCCAAGCACCAGAGCCTCTCCTGGGTCTTCTCACACCGGATCAATAACAGTGGATTCTCCGGCCATATGTACTGGTTCTTCGTCCTGCCACTCGGCTTCCTGCTCACCATGTACACCTTCACCGGCTACGACGCGTCCGCGCACCTCTCAGAAGAGACTCATAACGCGGAGCGCGCCGCACCGCGTGGGCTGTGGACGGCGATCGCATACTCCGCGGTCGGCGGTTGGGTGCTCTTGCTCGCGATCACGTTCGCGGCGACCCACATCCCCGCGATCAACGCGGGCGGTGGCGGGGCCGTCCCGATTATCGAAACCTCGCTCAGCACCACGCTCGCGAAACTCGTGCTCGACATCTCCACCATCGGGCAGCTGTTCTGCGGGATGGGCTGCGTGGCTGCCGCCTCGCGGATGGTCTTCGCGTTCTCGCGAGACGGTGCCGTGCCCGGTCACCGGCTGTGGCGACGACTGAACAAGAACAAGACGCCCACGTGGGCGGTGCTGTTCGTTGTCGTGCTCTCGCTCATCATCACGATTCCCGCGCTGTTCGGCAACAAGGCTGGTCTCCCGGTGGCGTTCTTCGCGGTCACCTCGATCACGACGATCGGGCTCTACATCGCGTACATCCTGCCGGTGTTTCTCCGCTGGCGAATGGGCAATAAGTTCGAGCCGGGTCCGTGGAGCCTGGGTAAGCACTACCGATGGATTAACTCCATCGCCATCATCTGGGTCGTGATCTGCGTGGTCATTTTCTGTCTGCCAACCTCGCCCGCGGCGGTTCCGTGGGAGAGCGGATTTAGTTGGGACGACTTCAACTATGCGCCACTCGTGACCATCGCCCTTGCGCTCGGGGTCTGGATCGCCTGGGTGGCTGGCGCCAAGAACACGTTCAAGGGCCCGGTGAGGACCCTCGACGATCCCGACGTTGGCACGCCGGAGGATTCAGCGTTGATGCCAACGAGCTGAATCGCTCGACAGGAGCCCGAGTTTCGGCGGGGGGTTATCGCCGCTCTCGGGTCGGGTGATGTTCAACTCGTAGTGTCTTTCTATGAGTCGTGCGCCCATCCTCCCGACGTTGTTCCCTGATACCGCCGTCGTGCACGACGCGGGCGTGTCGATTGGTGGAGTGCAGTTACGCGAACTCGCCGAACGCTACGAAACGCCGCTGTTCGTCTACGACGAAGCGACGCTGCGAAGTAGGTGCCGCGAGGCCGCGGACGCCTTTGACGACGGCGTGGCTTTTGCGTCGAAGTCATTTCTCTGTGGGGCCATGGCTCGACTTGCCGTCGAAGAGGGACTCTGCGTTGACGTCGCCACGGGCGGTGAACTCGACATCGTGCTGCGCGCGGGCGTCCCGGCCAATCGGGTCATCGTGCACGGCAACAACAAGTCCCCCGGGGAGATCGGGAGTGCGGTCGCGGCCGGGGTCCATCGTCTCGTCGTCGACAACTTCGAAGAGATTGAACGGTTGAGGGAACTGGTGAGTACGTCAAGACCCCTCAACGCGTTGATTCGCGTCACGCCCGGTGTGGAGGCCCACACGCACGAGTACGTCCGCACCGGTCAAGAGGACTCGAAGTTCGGCTTCTCCGTCGCGACCGGTGAGGCGCGCCGAGCGATCTCGCTGTTGGAGGAGATACCCGGGCTCGCGCTGCACGGCGTGCACGCGCACATCGGCTCTCAGATCTTTGAGTTGGAGGGTTTTCGCAAATCGATGGACGTACTGCGCTCATTTACCCAGCACGACGACTTCGACGAACTCTGCGTCGGTGGGGGACTCGGCGTCGCCTACGTCGAAGGAGAATCAGCACCGACGATCACGCAGTGGGCCTCCGCCATGCGGGCGGCCGCGAAGGAGAGCGGCCTGCGCGAGGACGTGCGACTTCTCGCCGAGCCGGGACGAGCAATCGTGGCCCAGGCGGGCGTGACCATCTATACCGTCGGCGTGGTCAAGCCCGTCACCCAGCGCACCTATATGGCAGTTGACGGCGGCATGAGCGACAATCCCCGTCCGGTGCTCTACGGCTCGGGGTACGAGGCCTTCGACGTGGACCGACCCACCGCCAAGCGCCCCCAACGCGTTCGCCTCGTGGGTAAGCACTGCGAGAGCGGTGACGTCTTGATCGACGAGGCGTTCCTCCCCGAACAGACCCGGGCGGGCAGCCTCGTCGCGACGCCGGTCACGGGCGCGTACGGCTACTCGATGGCGTCGAACTACAACCGAGTTCCCCGACCCGCGGTTGTCTTCGTGCGCGACGGCGAGGCCCGCGAAGTGTTGCGCCGAGAGACGTTTGAGGACCTCGCGCGGCTCGAAGTCTGAAGGGTTCCACGACAGGGGTGCGTTAGCCTTGTTTGATGGAGCAACCGGTGATACGAGTCGGCGTCATCGGTGGGGGATTCGTCGGTAGCGCGTTCGTGGGGCTCCTGGGCGATCCGGCCCGACACGAAGCCCTGGTCGATGGAGCAACCGCGACGCTGGAACTCGTGGGTGTCGCGGTGCGCGACCTCACCAAGCCCCACGACGGGATTGACGCCTCGTTACTGACGACCGACGTCGAACAACTCCTCTCGAACGACCTCGACATCCTCGTCGAACTCGCCGGTGGCGTCGAGCCGGCCCGCACGTACGTCGAATCCGCCCTCAAGCGGGGCGTCTCGGTCGTCACCGCCAACAAGGCCCTGATGGCCGAGAGTGGCACGCAGTTGGCGCAACTCGCCCACGAGCACGGCGCGGACCTCTTCTACGAGGCGGCCGTCGGCGGGGCGATCCCGATCCTGCGGGCGCTGCGAAGTTCGCTGGCCGGCGAGCGCATGAACCGGGTGATGGGCATCGTCAATGGCACCACGAACTTCATCCTGACCAAGATGACCGACGAGGGTAGCGATTACGCCGGCGCACTCGCCGAGGCGCAGGCGCTCGGATTCGCCGAGGCCGACCCGAGCGCCGACGTCGAGGGCTACGACGCGGCGGCCAAGGTGCAGATACTCTCGACCCTCGCCTTCGGGACACGACTCAGTGGCGACGAGATCGCTCGTGAAGGCATCACCGGCGTGCGCGACGTCGACGTCGAATTCGCTCGGCGCTCGGGCTACGTGATCAAGTTGCTCGGCGTCGCCGAGCGCGTGGGGGACGACGGCGTCTCGCGCCGCGTGCACCCGGCCCTCGTGCCCGTCAGCCACCCGCTCGCCTCAGTGAACGGCGCGACCAACGCCGTCTTCGTCGAAGGCGTGAAGAGCGGACCCTTGATGTGGCTCGGCCAAGGCGCGGGGGGCGGACCCACCGCGACGGCCGTGCTCGGCGACGTGCTCGACGCGGCACGAAATCGAGTGAGCGGTCGCCACGACGTGCCCTTCACCGGCGACCTTTCGCTGCACTACGTGCCCGCGAGTGAGTTGAGCAGCCTGTTCTACTTAAGCGTCGACGTCGTTGACCGACCCGGCGTCTTGGCCGAAGTAGCGGGCGTCTTCGGGCGACACCACGTCTCGATTCAATCCATGGAACAGACCGACGTGGCTGATCAAGCGCGACTGTCATTCCTGACGCACCGCGCGCTCTCGGCGGACGTGACCGCGACGCTCGACGAGCTCGAGGGACTCGAGTGCGTCGCGTCGGTGGGCGCGTGTCTGCGCGTGATCGACGGGGGAGCGGCGTGAGCGTCGGGTGGCGCGGGTTGTTAGTTGAGTACGCCGACTGGCTCGACCTCGACGGGATCAGCGACATCGTCACGCTTCAAGAGGGCAACACGCCGCTCCTGCACGCGGATCGACTCTCCGAGCGCCTCGGGGCCGACGTGTGGTTGAAATACGAAGGACTCAACCCCTCGGGATCCTTCAAGGATCGCGGGATGACCATGGCGATCACCAAGGCCAAGGCCCAAGGGGCGAAGACCGTCATCTGNNCTCGTGCCCGAGGGCAAGATCGCCCTCGGCAAACTCGCCCAGGCGATGGTCTATGGCGCCAAGGTCTTACAGATCCGTGGCAACTTCGACCAGGCGCTCAACTTGGCGCGTGAACTGACCCAGCACCTGCCCATCACCATCGTCAACTCGATCAACCCCGACCGCATCGAGGGTCAAAAGACGGGCGCCTTCGAGATCGTCGACGTCTTGGGCAAAGCTCCCGACATCCTCTCGATCCCGGTCGGCAACGCCGGGAACATCACGGCGTACTGGCGCGGCTTCACCGAGTACCACTTCGCGCAGCGCTGCGCGACGCTGCCCAGGATGTGGGGCTTCCAGGCGGCCGGCGCGGCGCCGATCGTCCTCGGTCACCCGGTGGCCAACCCCGAGACGATCGCCACGGCGATCCGTATCGGTAACCCGGCGAGTTGGGTGCCCGCTTTGGAGGTCATCCACGAGTCGCTGGGCGACATCCGCGCGGTCACCGACGAGGAGATCATGGACGCGTACCACTACGTGGCCCGCTACGAGTCGGTGTTCTGTGAACCCGCGTCCGCGGCCTCCGTCGCGGGACTCTTGAAGTTCGGCGTGCCCGAGGGTTCGACCGTGGTGTGCGTGCTCACGGGCAACGGATTAAAGGACCCCGACACCGCCGTCGGATCGAGCGCCACGCCGGACGTCGTGGATGCAACACTGGCGGCGCTCTTAGAGAAACTGGCCTGACCACTTGATCCTGGGGCTTCTCGCCCCTCGAAGAGGCGAAGTTCGCGGCGTCAGTATTTCAGGTATAAATAGGAGCCTGATGCCGCGGACGGCGGGGCAGGGACTAGTGGGAGATTTCATGCAGCGAATTAACCGGATTCGTCAGGTTCTGGTCCTAGTGGGCGCGGGTTCGTTGCTCCTCGCCACCGGTGGCGTTGCGGGAGCGAGTTCCCTCAAGGGGACCTACAACGCGGCCGACGCGGCGCTCGTGCCATCGGCGTATAAGAGCACGACGCTCCAGGTCGCCACCGACGCGACGTACCCACCGGACGAGTCGATCGTCGGCACGACGATGGTGGGCTTCGACGTCGACCTCATGGGTGCGATCGCGACCACATTGGGCGTGAAGTACAAAGAGAACAACATCACCTTCGATGACATCATCGGCGGCATCAAAGGCGGCAAGTACGCCATTGGCAACTCGTCGTTCACCGACGAGAAGTCTCGTGAAAAGTCCGTGAACTTCGTCGACTACTTCCAGGCCGGCGAAGGCGTGTACTCGCTGTCGACCTCGAAGCTCACCTTTACCGGACTCTCAAGCTTCTGCGGCTACAAGGTCGCGGTCGAGACCGGCACCACCGAGCAGGCCGACGCGACCACGGAAGTCAGCAAGTGCCCGGCCTCGAAGCCGTTGACCGTCCGCTCGTACCCGACTCAGACCGAGGCCAATGCCGCGGTGCTTTCGAGTCAGGCGAACTTCGGATTCGTGGACAGCCAGGTGGCTGGGTACATCGTTTCGTTGGCCAAGGGCAAGTTCAAGCTCGTCGGCAGCGCCATTGAAGTCGCGCCGTACGGCATCGCCACACCGAAGACCTCTTCGGGAAAGAAGTTGGCCGTGGCGATAGAGGCCGCCATCAAGACGTTGATCGCGAACGGCACCTACCACGCCATTCTCGCTAAGTGGGGGGTCACCGCTGGTGCGCTGCCCGTGAGCAAGATCGTCCTTAATGGAGCCACGTCCTAAAGGTCGCTGACCAGTCATAGATATGGCCGCTCCCGAGGACCCCGTCAAGGTCGTCCCGGTACGCCACTACGGACAGTGGGCGGGAACGGTGGTCGCCCTCGTCCTCGTGGCGATGTTGGTGAACACGCTGTTCTCAAAGGTCCCCTCGGGGCAGTTCGTATGTCACGTCCTCAATGGTGCGAAGCGCTGTCACGAGACGAGCGAGTGGCGATTCAGTTGGAACATTGTCTTCCACTACTTCACGACCTCTGAGGTGCTGCACGGCCTCGTGCTCACCATCCTCCTCACGGTGATCGCAATGGCCGCGGGGATCACGATCGGCGTCGGGCTGGCCGTGATGCGACTCTCCTCAAACCGGCTGCTTTCGATGACGGCGTGGTGTTACACCTGGTTTTTCCGAGGGACTCCGGTGCTGGTCCAGTTGTTCTTCTGGGAGTTCATATCGATCCTTTACAAACACATCCGCATTGGCATCCCTTTCACGCACGTCTGGTTCCTTCATCTCAATCCAGTGACCCTCTTCACGCCCTTCGTCGCCGCCGCCATTGCACTTGGACTGAACGAGGGCGCCTACATGTCCGAGATCGCACGATCAGGTCTGATCTCGGTCGACGAAGGCCAGTCCGAGGCGGCGATGTCCCTGGGCATGACGCGGGCCCAGACCATGCGCCTCGTCGTCTTACCCCAAGCGATGCGCGTGATTATGCCGCCGACTGGCAATGAAGTCATCTCGATGCTGAAGACCACTTCGTTGGCGAGCACCATTGGTGTCATCGAACTCTTCGGGGCGACGAACAACATCTCGGCGAATAACTACGAGATCGTGCCCCTCCTTCTCGTCGCGAGTCTCTGGTACCTCATCGTGACGACGGTGCTCTCGATCGGCCAGTTCTACCTGGAGCGGCGCTTCGCCCGCGGGGCCCTTCGCACGCCACCGCCGACGCCATTGCAGCGCATGCGTCGTGACGTTCGCGGTGTTCTTTCGAAGTTCCGTACGCGTCGCGGTGTCGCGGGGGCCACGTCGTGATCGCCATGGTCGAAGCGCGTGGCGTGCACAAGTCCTACGCGGGCGTGGAAGTACTAAAGGGCGTGGACCTCACGGTGGTGCGTGGTGAGGTGACGTGTCTCATCGGTCCCTCGGGCTCGGGCAAGAGCACGTTGCTGCGCTGTATCAACCACCTAGAGAAGCACGACGCGGGTGAGCTACGCGTGGACGGTGACCTCGTGGGGTACGAACTGCGCGGCAACAAACTCTATGAGCGCAACGACAAGCAGATCTGCGCCGAACGCGCGCAGATCGGGATGGTCTTCCAGCGTTTCAACCTCTTCCAGCACCTGACGGTGCTCGATAACGTCACCGTCGGTCAGGTGAAGGTGAAGGGCATAGACCCCGAGCGCGCCCGGGCCAAGGCTCGCGAGTTGTTGGCCCGCGTTGGTCTCGACGCCAAAGAACGCCACTACCCGAGTCAACTCTCGGGCGGGCAGCAGCAACGTGTCGCCATCGCCCGCGCCCTCGCCATGGAGCCGAAACTGATGCTCTTTGACGAACCGACCTCCGCCCTGGACCCCGAGCTCGTGGGAGAAGTCCTCGACGTGATGCGGGACCTGGCGGCGAGTGGGATGACGATGATCGTCGTCACCCACGAAATGGGCTTCGCGCGAGAGGTCGCCAATACGGTCTACTTCCTTGACGGCGGAGTGATTGAAGAGTCCGGTGCGCCCGCGGACGTGCTCGGCGCGCCAAAGTCCGAGCGGCTGCGCGGGTTCCTCTCCAAAGTGCTCTAACGCAGCTATCGCGCTGCGTGCGGCGAGGATACACTTTCGAAAAGTCGGACGGCGCAAAGGAGGACGATGCGAGCGTCGCGTCTCTCTTCGACGGTTGTTGCGACCACGATTTCACTCGCCCTTGGCATTGGGGCGATCGCGGCTCCGGCGAGTGCCGGCACAAAGTGGAAGGTCGCGATGAGCGGCAAATCTACGGGGCAGTACTCCGTAGCGAATGCCAATACCGAAATCCTCAATCCGGTCAAGGTGGAGGTCACCGTGACCCAAGGCGCGCTGGTGCAGTGGTCCGTGGACTGCACCAAGGGTGGAAAGCTTGTCAAGTTCCCTTCGGGGAAAGAGATGTTAAAGGCGGCGGGCTCGGTCCAAGTGAAGATCGCTAAGTCCGCCAGTGTCTGCGCGGTCGCCGCCAACGCGCAGAACGACGGGACCGGCGCCGACACTCTCTCTATCAAATTCTCAGGCGGATCCGTCGGGGAATAAAGAAGGCAGTGCGCAGCACTCATCAAGCAAGATTGTTTGCACTCGGTTGAATCTCCGCTACACTGGAACTGTCGTCCGTTCGGCCCTGCCGGCGTAAGGAAGTTCTTCCGAGACGACATTTCCCGATTTTCTTCTCCGCTCTGCGTATCTTTGCGGGCGGCGAGAAAGGATCATGAATGGCTATTAAGCCCTCTCCCGACCGTTCGGATCTCGAGTCGAAGACTCGCGAAGATCTCCAAACGATCGCCAAAGTTAAAGGCGTCGAGGCTCCCGCCCGCGCCACCAAAGCCGCGCTTATCGAAGCGATTATGGGCGACGCGCCGCTCGCAACCAATGGCGCCGAGCCCGCCAGCACCAATGGCTCTCGCGCCGTGCGCTCACGCCGTACCGTGGCGACACCCGAAGACGACTTCGAGGACCTGCTCGGAGAGTTCGCCGCTGAGGCCCAGGTCGACAGCGCTCCTTCTGCTGCTGCCTCTTCCGTTCCGGCGCCCGAGCCGGCCTTGAGCGAGGCACTCCCGCCCTCCGAGCGCACCCCCGCTCGTCAGTTCACCCAGACCCGTCCCGAGCGCCAGCCGCGCGAATTCGCCAACAACGACACCAATAACCGAAGTCGCCGCAATCGCCGCAATCGCAACGGTCGCGAGCGCTTCGCGGGTGACTCCATGCCCAACGCCGATCAGCCCTACGCGGGCGACCTCGTCGAGATCGAAGGTCTCCTCGACCTGCGCGACGACGGCTACGGCTTCTTGCGCACCAAGGGCTACCACGCCTCCCCCAATGACGTCTACGTCTCGATNNAACCAGGTGCGCCGCTACCACTTGCGCAAGGGCGACACCATCGCCGGCGGCTACCGCCCAGCGGCGTCCAACGAGAAGTACCCGGCACTGTTGCGCGTGGACACCGTCGCGGGCCTCGACCCCGAGGTCGCGAGACTCAGGCCCCGCTTCGAGGACCTGACGCCGCTCTTCCCGGACGAGAAGCTCAACTTGGAGACCAACGAGGGCAAGCTCGACTTGACCCCGCGCATCGTCGACCTGTTGGCGCCGATCGGTAAGGGTCAGCGCGGACTGATCGTCTCGCCGCCCAAGGCCGGCAAGACCACGATCATGAAGCAGATCGCCCAATCGATCGAGACCAACAACCCCGAGGTGCACCTGATGGTGCTGCTCGTGGACGAACGCCCCGAAGAGGTCACGGACATCCGTCGTAGCGTGCACGGCGAGGTCATCTCCTCGACCTTCGACCGACCCGCCGAGGAGCACACGCACGTCGCCGAACTCTGCATCGAGCGNNGCCAAGCGCCTCGTCGAACAGGGCCGTGACGTCGTGATCATCTTGGACGGCATCACGCGACTCGCTCGCGCCTACAACCTGGCCGCCCCCGCGACCGGACGCATCATGTCCGGTGGTGTCGACTCCGGCGCGCTCTACCCGCCCAAGAAGTTCTTCGGCGCGGCGCGCAACATCGAAGAGGGTGGTTCCCTGACCATCCTCGCCAGTGCCCTCGTCGAGACCGGTTCCAAGATGGACGAAGTGATCTTCGAAGAGTTCAAGGGCACNNTCAAGGGCACCGGCAACATGGAGCTGCGACTCGACCGCCGTCTGGCCGAGCGTCGTCTCTACCCGGCCATCGACGTTAACGGGTCCTCGACCCGCCACGAGGAGCTGCTCTTCAGCCGCGACGCGCTCCAGCAGGTCTGGAAGTTGCGCCGAGTTCTCAACGGCCTCGCGTCCGAGGGCCGTGACGCCGCCGGGCTCGAGTTGCTGATCGACAAGCTCAAGTCCACCAAGTCCAACGACGAGTTCCTGGCCGAGATCGGCCGCGGACCGGCGTCCACCAGCTGATTTCCCGCTAGAATCCCTACTCGCCCTAAGGAGCATCATGAAGCCAGATATCCACCCCGCCTACGGTGAAGCGACCGTTACCTGTTCGTGCGGCAACACGTTTACGACCGAGTCGACCAAGTCGACCCTGCGCGTTGAACTCTGCAACGAGTGCCACCCCTTCTTCACCGGCAAGCAGAAGCTCGTCGACACCGGGGGCCGCGTCGAGCGCTTCCAGCGCCGCTACGCGCAAAAGACCAAGGGTCGCGCTCCGAAGGCTTAGGTCCTCGAGCGCCCAGCGAATTTTGTGCGCTCTCTCGACGAGACGCTGAAGGTCCTCCAAGATGAGCTTCGCGTCGTCGAGGCCCAACTGTCCGAACCTGACGTAGCGAGTGACCTCACGCGCCTGCGCGATCTCTCGCGCCGACACAAGGAACTGAACGACATCAACGTCGCCTGGACGGAGCTCAAATCCGCCCAGGCCGACGTGACGACGGCGCGCGAGATGTTCAACGAGACCGAGGGTGCCGATCGTGAGGCGTGGCGCGACGAGCTCAACGTCGCCGAAGCCCGCATCGGCGACCTCGAAGCGACACTGGAGACCTTGCTGCTCCCACACGACCCCAACGAGGGACGCAACGTCATCTTGGAGATTCGTGGCGCCGAAGGGGGCGAAGAGGCCAACCTGTTCGCGTCGGACTTGGCCGAGATGTTTCGTCGCTACGCGGCGTTACGGGGCTGGAAGCTCGAGGTCATCGAAGAGCGCGAATCCGAACAGGGCGGTCTCGATGAGGCCATCTATCTGATCAAGGGTGAGGACGCGTGGAGTCGACTCGAGTTCGAAGCGGGCGTGCACCGCGTGCAGCGTGTTCCCGTCACCGAAGCGAAGGGCCGGGTCCACACCTCCTCCGCGACGGTCTCGGTGCTGCCCGAAGCCGAAGAAGTCGACGTGGACATCAATCCGACGGACTTAAAGATCGACGTCTATCGTTCCTCGGGACCCGGTGGCCAAAGTGTGAACACGACCGACTCCGCGGTGCGCATCACGCACTTGCCGACGGGCATCGTCGTCTCGATGCAGGACGAGAAGAGTCAGATNNCAAAACCGTGCGAAGGCGTTGATCGTGCTGCGCGCGCGACTCCTAAAGGCCGCCCAAGACGCCCAGGCCAACGAGCTCGGTGACCTCAAGCGATCGCAGTTGGGCGGCGGAGGGCGCAGTGAGAAGATCCGCACCTACAACTTCAAAGAGAATCGGGTCACCGATCATCGCATCAACATGACGACCTACGCGCTCGACTCCGTGCTCGCGGGTGACCTCGATCCCTACGTGGACGCGTTGCTAGCGGACAAGCGAGCTCGCCAGTTGGGCGAGAGTGACGGACACTAACGCCGAGTCGGTCAACCGGCTCGTGGCGGCGGGACTCGACCGACGTGAGGCGCGCTGGCTGGTCGAGGAGTTCGGGACCGAGACCTCGACCTTGAGCGCGGCGGCCGAGCGGCGACTGGCCGGCGAGCCGCTGCAGTACGTGATCGGGCACTGGCCCTTTCGCTCGCTCGACCTCGACGTCGATGCGCGCGTATTGATCCCTCGGCCCGAGACCGAAGAACTCGTCACCCACGCGCTCGGTGAGTTGGCGCGCGGTGACCGAACGACGCCCCTCATCCTCGATGTCGGTTGCGGGTCCGGTGCGATCGGCCTCGCGCTCGCAGACGAGCTCCTGGCTCGCGGGGTGCGGGCGAGTGTCGTTGCCCTCGACGTGTCCCTCGACGCGTTGGACGTGGCGAAGGCCAACGCGCGAAAGCATTCCTTACACGCCGTCTCCTTTGTTCAGTCTCATTGGTTCGACGGCCTCGATCCGTCGTTGCGGGGTCGGATCGATCTCATCGTGGCGAATCCGCCCTACGTCGGGGCCGAGGAGTTCACGACGCTCGATCCCGTGTTGCGCTACGAGCCACTCGGTGCGCTGGTCGCCGAGGACGAACGTGGTATCGCGGGATTTCGCGACGTGGCCCACGTCATCGCCACGTCGTCAGCGTGGCTCAACGACGACGGTGCCCTCGTGCTCGAGCACGGCGAACACCAGGGCGACGCCGCGCTGGTGCTCGCCAAAGAGAGCGGTTTCGCCGACGTCGAGGACCGCGCCGATGTGGCGGGACGCTCGCGCGTGTTGGTGGCGCGCCGACGGTGACGCGACGTCTCGACTTCGCGGACGTGCTGGCGGCCCTCGGACGCGGTGACGTCGTCGCGCTGCCGACCGATACCGTCTACGGCGTCGCGGCGTCCCTGTCGAGGCCCGAAGCGGTGGCGGCGCTCTTCACACTGAAGCGGCGTCCCGAGAGCGTCGCGCTGCCGATCCTGATCGAAGGGACCGACTCGCTCACGACCCTGGGCGTCACGTTTGACGAACGCGCAACTCGACTCGCCGCACGGTTCTGGCCGGGACCGCTCACCATCATCGCGAGTGCGCCCGCGCAACTGGCCCGGGTGGTTCGTTCGTCGCGCGACGTCGTGGGCGTACGCGTGCCCAATGACGCGACCGTGTTGACCCTGCTTCGAGAGAGCGGACCGTTGGTGGTCACGAGCGCCAACGAACACGGCGCGCCTCCTTGCACGAGCGCCGCCGAGGTGCTCGCCACTTTCGAGGGTCGCGATGAACTCTTCGGCGTGTTCGACGACGGAACGAGGAACGCCGCGGTGTCGAGCGTGATCGACGTCTCGGGACCGGACGTGCGCGTCCTGCGACTCGGTGCGATCAGTGAGGAAGAGCTGCTCGACGAGCTCAGTCGAGCGTGAGGATGCCGTCGCGCACCCGCGCACGACGGCCGATCAACTCCTCGGCTTCGGCGTAGGTCGCCAGCACCGCGTCGAGGCTGTGACACCAAACTCGCCGCCCGTCGTCACGACGCGCCGCGGCAATGAGCCGTCGCGGCGAGCCGTCTCGCTCGTGGGTGACCGTGTAGGTCTCGACGGTGACCGCGCCGTCTTCGATGACGCAGACGGCGCGAGGAAGCGCGTCAACCTCGGCCTGTGCGCTGCGCCAACGGAATCCGTGCGCTGGCGGCGACGTGGCGTAGGTGCCCCAGGCGTGCTTGGTTGAGAACCAACCGAGTGCGCTCACGAGCCCTTGGCTCGTCGGGTCATCGCGCAGGCGTTCGACCATGGTCGCGATGGAGTGCGTGACGTAGTTGTTCCCGGGTCCGCCACCGAAGGTCAACCCGCCCGTCACCGTCGGGATGCGCGACGCGTCAAGGGGATCGATGCCGAGCACATCGCAGGCGGTTTGGACGACCGTCGGGAAGCAGCTGTAGAGGTCGAGGTGGACGAGTGCGTCAACGTCCACGCCGACCTCGCACAGTGAGCGCCAGATGGCGGCCATGGCGGGGGAGTCCTCGAGCGTGGGGCGCTCCGAGACGAACCAGTGATCGTTCGCGTCGGCGCCACTTTGGGGAAAGACCATCAGCTCGTCGGCGACGCCGAGCGACTGAGCGAGCTCGTAGCTGGTCATGATGAAGCACGCGCCCATGTCGACGGGTTGATTGGCGACCATGAGTTTCGTATAGGGAAACGCGACCATTCGATTGGTGGGCGAGGGCGTGATGATCATCTCGGCCGACGGAGCGTCGCGGAGCCAGGCGTGGGGGTTCGTCGCTGCTACTTGCGCGAAGTTCGCCCAGAGTCGCCCGACTCGTTCTCGGTGCTCGTTGATCGACCAGCCACGCCGAGCCCGGCGCGCGTTCTCAAAGAGTGGGTAGACCTCGATCGGCAACGTCAGGCCTTGGCGGTACTCCTCGGGCGTAAAGGGGATCCGGTCCTCGCCGACCATCGCGGGCGTCGCGACGTCCTCGCCCTGGGTCACCCAATCGACCCGTCGTCCTTCACGGCGCGCGAGTGCGTGCGCGTACATCGCTTCGGCGCCCACGACCGCGATCGCCTCGAGTTCGCCACGTGCGATTCGACCGGCCGACTCGTGGACTAATGACTGGGGCAGATTGCCCCCCGTCGGGGTGAGGCGAGTGCGCACGTCACGAAGGCTCAGTTCGTCGGCAACCAGTAACGCGGGGTCGCGCGGGTGCCAGGTGAACGAGCCGATTGCGACGATCTCCTCGAGCTTCTCCAGCAAGGTCCGTCCCGCGCCCGAGTCGTCCGCGGCACCGGCGAGCGAGCGCGTCATGAGTGACAGCGGGGTCGGTCGATCCTCGTAGCGAGGGTGTTCACCAGGACGAACCGTGACCTGAGCGACTCCAACGATGACCGGTGTTGTTGGTTCGATGCTCACGCTAGGTAGTCTTGCCGCTCTTCGAATCCCCGGGTACCTCCAGGTAAGGTTGGGGTCAATGCGCATTGCTCTCGGTTCGGACCACGCCGGCTACGACCTCAAGACACTGTTGAAGGGTTCGCTCATGGCGTGGGGCTACGACGTCCTCGACCTCGGTACCGAGAGCGCCACCGTGCCCGTTGACTACCCCGACTACGGCGCCGCCGTGGGCCGGGCCGTCGTCGCGGGTGACGCGGAACTTGGTGTGGCGTGCTGCGGCTCGGGTATCGGGATCGCCATGGCCGCCAACAAGGTGCCCGGCGTGCGCGCGGCGGTCGTGCACGACGTGACCTCGGGTCACCTCGCGAGGGAACACAACCACGCCAACGTGCTGTGCATGGGTGGACGGCTGACCGGCTCGACGGTTGCCGTGGAGACCCTGAAGGCCTGGCTGGACGCCATCCCTGAGCCGCGCCACGAGCCGCGAATTGAAAAACTTGCGTCGCTCGACGCCCAGTACGCGGAGAAACGGTAACGATGCCCTCACCCTTTGACGCCTGGATCACCAACGACGATGAGGTCACCACGCTGCTGGCGCGAGACTGGGATCGCCAGACGACCACGATCCAACTCATCGCGAGTGAGAACTTCGCCTCACCCGCCGTGTTGGCGGCGACCGGTTCGATACTGACCAACAAGTACGCCGAGGGCTACCCGGGACGGCGGTACTACGGGGGGAACTACGTCGTCGACGAGGTCGAAGACCTCGCACGTCGTCGCCTCACCGCCCTCTTCGGCGCCGATCACGCGAACGTCCAGCCCCACAGTGGTGCGAACGCCAACGTCGCGGTCTACGAAGCACTCCTCGAGCCCGGCGACACGATCCTCGCGATGCGCCTGGACCAGGGCGGGCACCTCACGCACGGTTCGCCGGCTTCCATCACCTCGAAGTTCTGGCACTTCGTCTCCTACGGCGTGACCCCGCGCTCGGACGACCCCGACGCACCAGGTGAACTCATCGACTTTGACAACGTGCGCGATCTCGCGCTCGAACATCGGCCCAAGTTGATCGTCGCGGGCGCCACGGCGTATTCGCGACACATCGACCCCGCGCCCTTTCGAGCGATCGCCGACGAAGTGGGCGCGCTGTTGATGTTCGACTCGGCGCACGTGGCGGGGCTCATCGCGGGAGGATCACACCCCAACCCGGTGCCCTACGCCGACGTGGTGTCTTTCACCACACACAAGACGCTGCGCGGACCACGGGGTGGCGCCATCATCTGTCGCGAGGAGCACGCGAAGAAGATCGACTCCGCGGTCTTTCCCGGACAACAAGGTGGTCCCTTGGAGCACGCGATCGCCGCCAAGGC
>PKZN01000044.1:160-24250 GCA_003133075.1 Acidimicrobiaceae bacterium | reverse complement strand
ATGCACGGTGGTGGGGGCGGGGCCGCCCGGATGGGCATGCGTTCTATGCGCCAGGACCGCAAGATTCTCGAGCACCAACTCAAAAAGGGCACGTTGCCGCGGATCTTGAAATTCGCCACGCACTACCGTCCGGCCCTCGTGTTCTTCTTAGTTGTCGTGGTGATCGACGCGGTGATCTCCTCGGTCTCGCCGCTCATCTTGCGCGAGATCATCGACGTCGGTATCTACAAGCATCGTGCGGACCTCGTGATCGGTCTCGCGGTGTTGACCGCTGTGCTGGCCCTCTTCGACGCGGGTCTTCAGATGTTCGAGCGAAGGATCTCGGCGCTGATCGGTGAAGGGTTGATCTACGACCTACGAGTCGAGGTCTTTGAGCACATTCAGGCCATGCCCATTGCGTTCTTCTCACGCACGCAGACCGGCGCGCTGATCAGTCGACTCAACAACGACGTCATCGGCGCGCAGCAGGCCTTCACCGACCTCTTCTCGAACGTCGTGGGCAACGTCATCCTCGTGGCGATCATCCTCGTGGTTATGTTCTTCCTCAGTTGGCCCATCACGCTGGTGGCACTGGTGCTCGTGCCGGTCTTCCTCTTTCCCGCTCGACGCGTGGGGCGTCGCCTGGGTACCCTCTTCCAACGTGGCATGGAGCTGAACGCCGAGATGAACATGGTGATGAGCGAGCGCTTCAACGTCGCGGGCGCGATGCTCGTGAAACTCTTCGGCCGACCGAATGAGGAGCGAGCAGAGTTCGAGCGCCGCGCCGGTCAGGTTCGCGATATCGGCATCCACCAAGCGACCTATCAACGCTTCTTCTTGATCTCACTGACCCTCACCGCCTCGCTGGCGACGGCCTTCGCCTACGGCTTCGGCGGCGTCGAAGCGGTGCGCGGCGTGATCGGCGTGGGTACCGTCGTGGCGCTGACCGCGTACTTGGGCCGGCTGTACGGTCCCCTCACGCAGCTCTCGAACCTCAACATTGACTACATGTCCGCGATGGTGAGCTTCGAGCGCCTCTTCGAGGTACTCGACCTCGAGCCGATGATCAAAGAGAGCCCCGACGCCAGGTCGATCCCCGATGCACCGGCGCAGTTGCGTTTCAGCCACGTCGACTTCTCCTACCCCGGGGCCGAGGACGTGTCCCTCGCGTCCTTAGAAGCGGTTGCCCGCTTGGACGACACCCCGCGTACGCCGGTACTGCACGACATCAACTTCGTCGTCGAACCGGGCACCATGACCGCGCTGGTCGGGCCGAGCGGTGCGGGTAAGACGACAATCTCGATGTTGGTCTCTCGCCTCTACGACGTGGACGGGGGTTCGGTCACCATCAACGGCGTCGACCTGCGCGAGGCGTCAACGGCGTCGCTCAATGCCACCGTCGGGGTCGTCACCCAGGACGCGCACCTCTTTCACGACAGCCTGCGCGCCAATCTGCTCTTCGCCAAGCCCGACGCCACCGAGGAGGAGATCGCGCGAGCGCTCGCCTCGGCGCAGATCGCCGACCTGGTGGCGTCCTTGCCGCTCGGTCTCTCGACGGTGGTCGGGGAGCGTGGATACCGGCTCTCGGGTGGGGAGAAGCAACGCGTGGCGCTCGCGCGACTGCTCCTCAAGGCGCCCCACCTGGTGGTGCTCGACGAGGCGACCGCGCACTTAGACGCCGAGAGCGAAGCCGCGGTGCAGCGAGCGCTCGATGAGACGATGCACGACCGCACCTCGTTGGTGATCGCGCATCGACTCTCGACGATTCGTAACGCCGATCAGATACTGGTGATCGACGCCGGCCGCGTCGTCGAGCGCGGCACGCACGCGGAACTCCACGCTCGCGCGGGGCTCTACCGCGATCTCTACGAGACCCAGTTCGCGCACCAAGAAGATAACTAGCCCATCGCGTGTGCGCCACCGTCGACGTGGATAATCGACGCGGTGGTGGCGCGCAACAGCGGGGACAGTAGGGCAACGGCGGTATCGGCGACGGCGCTGGCGTCACGGACGTCCCAGCCGAGGGGCGCCCGGTCGCCCCAGGTGTCCTCGAAGATCGAAAAACCGGGAATCGATTTGGCGGCCATGGTGCGAATCGGTCCGGCGGCGAGCATGTTGACGCGGATCTTGTCCGGTCCGACCTCTCGAGCGAGGTAGCGGCCGAGCGATTCGAGCGCGGCCTTCATGACGCCCATCCAGTCATAGAGCGGGTAGGCGCGCGACCCGTCGAAATCGAGCGCCACCACCGACGCGCCGCCCAGCGCTTCGCTCTTTTGCAGCAGCGGTCGAAAGGCGCCCACCAGTGCAGCCAAGGAGTACGTCGACGCGTGCAGGGCAATCGAGACGTCGGAGAAGGGAGCGGCGAACATGCCCTCGCCGAGGCAGCTCGGGGGGGCGTAGCCAATGGCGTGCACCAACCCGTCGAGGCGACCGAATCGCGTGGTGACCTCTTCGACGGCCGCGTCGACCTGGACGGGATCGGTGACGTCGAGTTCGATGATCTCCCCGACGTCACCGAGCTTCTTCGCGGTGCGCCGCGTGATCGACGTCCCGCGGCCAAATCCCGACAGCGCGACGGTGGCACCTTCTTCGAGGGCCCGTTTGGCAATGCCGAAGGCGAGGGAGTCGTCGGTCAGTACGCCGGTGACCAAGATACGGTTGTCGCGGAGGAGTGCCATCCTGATTAGCGTACTTCCAGGCTTTTGCGAGACGAGGGTAACGATGACGACTGTGGGCGTGTTGGGTGGCACCGGGCCGGCCGGACGGGGCGTGGCGATTCGCTTGGCCAGCGCAGGCTACGACGTGATCCTCGGCTCTCGCGACGAACTTCGTGCCGGTGTCAGCGCCGCGGCGCTCGTTCCTCGGGGTCCGGGCGTCATCCGCGGGGCGACCAATGAAGTGGCCGCCGACTGCGACGTCATCGTCGTCGCGACCCCCTACGACTCGGCGGTAGCGACCGTCAAGGCGCTCAAAACAGCCCTGGCCGGCAAAGTCGTCATCTCCATGGTGAACGCGTTGGCGAAGGAGGGCCGCGAGATGGTCCCGCTCTATCCCGCGCGCGGATCGATGGCTGCGCAACTCGCCTTCGCGCTGCCCGAGAGCACGATCGTGGGTGCCTTCCATCACCTGCCCGCGAGTGACATGGAAGACCTCGACAGCGACCTCGACGCCGACGTCGTGATCTTCTCCGACGACGCGCCCGCGCGCGAGGTCGTGGCCGAGCTCGTGAATCAGATGCCGGGACTGCGCGCCATCATCGCGGGCTCGATGTCCTTGGCGAGCGCCATCGAGGCCTTCACCGCCGTGTGCATCTCGGTCAATATCCGTCATAAGGCCCACAGTTACGTGAAGCTCGCCGGACTCCACGACTGATGCAGCTCTACGACAGCGCGCGTCGCGGCGTCTTCGCGCTCGAGGTCGGTCCCGTGGCGTCGCTCTACAGCTGCGGCATCACGCCCTACGATTCGGCGCACCTCGGCCACGCGTTCGTGTACTTGGCCTTTGACGTGCTGACCCGTCGGTTGGTCGACCTCGGCCACGAGGTGCATTGCGTGCGCAACGTCACCGACGTCGACGACGACATCTTGCGCAAGGCCCGTGAGCTCGGCGTGAACTACTTGGACTTAGCGGCGGAAGAGATGGTCACCTTCGAGCGCGACATGAAACTCATCAATCTCCTCGCGGTCTACGCGGAGCCGCGAGCGACGAGTGCGATCCCCGAGATCCTCACCTTGATCGGACGCACGTTCGACGCGGGTGTCGCCTACGAGGTCGACGGCTCGGTGTACTTCGAGGTCTCGAAGTTCCCGCGCTTCGGTCAGGTGAGCCACGAATCACGCGCCTCGATGCTCGACCTGGCGTCGATTCACGGCGGCAAACCTGATGACCCCAACAAGCGTGACCCGCTCGACTTCGTCCTGTGGCAGCCCTCGCTCGAGGACGAGCCGGCCTGGGAGTCGCGGTGGGGACCAGGGCGACCCGGCTGGCACATCGAGTGCTCCGCGCTGGCGCTGCGCGAGCTCGGGGTCACCGTCGACGTCCACGGAGGCGGTCGCGACTTGGCCTTTCCCCACCACGAGTGTGAGAGCGCCCAAAGCGAATCGGTCACCGGCGCACCCTTCGTCAAGCACTGGATGCACGTCGGCTTGGTCGGCCTGGACGGGATCAAGATGAGCAAGTCCCTCGGCAACTTGGTGTTCGTGCACGACCTCGTGCGACGCTCCGAGAGCGCGGCGGTGCGCCTGGCGCTCCTCGACCACCACTACCGCGAGGACTGGGAGTGGCACGATGCGTCGCTGCTGCACGCCCAGTCGCGGCTGGCGACTTGGCGCTCGACCGTGACGACGGGACGGGTATCGAGCGTGCTCGAGGACGTTCGCGCCGCACTCGACGAGGACCTCGACACCCCCGCCGCACTGGCGGCGATCGACGCCGCGGCCCACGCCGGGGCGCTCGTCACCTCGGCCGCCTCGTTGCTCGGCGTTACGCTGTAACGAACGAAAGGCCCCGATGTCCGAACTCAACGTAGAGCTCCCCGACGGCAGCCTGCGGCGCCTGGACGCCGGCGCGACCGCTCTCGACCTGGCCCGTGACGTGGGCAAACGGCTCGCCAAGGACGCTCTAGCGGCCCGGGTGAACGACCATTTGGTCGACCTCGCGACGACGCTCGCGGACGGCGACCGCGTCGCAATCATCACCGGCACCACGCTTGAGGGTCGTGATGTCCTGCGCCATTCGAGCGCGCACGTCATGGCCCAAGCGGTCACTCGTCTGTGGCCCGGGGCGCACTACGCCATCGGCCCGGCGATCGCGGACGGCTTCTACTACGACTTCGAACTTCCCGACGGCGCGCACTTCAGCGACGACGACCTCGAGCGAGTGACCGAAGAGATGCGAGCGATCATCGCCGAAGACCAACCCTTCACGCGTGCGGAGCACTCCGTCGTCGACGCGCTGGTGCTCTTTAAGGACCAGCCCTTCAAGGTCGAGATCATCGAAGCGGTCGAACGAGGGGGGAGCGAAGAGGACCTCAGTGAGGTGGCGAGTGCGGCCGTGGTCTCTACGTACTCCAACACCGCCGCCTTCGTGGACCTCTGTCGCGGTCCCCACGTTCCCTCGACCGGTCGACTCGGTCACTTTCGACTCACCCGCGTCGCTGGGGCGTACTGGCGTGGCGATGAGAAGAACCCGCAGCTCCAGCGCATCTACGGCACGGCGTGGGAGTCAGAGGACGCACTCGCGGCGCACCTGCACCAGCTCGAAGAGGCCGAGGCCCGTGACCATCGCAAGCTCGGCCACGAACTCGACCTGTTCTCCTTTCCGAGCGAAGTCGGTCCGGGCCTGGCGGTCTTTCATCCCAAGGGCGGCCTGATCCGCCGCGTGATGGAGGAGTACTCGCGCCAGCGCCACGAGGTCTCGGGATATGAGTTCGTCTACTCGCCCCATATCTCCAAGGCCGAACTCTTTGAGACGTCGGGACACCTCGACTGGTTCGCCGAGTCGATGTACCCGCCGATGACCCTGGATGAGGGCCAGCAGTACTACTTAAAGCCAATGAACTGCCCGTTCCACCTCCTTATTTACAAATCGCGTCCGCGAAGTTACCGAGAGCTCCCGTTGCGCCTCTTCGAGTTCGGGGCGGTCTATCGCTACGAACTCTCCGGCGCCGTCCAGGGCCTCACCCGCGTGCGCGGCATGACCCAAGACGACGCGCACATCTTCTGCACGAAAGAGCAGATGGCCGAAGAGATCGAGACAACGCTGCACTTCGTGCTGAGTCTCCTGCGGGACTTTGGCCTGAACGAGTTCTATCTCGAGCTCTCGACGCGACCGCCGGGTAAGTCCGTCGGGGCCGACGAGGAGTGGGCCGAGGCTGAAGCGACGCTCGAAGCGGTGGCGAGGAACGCCGGCCTCGAGCTGGTGCTCGACCCCGGCGGCGGCGCCTTCTACGGACCGAAGATCTCGGTCCAGGCCCGCGACGCGATCGGCCGCACGCACCAGATGTCGACGATCCAGTTGGACTTCCAAGAGCCCAAGCGCTTCGACGCCACCTACGTCGCGCCCGACAACTCCCGCACGCGACCGATCATGATCCACCGCGCGCTCTTTGGCTCGGTGGAGCGTTTCATGGCGATCTTGATCGAGCACTACGCCGGGAACCTGCCGACGTGGCTCTGCCCGGAGCAAGTACGGGTCCTCGGGGTGCGCGACGACCACGACGACTACGCCTACGACGTCGCGAAAACCCTGCGCGCCGACGGCGTACGGGTCAGCGTGGAGGCGGCCACCGAGCCCCTCGGCTCGCGCATTAGAAAGGCCAAGTTGGAAAAGGTGCCCTACGTCATCGTCGTGGGTGATGAGGACGTGGCCAACGCCACGGTGGGGATCAACGCCCGCGGTTCGAACACGCCCGAGCGTGGTGTGTCGGTTGCAACCTTCGCGGCGCGAGTGCACGAAGAAATTGCCGCGCACGCCTCCCCGGAAGCACCCGCGTGGCGCTAGAGCGATTTTCGGCCTCGTGGCGCGAGCACTACGTCTCGAACGCCTTCGAAGGAACCTTCGACAAGGACGCCGCCGAGTGCGTCTTTTGTGCGTTGGGCCGTTCCCCGGTCGAGGAGTCGACCGGGGTGCTCCGTCGTAGTGAGTGGTGCTTCGTGGTCTTGAACGCCTACCCCTACGGTTCGGGCCACCTGCTGGTGGTGCCCTATCGCCACGTTGGTTCACTCGAGGAGCTGAGCGACGCGGAGTACCTCGACTTTTCACTCACCATTCGCGACACCGCGGCGGCGCTGAAGGCGACCTACGCCCCCGACGGGATGAACATCGGCATGAACCTCGGTAGCGCCGCGGGTGCGGGTATTCCACGGCACCTCCACGCCCACGCCCTCCCGCGTTGGGATGGCGACACCAATTTCATGACCACCATCGGTGAGACGCGCGTGCTGCCCGAGTCCTTAGAGTCCACCTGGCGCAAGGTCCACGAGCACCTATAAGCGACCTGCTCGCAACCGGTCCGCACGGGGCGAGTTCGAAGCACCCGCGAGCAGCACGAACACGAAAAGACGCCGCGAGGTTGCCGTGGTGGCGGTCGTTGCCCCTCCGCGGGCGATGGTCGGAGCCGGGAACCCGAGAGGGCGAAGGTTAGACTTCGTTTCATGAGTCCAGAGGGTCGATGTTCGACGGCAAGTTCCGCCAGTCCGTAGACGCGACGACGGCGCCAATAGGGCGCTGGCTCGTTCGAATAGGGTTTTCGGCCGACGTGCTCACGGGCTCGGGACTGGTCTTCGCGTGCGCGACGGCCTGGGCGATCGGCGTCGGCCTGCACTTCTGGGCGATCGTCCTGTTGACCTTGACGGGATTCCACGATCTCTTGGACGGGGCCGTCGCCAAAGCGTCGCATCGCGCCAGCCAGCGCGGAAGTTTCTTCGACTCGGTCGTTGACCGAGTGGCCGACGCGGTGATCCTCGGCGGGGTGGCGTACTACCTCACGGCGCACCACCACGGACAGTTGGTCTTGTTGCCCTTCGCGATCTTGACCACGACGTTCATGATCTCCTACCAACGCTCCAAGGCCGAGAGCCTGGGCCTCGTCGCCAAGGGCGGCCTGATGGAGCGCGCCGAACGCATGATCCTCCTGGGCGTCGGACTCATCGCCACGGCCATCTTCATCCCCGTTCTCTGGATCATGCTGGTCTTAACGGCCATGACCGCCCTCGGTCGGTTCTGGCGCGTGTGGCAAGTGGCCGCACGCCCCGCGCCCTCGGCGGCCGCGACGTTGCGCGATCGTCAACACAGCCGCCGTCTGCGACGCGGCCTCTCGCGCGCCTCGCGTCACTAGTCGTGACGCCCACGGCGCGCGTCGTCCTCTTCAAGGGCGTGGGCACGTTGATGGAGAAGATGCCCGAGCGATTCGACGTGGCGCTCGCGAGTGGTGTCGCCGCGCTCGTGGGCCGACGCCAACGCGCCCTACGGGCTCGACTCGCCGATAATCTGCGCCACGTGCTCCGCGCACCGGGGGGGAGCGTCGAGGAGCACCTGCTCGAAGAGTTCGTCGAACGCGGGTTTCGCAGCTACGGCCAGTACTGGGCTGAGGGCGCGAAACTGCCGGGCCTCGCACCGGCCGCGGTGTATCGGCGTTTCGTGATCGCCGAGGGCCTCGAGCACCTCTACGAGGCCCAGGCTCGAGGGAAGGGCCTCATCGTCGCTCTGCCCCACATTGGTTCGTGGGAGTGGGGCGGCTCCTTCCTCGACTCGTTGGGTCTGACGATGACCGCGGTCGCCGAGGAACTCGAACCGCCCGAACTCTTCGAGTGGTTCAAGGCGAAGCGCGAGTCCATCGGCATTCTCGTCGAGCCGCTCAATGAGCACGCGGGTTCGGTCCTGCTCGCAACGCTGCGGAAGGGGGGAGTGGTCGGACTCCTCTGTGACCGAGACATTCAACACAACGGCATCGACGTCGAGTTCTTCGGCGAACGCGTGACGATGCCGGCCGGTCCCGCGACGTTGGCGTTGCGCACTGGGGCCACCCTCGTGACGGCGGCCTGTTTCAGCGGTCCCGGACGCGACCATCACGCCGTGGTCAACGCACCCATCGACGTCGCGCGCCGCGCCGGCTTGCGCGAGGACGTCACGCGCGTCACCCAGGTGGTGACGAAGGAACTCGAGGGACTGATCCGAAGAGCGCCCGAGCAGTGGCACGTCCTCGAGGACCGTTTTCTCCCGTCATGAGTGCTCGTCGCGTCGCGCTCGTCTCGCCCTACGCACTGAGCGTGTTCGGCGGGGTCCAAGAGCAGGTCCTCGCCATGAGCCGAGTGCTCTGCGAGCGCGGCAACGAGGTGTTGATCGTGGCGCCCGATTCAACGGACGACGCCACGTACGACACGCCCGCCACGGTGCGGCGATTTGGGCGGCGGGTCGCGTTGCCGGCGAATGGATCACGAGCGCCCCTCACGCTGTCGCCGGTCGCCTCGCGGCGCGCGCGCGACGTGATCGATGCGTTCAATCCCGAGGTCGTGCACTTCCACGAACCCATGGCGCCGGTGCTCGGCTACGCCGCACTCGCGGCGCACGAACGAGCGTCGGTTGGTACGTTTCACCGCAGCGGCGACGGACTCGCGCTGTTCTTCGGGCGAATCGCGCTCGCACGACTGGTCGCTCGCCTCGACGTCGCGGTGGCGGTGAGCGCGGCCGCGGCGACGACACTGCAGCGAACCTGGGGTCTCGCGGGCGACGTGCTCTACAACGGCTTTGAGACCGAACGATTCGTCGCCTTCGCGCGCGAGCGCACCGAGACGAGGACCTTGTTGTTCGTGGGTCGCCTCGAGTCGCGAAAGGACGCCGCCACCGCGATCATCGCCGTACGCGAACACAACGCCCGGCGCAGCGCCACGCCGTGGCGCCTCGTGGTCGCGGGCGACGGTCCCGAACGGGCCCGACTCGAGGCCCTCGTCGCGCGCAGTCCCTCGGTGGTGTTCGTGGGCCGGGTGAGTGATGAGGAGAAGCGTGCGTGGTTGCGGCGCTGCGACGTCGTGCTGGCCCCCTCGATACGCGGTGAGAGTTTCGGGCTCGTCCTCTTAGAGGCGATGGCGAGTGAGACCCTCGTCGTCGCCAGTGACATCGAGGGGTACCGCGACGCGGCGGGCGGTCACGCCACACTCTTTCGACCCGGCGACGCGGCTTCCCTGGAACGGGCGATCAGCGAGGCGCTGGACGGCGAAGACGCATCGGCGATCGACGCGGGGCGTCGCTACGCCGAGCAGTGGTCGATGGCGACGTTGATGGACGCGTACGACGAGCGATACGACGAGGCGGTCCGTCGTTTTCAGATGACCCGGTAGCCTGGACGCGTGGCGACCAAGCAACGTTCGCGCTCGAGGCGCCCGCACGTCTCGAGGGACCGAGGGCCCCGTTACGTCGCGCCGGTGCTGGACCCGAACTGGCAGAACCCCTACTCCCCGTCACTCGCCGAGCGCCACCACAATCAACGAGTGGTGCGCCGCTTCGCGCTGCGTCACCGTATTCCCCTGACCGTCGCCGTTGAGGTCATCGGCGTGGCGCTGCTCGTAGCGGGCTTTTTCACGAACCTGGCCCTCTCGGCGGTGGGCCTCGTGGTGATGGTCGCCTACGCCGTTTTCGCCCAGCGCGACCTGCGGCGATACGCCGAGCGGGGACAGTTGCTCGGTGCGCAGATGCTCGCGGCGTTTGACGCCGGTGGCGACGCCATCGAGCGGCTTCGCCTCGTCACCGTGCTCGACCGACTCGCCGCCACCTTCGGGGTGGATAACGTCTCGGCCTTCGTCGTCGCCGATCAGGGCTACAACGCCGCCCTCGTACCCGACGGGATGAACTACTCGCTCTTCGTCACCAGCGCGATCATGCAGGACTTCGAACTGATCGAGCTCGAAGGCGTGGTCGCGCACTGCCTCGCGCGCCAGCGCCTCGGACTGTTAGAGCGCGAGAGTCTCGCCTCGGTGTCGAATTTGAGTGACGACGCCCGACAGTCCTTGGCCGGCCAGGGCAAGACGTACCGCGCCGATGAGGTCGCCGCCGCCAGCATTCGCTACCCCCTCGGACTGGCCAATGGTCTGCGCAAGTGCGCGCGACAGCGCGTGACGACGAACTCCTTTTTCGCAACCGCCACCTACGCCCAGTGGCGTTGGGTCTTCTTCGACCAGTGGAGTGACCGCAGCGAGAGTGACCTCTCGGACTTAGACGACGTCGAGCTGCGCGCTCGCGCACTCGAAGAGTGGTAGAGAACGCCTTGTAGGCTGGGTTCATGAGTTCGACCAATCAAACACCGGTTACTGGTACGGCGATCGTCAAACGCGGGCTGGCCGACATGTTGCGCGGTGGGGTCATCATGGACGTCGTCAACCCCGAACAGGCCAAGATCGCCGAAGACGCCGGCGCCGTCGCGGTGATGGCCTTGGAGCGAGTCCCCGCGGACATCCGACGAGACGGGGGAGTGGCGCGCATGAGCGACCCCTTGATGATCCAAGAGATCCAAGCCGCCGTCACCATCCCGGTGATGGCGAAGGCTCGTATCGGTCACTTCGCGGAGGCGCAGATTTTAGAGGCCCTTGACGTTGACTACATCGACGAGTCCGAAGTGCTGACGCCCGCCGATGAGGAGCACCACATCGATAAGTGGGCCTTCACGGTGCCCTTCGTCTGTGGCGCCACCAACCTCGGTGAGGCGCTGCGTCGCATCAGCGAAGGCGCCTGCATGATCCGCTCCAAGGGCGAAGCCGGCACCGGCAACGTCGTCGAAGCGGTGCGCCACCTGCGCACGATCAACACCCAGATCCGACGACTCCACAGCGCGGACGCCAACGAGCTCTACGCGTTAGCGAAGGACCTCCAGGCACCCCTGGCCCTCGTCCAAGAGGTCGCCGCGATCGGAAAACTCCCCGTGCCGCTCTTTTGTGCCGGGGGCATCTCGACGCCGGCCGACGCGTCCCTCGTGCTGCAGCTCGGCGCCGAGGCGGTCTTCGTCGGATCGGGGATCTTTAAGAGCGAGGACCCCACGCGCATGGCCCAAGCCATCGTCGAGGCGACCACGCACTTCGAAGACCCCAGCGTCGTCGCGAAGGTCTCGACGGGACTCGGCTCGGCCATGAAGGGCTGGGAGACCGCGTCGCTCGAGCAGCGACTCGCCGAGCGCGGTTGGTAGCGCGCCGCGTCGGCGTCTTGTCCCTCCAGGGCGACGTCGGCGAACACGTTTCAGTCCTCGAATCCCTCGACGTCGAAGTCCTCAAGGTGAGGACGCCCCAACAACTCGCAAGCGTCGACGCGCTGGTCGTGCCCGGCGGCGAGTCGACCACCATCGCGCACCTCCTCGTCACCTCGGGGCTGCAGGACGAACTCGGGGCGTCGATCAACGACGGCTTGCCCGTCTTTGGCACCTGCGCGGGATTGATCCTCCTGAGCGCCGAGGTGCTCGATGGCCGCAGCGACCAGTGGAGTTACGCCGCGCTGGCGCTCTCGGTGCGCCGTAACGGCTACGGACGCCAGATCGCGAGCTTCGAGTCACCGGTGGAGGTCCGCGGTGTCGGGGAAGTGGCGGGGGTGTTCATCCGCGCCCCCAAGATTGAACGCTGTGACGACGGCGTCGACGTGCTCGCGACCTACGACCACGGCGACGGCGCGCACCCCGTGTTGGTGCGCCAGGGAAACGTCTGGGGCGCGTCGTTTCACCCCGAACTGGCCCACGACGCGCGCGTGCACGGTCTTTTCCTCGACTCGATCTAGTCAAACTTCGATACGATAGCCAAGCCCCACGGGGCGGGAGGAACTATGTCCGGCCATTCGAAGTGGGCAACGACCAAACACCGCAAGGGCGCCAAAGACCAGGCGCGCGCGAAGGTCTTTGCCAAATTAATCCGCCAAGTCGAAGTCGCCGCTCGCGAGGGCGGTGGTGACGCCAACGCCAACGCGGCGCTACGCACGATGTACCAAAAGGCCCGCGAAGCCTCCGTGCCCATCGACACCATCGACCGCGCGGTCAAGCGCGGTACCGGCGAGCTCGAAGGCGTGCGCTACGAAGCGATCAGCTACGAGGGCTACGGACCGAGCGGTGTGGCGGTGATCGTCGAGACCCTGACGGATAACAGAAACCGTACGAGCGCCGAGATTAAACACGTCTTTGGGCGTCAAGGTGGCGCGGTCGCCGAGCCGGGCGCGGTCGCCTGGCAGTTCGAACGAAAGGGACTGCTCGAGGTCCAAGGGCCGCTGGATGAGGATCAACTGCTCGAGTGGATCATGGAAGCCGGCGCGGAGAACTACGAAGCGAACGGCCCGAACTACACGGTCACCACCGAGCCGCACGACCTCGGCTCGGTGCGCGACGACTTGGAGAAGCACGGCCTCAAGGTCACCAGCGCGGAACTCACGCTGGTGCCCCAGAACGTCGTAGCGGTCACCGAGGACGTCGAAGCGAAGAAGGTCCTGCGCCTCATGGACGCGTTGGACGATCACGACGACGTGCAGAACGTCTACGCGAACTTCGATATCGCCGACGACCTGCTCGCCGCCTACGACGGCTGATTCCCCGTTTTTACCGATAGCGGGCGGTAGTATCGAACGTATGTTCGTACTCGGTATCGACCCCGGCCTCACGCGCTGCGGCTTCGGTCTCGTCGAGGGATCCTTTGAGGGAGTCGAGTCCTTTCGCGCGGTGCGCGCCGGGACGATCGAGACGGCGCCCGACCTACCCGTCGAGCTGCGCCTTCGCCAGTTACACGTGGAGTTGGCGGCGTTGCTCGTCGAGATGAAACCCGAAGCGGTCGTGGTGGAGCGGGTGTTTTACCAACGAAATGCCAAGACCGCGATTCCCGTGGCCCAAGCGAGTGGTGTGGCGATCGCGCTCGCGGGCACGGGCGACGTCGCGGTGCGACAGTTCACCGCACAGGAGGTTAAACTCGCCGTGACGGGATACGGCGCGGCCAGTAAGTCACAGGTTCAAGGAATGGTTGCACGACTCTGTGGACTCAGTGACGTCCCCAAGCCCGCCGACGCCGCGGACGCGCTGGCCCTCGCGATTGCCTACTTCATGATCGTTCGCGTCGAACGCCGCTACCCGGTCGACACCCGCGCATGATCGGCTGGCTCAGCGGACGAGTGCTGCACGAACTTAGAAACGGTGCGCTCCTCGTCGACGTACAAGGTGTTGGCTACGAGGTCCACGTCGCCTCGAGCGAGGCGCCGAAGTTTGATGAACTCATTGAACTGTTCATCTTTACGGTGGTGCGAGCTGACGCCATCCAACTCTTCGGTTTTCATACCCTGGAAGACCGCGAATTCTTCGAGTTGCTCTTGGCGACGCCCGGGGTGGGCCCCTCGACGGCGCTCGGGGCGCTACGCACCATGAGCGTGTCGGAGCTCGCCTACGCCATCGAAAGCGACGACGCCAAGAAAGTCGCCACCATCTCGGGGATAGGTCCAAAGACCGCGAGTCGCATCGTCCTCGAGCTGAAGGGCAAGGTATTCGTTGACGGTGTCTACGAGTCCAGCGAACCCGTCGAACACGTCGACGCCGCGATCGACGACGCGCTGCGCGCGCTCGGCTACACCAGTCACGAGATTCGTGACGCGTTGCGCGACGTGACGCTGCCGAGTGACGAGTCGGCGGCTCTACGACGAGCACTGCAACTTCTGAGACGCCCGTGAGCAAACACGAGCTCGACCTCGAACGCTTGAGCGACCACGTGGTCACGCCGGAGGCGACGGAGAACGAACGACGGGTGGAAGTCTCACTTCGACCACCGACGTTGGCGGACTTCGTCGGTCAACGCGATTTGGTCGGACATCTACAGGTCGTCTTGGGCTCGGCGAAGGCTCGTCACCAGAGCGTGGACCACCTTCTCTTCGCCGGACCACCAGGACTGGGCAAGACGTCACTCGCCAGCATCGTGGCCAGTGAGATGGGTTCGGGCTTTCGAGTCACTTCAGGGCCAGTGCTGTCGCGCCCGGGTGATCTGGCCGCGCTCCTCACCGATCTCCAAGACGGCGACGTGCTCTTCATCGACGAACTGCACCGGCTCTCGCGCGCGGTGGAAGAGGTGCTCTATCCCGCGATGGAGGACCTCCGCCTCGACGTCATGATCGGGCGCGGACCCTCCGCGCGGTCGATTCGCTTGGACCTACCGAACTTCACCCTCGTCGGCGCGACCACGAGGACCGGACTGGTCGCGGCACCGCTTCGCGACCGCTTCGGATTCATCGGGCAACTCGATCTCTACGACGTCGCAGAACTCACGATCATCGCCACGCGTTCGGCTGGCCTCTTGAAGGTCGATTTGGAGGCCGAGGCGGCAACGATCATCGCCTCGCGCAGCCGCGGGACGCCACGCATCGCGAATCGCCTCCTTCGCCGAGTGCGGGACTTTGCCTCGGTGAACGACCACGACCGGGTCGACGCCGAGGTGGCGATCGCCGCCCTCGCGCTCTTTGGGGTCGACGAGTTCGGACTCGACAAGATCGACCGACGGATCTTGCGGTTGCTCTGTGAGCAGTTCGCCTCGATGCCGGTCGGGTTGACGACGTTGGCCCACGCGTGCGGAGAAGAGCCCTTCACGATCGAAGACGCCTACGAGCCCTATCTCTTGCGGGCGGGGTTGATGGTGCGCACGCCGCGCGGACGCCTCGCCACCGCGCGAGCGTACGAACACCTGGGCATTCAACCCCGTCAGGACGGCCTGTTCTAAAGCGGAAAGGCCTAGCGAGTAGAGTTTCTCTGTCTCTTAACGAAGGAAATACCCATGTTGCTCGCCGCCGCCGCCAAAACGACTTCTCACGGTCTTCCGCCAGAGCTGATTCTTCTTTACGTCGTGGTTATCGGCGCGGTGTACTACTTCTACCTGCGTCCTCGTAACAAGCGGATGAAGGCCCAGCGACTCGAAACGAACAAGGTCGAAGTGGGCGAGCGCGCCCAAACCATTGGCGGTCTCGTGGGAACGGTCGTGAAGAACCAGGACGGCCTGGTCACCATCCGCACCGAGGGTGGTGTGGAATTGCAGTTCATTACGCGTGCGATCGCGGGGAAGTACACCCCGGTCTTGCCGTCTATCCCGGAGTCGACCGACGACAGTGCGTCGCACGACGACCACACGAAGCCCGACGACCACACGTCACCCGAGGACCACCCGACAGAAGGTGACGCGAAGTAATGCCGCCACAGGTTGGCTCGCGACGATCACTGATTGTCAGCCTCGTCCTCACCATCGCAATTGCCTTTGGATCGCTCGCCGCGACGTTGTCGCTCGGCTGGGGCCCGAAACTCGGCCTCGACCTCGCCGGGGGACTTTCGGTCGTCTACAAGCCCACCACCCACGCGACGACGGCCGATATGCAAGAGGTCGTCACCATCTTGACCAACCGCGTCGATGGCTTGGGCGTCTCGGGCGCGACGGTGAACCTCCAAGGCAAAGAGGTGGTGGTGAGTGTGCCGGGCGCCACACACGCCAGGAACGTATTGGCAATCGTCGGCCAGACCGCGCAGTTGCTCTTTCGCCCGGTGCTCTGCCAGGCGGAAGTTGGGTCCAAGTTGAAGCCGTTGGGCAAAAAGACCCTCCCGACGTGCGCGGCCAACTATCAGATGACCGAAGCCAACCTCGACGTTCAACCGTCGAACAACATCTCGGGTTTTACGAGCAACAATCTCGCCCCCGACCCGGCGTTCACCAACATCAAGTCGACGTCGCCGCCAAAGGATCTGCCCAAAGATGAGGTCCTCCTCCCGGTGCTCGGCGACAAGGGACTGCGCTACGTGCTCGGGCCTTCGGAGCTGACGGGTCACGCCATCAAAAAGGCCGTGGCCCAGCAGGATCAAGCGGGCGCCTGGGTCGTGAACTACACCCTCACCTCGACCGGCAGTCCGGAGTGGGACACCGTCGCGAGCGACAACTTTCACCGGCTCCTCGCCATCGAACTCGACGGCGTCGTGCAGTCCGCTCCAATCATCCAACCGACGCAGACGAGCTTTTCGAGTTTCGACGGCACGGGGGAGATCTCCGGGTCCTTCACGGAGGCGTCGGCGAAGAACCTCGCCCTCGCGATGAACTTCGGCGCCCTACCGGTGCGCCTCCAGGCTCTTGACACGGTGACCGTCTCGCCGACCCTCGGCCACTCGGCGTTGGTCGCTGGACTCGGCGCGGGCCTCGCCGGTCTCGCGCTGGTGCTGCTGTACACCATCCTCTACTATCGCGCGCTCGGACTCGTCATCATCCTCGGGTTGGCGGTGACCGCGTCGCTGCTCTGGGCGATCATCTCCGCGCTCGGACACACGGCCTTCGCGCCCAGTTTCGACTTGGCTGGTGTCACCGGATTGATTGTGTCCATTGGTATCACTGTCGACAGTTACGTGGTCTACTTCGAGCGGTTGAAAGACGAAGCCCGAGCAGGGCGCTCGGTGCGTTCCTCGGTCGACCGCGGTTTCCGCTCGGCCTGGCGCACGGTGTTGGCCGCAGACACAGTGAGTCTGCTCGCCGCCGTGCTGCTCTACATCATCGCCGTCGGCGACGTGAAGGGCTTCGCCTTCTTCTTAGGGCTCTCTACGTTGATGGACGTCTTCATCACCTGGTACTTCACTCGACCACTCGTCATTTTGCTCGGGCGTCGTAGTTCGTCGAGTACCTCCAAGCTTTCAATGGCCGCCGGTATGCACGCGGGAGCACGAGATGAGTAACGAGACGGACGTCGAGTCCTTCGCGCCGATTGACGACAAGCACTACGGCCGCTTCGGTCGTCTCTACCACGGCCTGACCCGCGTCGACTTCGTCGGTCGGCGCAAGGTCTGGTTCAGCGTGTCGATGGCCGTGATTGTCCTCGGGCTCGCGTCGCTCGGGATAAGAGGGTTCAATCTCGGCATCGAGTTCAAGGGCGGCAGTTCGTGGGAGGTGCTCGCTCCCAACACCTCGATTACCACCATGACCAACGCCGTAGAAAAGGTCGGACTGCCGAATCCCATCGTCGAGAAGCTGGGCTCGGACACCTACCAGGTGACCGCCGACATCAACTCGCTCTCCTTGACGAATCAGGGCATCCTCACCACCAAGGTCGTCGACGCCATGGCCCAGGTCGCCCACACCACGGACAATCAGGTCTCCACCAGCACCGTCGGTCCGACCTGGGGCGGCCAGATCACCGACAAAGCGCTCGAGGCCTTGATCGTGTTCTTCATCGCGGTCGTCGCCTACATCTCGGTTCGCTTCGAGCCGAAGATGGCGGGCGCCGCGTTCATCGCGATGGTCCACGACCTCTTGGTGACCGTCGGTGTGTATTCGCTGTTCGGATTCCAGATCACCCCGGACACGGTGATCGCGATCTTGACGATCCTCGGGTATTCGCTCTACGACACTGTCGTGGTCTTCGACCGCGTGCGCGACAATACGCAGAACGTCTTGAAGAGCGGGAATCTGACGTATTCCGAGATGGTGAACCTCTCGATGAACCAGACGCTNNCCGCGCTACCGCGACCTGCGCGAACGCGTACTCTCGCGCACGGACCGACAGGTGTTGACCGCCTCGAGCGCGGCGCTCTTGGGTGCACAGACGACCGCCGTCGCGGCGGGTCAGTCACGTTCGCCGCGGTCGAGTGGGACCATCCAGGCACGAGCGCGTAAGCAGAAACGCCGTTAACCCACCGGTAGGCTGACCCTATGGTTAGTCTCACTTCGCGCGCCACCGCAGATTCCGTGCTGCAGGGCTCAATTGAGCGGCTCATCGTGCGTTTTTTAGAGCACCACGAGGCCGGCGACGTCGAATTGATCCGCCGGGCGGGCATCGCCGCCATCAACGCCCACGAGGGTCAACTTCGCCGAACTGGTGAGCCCTACGTCACTCACCCCATCGCCGTCGCCGGAATCACCGCCGATTTGGGTCTCGACGAGATCACCATCGCCGCCGCGTTATTGCACGACGCGGTCGAGGACACCGGGGTCACCACACAGTGGCTCGAAAGTGAGTTCGGTGCGCAGGTCGCCGCGGTCGTCGACGGCGTCACCAAGCTTGACCGGCTCGAATTCGACTCGAAAGAGGCCCAACAGGCCGCGACCATTCGCAAGATGTTCATCGCCATGGCCCAGGACTGGCGGGTCCTGCTCATTAAGTTGGCCGATCGTCTGCACAACATGCGCACCATCTCGGTGATGCCCATGCACCGCCAGCGCGCCATNNCAGGTCAAATGGCAGTTAGAAGACCTCTCCTTCGCGACCCTGCACCCCAAGCGCTACGCCGAGATCGAGCAGATGGTCGCTGCTCGTCAGCCCGAGCGCGAGGCGTACCTGGCCGAAGTGATGGAAACCCTGAGCGCCAAGCTCAGCGAATTCGGTATCTCCGCCGAGGTGCGCGGGCGACCGAAGCACTTTTGGAGCATCTACGAGAAGATGGTCGTTGGCGGCAAGGAGTTCGACGACATCTTCGACCTGGTGGGCCTGCGACTCATCGTCGAGGACGAGCGGGACTGCTGGGCGGCCCTGGGGGCGATTCACGCGCTCTGGTCTCCGGTCCAGGGTCGCTTCAAGGACTACATCAACTCACCCAAGTTCAACCTCTACCAGTCACTGCACACGACGGTGATCGGCCCGCGGGGCAAGTCCGTCGAAGTCCAGGTGCGCACCCAAGAGATGCACCGCCGTGCGGAGTTCGGCGTCGCGGCCCACTGGAGCTATAAAGAAGGCGCCAGTGCCAACGAGGTTGCCTGGATGCAGCGCTTGGCCGACGTCGAAGAAGAAGAGAACGACCCGATTGCGTTCCTGGAAGCGCTGAAACTCGACCTCGGTCAAGACGAGGTATACCTCTTCACCCCGAAGGGTCGNNTCGGCGGACGTGGTCGAGATCGTCACGAGCAAGAACGACAACGCCGGTCCGTCGCGGGACTGGTTGAACATTGCCGCCTCCTCGCGCGCGAAGTCCAAGATCCGACAGTGGTTCCAACGAGAACGACGCGAGGACGCCATCGAAGGTGGCCGCGAGGAACTTACCAAGGCGCTCCGTCGTGAGGGTCTACCGATCGCCACGTCTCTGTCCTCGAGCGCGCTCGACGCGGTGATCACGTCGCTCGGCCTAGAGGACCGCGACGCGCTGTTCATGTCGATCGACTCGAATCAGATCTCCGCCCTCGCGGTCGTCCAGCGACTCGATCGCGAGCTACGCGGCGGTGACGCCGAGCAGATGCCCACGACGGTCACCAAGGCGCCCCGGAGCAATCGCACGACGCGACGCACGGCCGGGGTCTACGTCGAGGGCCTCGACGACGTCATGATCCACCTGGCCCGGTGCTGCTCACCGGTGCCCGGCGACAGCATCATGGGCTTCATCACCCAAGGTCGCGGCGTCTCGGTGCACCGCGACGACTGCTCGAACGCGGTGGCGTTGGCCCAGCGACTGGGCGAGCGCATCATCGACGTCGAATGGGACGGTTCGGCCGGTGGTCAGTACCGTGCGGTCTTGGAGATCATGGCCTTTGATCGATCCCGACTGCTGCTGGACGTCTCCAAGGTCGTGGCGGAGTACCACCTCAACATCATCACGAGCAGCACCACGACTTCGGGCGCTCGCATCGTGCGCATGATCTTCGACGTGGAGCTCGCCGACCCCGAGCACCTACAGAGCCTGCTGGCGGCGTTAAAGCGCGTCGACGGGGTCTTCGACGCGTTTCGGCAGTTGCCGGGTCAGAACAAGGCGTCATGAGCGAACAGCTCCCGCCGTTCCAGGCGCCCACGGGGACCCACGACGTCCTAGGACCCGACTCCGCTCTCTGGGAGGGGCTCATCGCCACGTTCGCGCAGCGGGCGTATCGCTACGGCTTCTCCCTCGTTATGACGCCCATCTTTGAAGACGTCGGGGTCTTCACTCGCGGCATCGGGGAAGAGAGCGACGTCTTTCGAAACGAGATGTACGTCTTCACCGACCGCGGCGAACGTCGCTACGCGCTACGACCCGAAGGCACCGCCTCGGTCGTTCGTGCCTTCGTCCAACACCAGCCGACGACGCCGTGGAAGGCGTGGTACGTGACGCCGGCTTTTCGTTACGAGCGGCCCCAGGCCGGGCGCTACCGTCAGCACTACCAACTCGGCGTCGAGGTGCTTGGCACCGACGACCCGACGGTCGACGTCGAGGTCATCGCCTTGGCGCACGGCTTCTTCCGGGAGGTGGGCCTGTCACGGGTTCGGCTGCTGATTAACTCCATGGGTCACGCGACCTGTCGTGCGGCTTACGTCGAGATTCTGAGTGAGTACCTCGATGAACATCACGACGAGTTGCGTGACGAGCATCGAGAAGGCTGGCGTCAGAACCCACTTCGCGTACTGGACTGCAAGAACGAAGCCTGTGTCGAGGTCACCTCCAAGGGCCCGATGCTCATCGACCACATTTGCGACGACTGTCGTGCCCACTTCGACGCGGTCGTCGGTGGACTCGAGGCGCTAGGGATTGAGTCCACGTTGACGCCTCGGCTAGTGCGCGGCTTCGACTACTACTCGCGCACGACGTTTGAGTTCGCGGCGGACGCCCTGGGTAGCGCCCAGAACGCCGTGGGTGGTGGTGGACGCTACGACACCTTGACCGAGCAGTTGGGCGGCAAGCCCACGAGTGGCATTGGATTCGGCAGTGGCGTCGAGCGCATCCTGCTGGCCCGCGTGGCCGAGGGAGTGACGACCCCGCTGCTCAATCGTGACCTCGACGTGTTCGTCGTCGATACGACCAACGACGTGAGTGTGGCGACACTTGTCGAAGAGCTTCGTGTGGCCGGAATCGCGACCGACCGGGCCTACGACCAACGTTCGATGAAGGCCCAGATGAAGGTGGCGGACAAATCGGGTGCCCGCTGGGCGCTGCTCATTGGACCGGAGGAGCTCGCGGCGGGCGAGGTTACGATGAAAGACCTGCGAAGCGACGACTTCAACCCGGCGCAGTCGCGCGTGGCGAGAAGTGAGATCGTCTCGACGGTCCAAGAACTACTGACGAAGTGAAGTGACATGCCCCGCGAATACGAATCAACCAGCCTGCGCGACCTTCTCTGCGGCTCGATCAGTGAGGCCCACGTCGGCCAACGTCTGAGCGTGTGCGGCTGGGTGGCCAAACGTCGAGAGCACGGCGAGCACCTTGCGTTCTTGGACATCCGTGACCGTTCCGGCGTCGTCCAGGCCGTGGTCGAAGGCTCCGTTGACGTGAAGAGCGAGTACGTGGTGCGCGTGACCGGCACCGTCACACCGCGGCCCGAGGGGACCGTCAACGTAAAACTCTCCACCGGTGCGGTGGAGCTCAGCGACTGTGAGGTCGAAGTACTGTCGCTCGCCGACGTCCCGCCCTTCCAACTCGACGATCGCGTGGAAATCGACGAACAGGTTCGTCTGCGCTATCGCTACTTGGACATACGACGCGACGCCATGCAGGAGAACTTGCGACTGCGCGCAAAGGTGAACACCGCACTGCGACGCGCGATGGACGCCCAGGGATTCTGCGAGGTCGAAACGCCGCTCCTCTGGGCGCCGACGCCCGAGGGTGCCCGCGAGTTCGTAGTGCCCTCTCGTCTCAACCCCGGTGAGTTCTACGTGCTGCCCCAGAGTCCCCAGATCGCCAAACAGCTCTTGATGGTGGGCGGCTTCGATCGCTACTACCAGATTGCGCGATGTCTCCGCGATGAGGACCTGCGCGCTGATCGTCAGTTCGAATTCACCCAACTCGACATCGAAGCGAGTTTCGTCTCCCAAGACGACGTCATGGGATTCGTGTCCGAAGCCGTGCTCGACGCCGCCGAAGTCGCCACCGGCGTGCGACCGGGGGAGATTGAGACGATGACTTGGGCGCACGCGCTCGAGAACTACGGCACCGACAAGCCTGACTTGCGCTTCGACATGACCCTCCAGGATCTCTCCAATGTGTTCGCTACCACCGAGGTGAAGGCGTTCGCGGCGCCGACCGTGAAGGCGCTTCGAGTCGCCGGCGGGGCGAGCTTCTCGCGTTCGAAACTCGACGAGTTGACCGAACAGGCGAAGGGACTCGGCGCGAAGGGCCTGGCGTGGTTTCGCGTCAGCGAAGACGGCCTGGACTCACCGCTCGCGCGCTTCCTCTCGAGCGACGAGACCGCAGCAATTGCGGGACTCGACGGAGCGGGGAGTGGTGACCTTATCTTGGCGGTGGCCGACGAGCACGATGTGGCCTGTCACGTCCTCGGGGCGATTCGCGTCACGCTCGGCTCCCCGCCGGTCGGCGACGGACCGTATCGCTACGTGTGGGTGACCGAGTTCCCGATGTTCGAAGGCGTGGACGAGGACGGCAACCTCCAAGCCGCCCATCACCCCTTCACCATGCCGCACCCCGAGGATCTCGCGCTGATCGAGACCGACCCTCTGAACGTGCGCTCCCAGGCCTACGACCTGGTGCTCAACGGCTGGGAGCTGGGTAGTGGCTCGGTGCGTATTCACCGCGCGGATATTCAGTCGCGCATCTTCCGGGCACTCGGGATCAGCGACGAGGAAGCGGAGATTCGATTCGGTTTCCTCTTGGGTGCCTTTCGCTACGGCGCGCCGCCCCACGCGGGGTTCGCCTTTGGCATCGACCGACTGGTGGCGATCTTCGCCGGTGAGGACAACATTCGCGAGGTCATCGCCTTCCCCAAGACCCAATCGGGCGCCGACTTGATGACCGGTGCGCCCAAGAGCATCACCGAGCGTCAGCTGCGCGATCTGCGCGTGCGTATCGACCTGAAGGGCAAGTGAGTCACGTCACTCTTTGACGACGCCGTCACGCAGCGTCTGCGCGAAGCGGCACCCTTAGCCGAGCTGTTACGACCTCGCACGTTAGAAGAGATCGTCGGTCAGGATCACCTGGTTGGCGCAGACGGCCCGCTTCGCCGTCTCGTCGAGACCCGACAACTCACCTCCATGATCCTGTGGGGTCCGGCCGGGACGGGTAAGACGACTCTGGCGCGGATCCTGGCGACGTCGGCCGACTACGTCATCGAGAGCCTCTCAGCGGTGTCGAGCGGCGTGAAGGATGTTCGCGAAGCCATTCAACGTGCGAGGGACCGACTGGGCGAGCGCGCCGAGCGCACCGTGTTGTTTATCGACGAGGTGCACCGGTTCAATAAGGCGCAGCAGGACTTGTTGTTACCGGCGACCGAGACCGGTGAGGTGGTGCTGATCGGCGCGACCACCGAGAACCCGTACTTCGAAGTGAACGCGGCGTTGATGAGTCGTTCGACGTTGTGGCGACTGCGCCCCTTGGGCGAAGACGACCTCGCAACACTGGTTCGCCGCGGACTCAGCCTGCGCGGGGCCACCATCTCCGATGAGGCGCTGGCGGCGATCACGGCGTCGGCGGACGGCGACGCGCGCAGCGCGCTCACCACCCTCGACACCGCCATCGTGCTCGCGCGCATGGACGATGACAGCGCCGCCGTCGCCCTCGAACACGTCGCCCGCGCGAGAGATGGCCGGCTCTACCACCAGTCCGCCGACACNNCTGATCAAGTCGGTGCGCGGTTCAGACCCCGACGCCGCGCTGTACTGGCTGGTGACACTGCTCGAAAGTGGCGAGAGCGCGCGGTTCCTAGCGCGCAGGTTGGTGATACTCGCCAGCGAAGACGTCGGTCTGGCGGACCCGACGGGCCT
>PKZN01000044.1:0-121 GCA_003133075.1 Acidimicrobiaceae bacterium | reverse complement strand
TACCGCTACGCCCACGACTATCCAGACGGGTGGGTGGACCAGCAGTACCTGCCCGACCGCTTCGTCGACACGACGTTCTTCGATCCGAGTGACTACGGTCGCGAAGGTCCCCTCGTGGCGC
>PKZN01000090.1 GCA_003133075.1 Acidimicrobiaceae bacterium | reverse complement strand
ACGAATCGTGGGACCTCTAGTTCAATGAGCGTCTGGAGCAGTCGCAATGTCGAGGCCACGTTGTTGGCGAAGAACACTTCGGGGTATTTCATCGATTCCCCAGGTTCGATGCGAGCGGCGAAGTGGACGCACGCGTCGACGGTGCCTATGGAGCGAATAAGCTCTTCATCGCCGCAGTCACCTTCCACGAACGTCGCGCCGACGGGCACATTCTTGGCGCGACCCGAAGCAAGATTGTCAACTGCAACGACTTCATGGCCCTTTGAGAGGAGCAGTTCCGCGGTCGTCGATCCGATGAACCCCGCGGCGCCGGTAACGAGAACTTTCACGACCGACACCTCGCGACACATTGCGAACCCACGGGACCGTTCGTGGTCGCACCGCTGTCTGAGAAGTGGCGTCGCGCGGTCATTCGTGGAATGTAACACGGGGGGCGATCTCCCGAGAATCGACGAACCGGCGAGGTCGTGTCGTCGGGTCACACAGAAGACGCCATCAGATGTCTGACGTCGGCGCGACGAAACATTTGCCCGCGGGAATCGTCTTGCATCCTCGATTCATTGAAAATCGGAGGACGAATGGTAGCGTCCTTTACTAGGGCGTCGCCTCGACGCGGCACACTCCTTACCGCTCAGGCTCGAAGGAATCGACACCGTATGGCAAAAGTACCGACCGCCCCGAGCAGTGAATCCGCGGCGTTCCAAAGCGCTGACGCACTGAGCGCGGCCCTCGACGAGGGACAGTTTTTCCTCGTCTATCAACCCACGATCGACTTACAAACCAACGCCTTCGCCGGCGTCGAGGTGCTCATTCGCTGGCGTCATCCCGAGCGCGGCGTACTCAGTCCGGACCAGTTCATCGACGAGCTCGAAGCGAGCGGGCTCATTCTCCCCGTTGGCCGCTGGACGCTCAACACGGCCTGCGCCCAGGGCACGGTGTGGCACGACCGGGGCTACCGATTCGCGATGTCGGTGAACGTTTCACAGCGGCAACTCGAGTCGGAGACCTTTAACGAGGACGTGGCCGCCGCGCTCTCTTCGAGCCGCTTCAATCCCGCGTTGCTCGTCTTGGAGTTCGAACAGAGTTTCCTCTTCGCCGAACACGAGCTCACGTTCTCGCGCCTCGCGCGCCTCAGGGCGCTGGGGGTGCAGTTGGCCGTCGACGACTACGAACCGGGCGAGTCGACGCTCGACGATCTCGTCACACTCGGCATCGACATCGTCAAGCTCGATCGCGACTTCATCTCACGCATCTCGTCCTCCGAGGAAGCGGCGACGCTCGTCCATCGTTTGGTCCAACGCAGCGAACTACAACACGTGCAGGTCATCGCGTCGGGAATTGAAGACTCCGCGCAGCGAGACCGCCTCCAAGGCGAGATGGTGCACGTGGGCCAAGGATTCTTCTTCTCCGCACCGCACGAAGCCCGGGACATCGATCGCTTCTTAGAGGACTTTGCCATCTTTTCGGGCAAGCCGCTGTAGCGTCACGGATGATGCGACCCAAGGGGGTGAGGTAGGTGCGCCGGGGAAGAGCGAAGGGTNNCCGTTCGAAGTTCGCAGCGAATCGCGAGTCAACTCCACCAACTCATCGCGGCGTCGATCACGATGGGGGGGCTGCGCACCGAACGTGACATCCTCGAGAGTCTGGCGACGAGCACGCAGCGAGTATTTGNNCAGCGCGGCACCAGTATTCCGTGGGTCGATGGCGACTGGCTCGTCGCTCCGGTCCTTGAACATCGTGGCGTGGCGCGCGGCGTATTGGCGATTCGTCGCGGTGAAGATGAGTTCCTCCCCGAAGAGCGAGAGGTCCTGACGCTGCTGGCCCAGATGGCGTCCACGTCACTCGGGGCGACGGAGCTCAGTCGGGGCATCGAGGCCAGCGAGACGCGTCTACGAATATTGGTCGACACGGCGCCCGCCGGCATCATTGAGGTTGATCTCAATGGGGGGATTCGGTGGTGGAATAGGGCCGCGAGCAGGATCTTTGAGTGGCCGTCCTTTGACGACGACAACGTGGCTGACCAACACTTTCCCGACGGCGCGGCGGACGGTCTCGCCGCCTTGTGGGGTGACGTGCTCGGCGGGGCGTTGACCAGTACCCGCGACCTCGTCGAGGTCGAGATAAAAGGTCGTCGTCGTGACCTGACCGCCTCGGCGGCACTGCTTCCTTCGCCCGACAATGACATCAGTTCCATCTTGATGCTCGTCGACGACGTAACCGATCACCGTCAGTTGAAGGCGGAGGTTCACCACGCGCAGCAGATGGAGATCCGTGGTCGCGTCGCGAGCAGCGTGGCCCACGACTTCAACAACCTCCTGACCCTCATCTCGGGGTACGCCGAGATTCTGGCGAAGGACCTCGACGCTGACTCCAAGTCGTTCGCCATGGTGAAGGACATCCAAGCGACGGCGTCGCGCGCCTCGATGCTCACGGCGCAACTGCAGAGCATCGGTCGAGCGCAGTCACTGGAACCGGAGGTCCTCGACCCTGTCGCGGTGCTCCAATCGAACGCGGAGGTCTTAGAGAGAATCCTCGGCGATGAGATCGACCTCCAGTGGTCGCTCGACGGTGCCGGTAGCGCAATTCGAGTCGATTCCGGACAGTTCGAACAGATGATCCTNNGACGCCATGCCCGACGGCGGCGAACTGCGCATCAGTGTTGGTC
Organism: Acidimicrobiaceae bacterium; assembly: GCA_003133075.1. GTDB lineage: Bacteria > Actinomycetota > Acidimicrobiia > Acidimicrobiales > RAAP-2 > RAAP-2. Next base: position 10,186 of record PKZN01000090.1, on the reverse strand, counting down.
CCATCGAGGCGGATCGTCTACGGCGCGAGCCCCGCGGCGACGCCGAACGCGACAGCGGCGACTTCGTCGTCATCACCGTCACCGATTCCGGGATAGGGATGGACGAGGAGACCCGCGCGCACTGCTTTGATCCGTTCTTCACCACCAAGGGACCATTCAAAGGGACCGGCCTTGGGCTCGCCGCCGCTCGACGACTCGTTGAGGGGAGCGGCGGCGTCATTAGGTGCCAGAGCAAACTCGGGATTGGCACCACCTTCGAGATCATCTTTCCCACGACCGATGAGGTGGTGCCGGAGACGACGAGTGTCCCGGTGGCCGAGCGACCGCGGGGATCGGCCACCGTCTTGGTCGCCGAAGACGACGACGGCTTACGTCAACTCATAGTCCGCGTCCTCAGTCGAAACGGTTACCAGGTCCTCGTCGCCGAGAGCGGCGAACGAGCCCTCGAGATTGCTGGCGCCTACGACAGCACCATTGATCTACTGGTGAGCGACGTGGTTATGTTGGACGTCGACGGCGCGGAACTCGCGGCCACCTTGCAGCGTACGAATCCCGCACTGCGGGTCCTGATGACTTCGGGCACCGCAGACGCGTCGGTCATCAGTCACTTAACGCCGGGGACGAGCGCATTCCTCGCGAAACCGTACCGTCCGAGCGCCCTTATCGATCAGGTACACGAACTGCTTTCGCGCCGCTAGCTGGGACGTTGGCTCGCGTTTGATACGTCGAACTTTCGACGTCGCGTCGCCGCGATTCAGCTGGCCACTTGAGGTTCGAAGCGGTAGCCGACGCCTCGGACTGTCTTGATCCACATCGGGTGATCGGGGTCCTCTTCGATCTTCGCTCTCAGGCGACGTATGTGTTCGGTCACGGTGGCCTCGTTCTGCCACTCACTCGAGGACGACCACACGTGCTCTAAGAGTTGTGCACGCGAGTACACCTGACGAGGAGATGATGCGATGAAACTCAACAAGGCGAACTCCTTGGAGGTGAGCTCCAGCAACTCGCCCCCGAGCCTCGCTTCGTGGGTGTTCTCATTGATCTGAAGATTCCCGAAGATGATATTGGGCTTTTCGATTTCGTGCTGTGACGCGTTGACGCCAGAACGGCGCAGGACGGATTCAATACGCGCCGTGACCTCACCCAAGGAGAAGGGCTTGACGATGTAGTCATCNNGCCCCCAGTTTGAGCCCGGCAATGCGCTCACTCTCGAGTCCCCGACCGGTCAGGAAAATCGTCGGCACGTCACTGATGAGGCGTAACTCTCGCAGGACCTCTCGACCGTCTTCGCTGCCGAGCACGATGTCCAAGATCACGAGTTCCGGTTCCGTTGAAGCGGCGGCGCTCAACGCCGACGCGCCGTTTGCCGCCACCGTCACGTCAAAACCTTCGTTCGTGAGGTAGGTCTCGAGGAGCTTGGTGATCTCCGCATCGTCGTCCACGACGAGGATTCTGGTCACCGTCGCACCGCCAAGCGGAATGCGACTTCTCGTCGACGTTGGATGCTCACAAATCCTGATGAACGCGGAGAAGCTCCCAAGGAGACCGGTTCAACTTCTCGAAGAGTCTGCATAGTGCCCATTCTACGAAGTCCCCTCGGGAAATCGGGACTTACCAGAGCGTAGTTGCAACCTGTGCCCAAATCGTGATGCGCGCAATTGGCCCCAGGAACGCGCTGCGCGTTACGGCCGTTCCTGCGCTCGTGAGAGAAACCGGTTCAGCGCGTCGAGGGTCGCCATCGAAGAGGAGGTGACGTCGTTCTCCGACTGGGCGATGCCGAAGAGATCGGTACCTTCGGAGAACGGTCGAAAGGTGACGATTACTGGCCATCCGCGGACCGTCGCGACGCTGATCACCGTGACGAGGTAGAAGGGGATCGAGAACCCGAGTTCGCGCAGGGCCGCCACGGTCGCCTCGGCGCCGCCGAAGAGTTGGCCGCTGCCCGCCTTGCCGATGCCGACTCGGCCGTTGTAACTGAGCTCCACGTCACAACAACCACTCTCCACCGAGAAGTCGGCGCGCACCAGCGCCACCCGCACGGTCTGGGGCACGCGCGGCGAGATGACCTTGGAGGCGTCCTCGACGACGACCGTCGCGTCGGTGTAGTAGAGATTGACGATTTGCGTGGCCATGACGCGAATCGCGCCGGGGTCCTGGTCGTGGACGATGAGCGTCACCGCGTCGACGTCACCGTTCTCGCGGTGACGAATCTCCACGTTCAATACCCCAGAGAGCGAGCGCAGCTCGAGCTCGAAGTCTTCTTCGGTCGGTGACATCATCGGTGAGTAAACCCCTTTTTCTCATACAGGCGCGCGTCGGCGATCCGAAAGAGTTCCGCCGGATCGGTGGAGTCGCGCGGCGAGGACGCGGTACCAATAGTGAAGTTCACGAGTTCGCGCGCGGTCCCGAGGTGGCTCCGGAGGCGATCGGTGAAGCCCGCGGACTCGTTCCCGTCGGCGTTAGAAAGTATGACGCCGAACTCGTCGCCACCGATGCGCGCCGCTAAGTCGCCGCTGCGTACCGATCGGCGCAGCGCCAATCCGAACTGTCGGAGCAGATCGTCGCCGAAAGAGTGGCCCAACGTGTCGTTGATGTTCTTGAAACCGTTGAGGTCGGCCAGCACCAACGTGAAGGCCCAGCCGTAGCGGGCGCTGCGCACCGAGGCGGCCTGTAGCGCCGCGTCGAAGGTGCGGCGATTGGCAATATTCGTCAGTGCGTCGTGCGCCGCGCTGAAGCGCGCCAGGTGCAAGGAGAGCGCCAACTGACACGCCGTGCGCATCGCGTCTCGCTCGGCAACGGGCACGACGTCGGGCTCGCAGTAGACCCCCGGCGCGGAACCGAGACTGACGGCGAGGTCCAAACTCATCGCGGACCCGCCCGCGCGGAACATCTGCGTGCCGAAGGACTCGTGCGTGAGGACGACGACGGCGTCCTTCAAGGCGTAGCGCTCAACCAGGAGGTCGAGGACGGAGTAGATGAAGCCGATCCCTAACTCGGAGACCGCGAGCTCGTCGAGCATCGTTTGAAAGAGCCACGGCTCGTACTGCTGACCGGCTCCGTCGGCGCCCTCGGGCACCCCTTCGAGGGCCGGGGTCAAAATGTCGTACTCGCAAGTCCAAGTGTCAACTCCGCCGGACGAAGCAGCGAGAGCGGCACGCGACCGGCACTGAGCAGCGGTATGAGCTCCTCAGGTCCGACCGGGCGCGAAATCAGGTAGCCCTGACCGCGGTGGCATCCCAGAGTCAAGAGCTCTTCCACCACGTCACTCTGCTCGATACCCTCGGCGGTGACCCCAAGGTGCAGCACGTCGCCGAGTCGGATAATCGACTCGACGATGGCTCGGTCGTAGGCGTCTGAGGTGATGCCGGTGACGAAGCTCATGTCGAGCTTTAGGAGGTCGACCGGGAGGTGCTTGAGTTCGGTCATGGAGGCGAACCCCGTGCCGAAGTCGTCAATCGCGACCTCGACGCCGATCTCGCGAAAGCCCCGCAAAATGGCGGCCGTCTTTTCGGGCTCGTCCACCACCGCGTACTCGGTGATCTCGATGCACAGCCGTTCGCCGGGGATGTGGTTGACGAGGAGGCAGTTCTCGACGAACTCCACCAAGTCCGTGGCCGCGAACTCCGCCGGGGACATGTTCACGCGAACGACGAGCGGCAGTTCGGGGTACTCCTTCATCCACGCCGAGAGCTGGCGACACGCCTCGGCAAAGACCCAACGGCCGATGGTGAGCACCAAGCCCGTTTCTTCGGCGACGGTGATGAAGTCAGCCGCCGCCATGAGGCCCCGGTCAGGGTGCTGCCAGCGCACGAGGGCTTCGACGGACAACAACCTGCCAGTACGCAGGTCGACCTCGGGCTGGAAGTGCAGGCGCAGTTCGTCCTTCTCCAGCGCCTCGCGCAACATCAGTTCCATGCGCGAACGATCCTCGAGGGCGGCGCGCATCTCCTCATCGAGCAGTATCGCCTTGTTGCGGCCGCGCGCCTTGGCGACGTACATGGCCCCGTCCGCGGCAGCCAGGATGTCCGAGTCGGTCATGGTGGAGACCGAATCCGCGATCGCGATGCCGATGCTCGCGGTGTGACTCACCAGCTGCCCGCCGAGGTCCACCGGCGCCGCCACCAGTTCGAGGAGGCGATAGGCGCTCGCCTGCACCTCCATCTCACTGTTGGCCTCATCGAGCAGGACGACGAACTCGTCGCCGCCCAGGCGCGCGCAGTAGTCGTTCACGCGGATGCTGGTACGAATCCGATCGGCGATGGTAATCAGCAGCCGGTCCCCGTTGGCGTGGCCCAAGAAGTCGTTCATCACCTTGAAGCGGTCGAGGTCGATGATGAGCACGGCCGTGTCGCGGTGCGCGGCGCGGCGGAGCTTCAGTTCGCGCAGCAGAGCGCGCCGGTTCGGCAAGTCCGTCAGGTCATCGTGGAGCGCAATGTAGGCGGTGCGCTCTTCGGCGTCGATGCGCGCTTGGAGTTGGACCAACATCGAGGCGACGGCCTGGAGGGCGTTGATCTCGGCGCGCTTCCAGGAGCGAAGTTCGAAGTGGATGAACCCGAGCACGCCCCAGGTGGTGTCGCCCATCAACAACGGCACGGCGGCTCCCGCGAGCAACGTCGAACCGGCGCCGGCTTCCAAGCGCGCGAGGTACTCATCCGTCGCATCTTCCATGCCCGGGAGGTACGGCTCGCGAAGGTCCTTCGTCGCCATGAAGAGAGGATCGGCGTCGAAGCGCACCTCACCGAGCGGGTCGGGGCCGACGAAGCCCGTGCGGATCGGCCACTCGGCTTCGAGGATGCTGAGGCCTCGGACGTGGTCGTTACGCCGTAAGAGGGCGACGTCAGAGTCGAGGAACTCTGCCAGGACGCGCGTGGTCCAGGCGAGCACCTCTCGTCGCGTGGCGGCGGTCGCCGACATGAGACGCTCCGCGACTTGACTGACCAACTCGTCGAGACGACGCTGGTGAAGAAGCACGCCTTCACGGGTCGTCTGGGACGCGACCTTGCCAAAGAGACCACTAAAGGCACGGACAATGGAGATCTCGCGTTGGGACCAGACCCGCCCGTGGCGGGCGACCAACAAGGCGCCGACAATTTGGCCGTCGAGCAGTTCAATCGGCTCGACCAGGACGCCCCATTCGGTACGCGAAATGGTCCAGGTGAAGGACCCCAGCGGCTCGCTACCACTGAGCTGGTTTTGAATTCGCTCACGGATCAGTTCAAACTCGTGGGTGGCGTTCTCGCCGACGATCGGGTCGATGTTGAAACCAGGAATTGGCCGGTCCGAACTGGTGATCACCGCCACGATCTCGGCCCGGGGCGTGACGTGGTGGAGCGTCTCGACAACGAGTCGAGCCTCGTCGCCCACTTTCAAAGCGTCTGAGTGCGTGAGATCTCCCACGGGCTAACCGCCTTCACCAATAAATAGGCCTGATTTATAAGAGTAGCAGTGCCTTTTCGAGAGCGAAAGAGCGAACTTCTCAACGAAATATCAACATTTCGGTGGTTCGAGCCACGAAAGTGCGCTCGTTCAGGCCCGGTGGTTGTTCGACGGTGCGAGTTCCCCCGCGGAGTCGAGGTCGCGGATCAGGACGTGGCTGAGCGGACGACGGATGCTGTGGACCGAGGGCGGCGGCGCGTGAATAACCCGCATTACCATCGTCATCGTCTCGCCGTCCGCCAGGTTCCACGCCTCGTTGAAGCGTTTGGAGAGTTGGAACATCTCGTCTAAGTGCCGCTCGCCGCCTAACTTGACGAGATCGCTCTCGTCGGTGGCGTAGAGGAAGAGGGGCGACACGGGCTGAATCGCGAGGCCGTGGAGTTCCGCGCTGAGCCAGAATCGCTCAATCGCCGAACCACCGCGTACGTACCACGACGGATCCGCCCGAGGGACGGTGATGACCGCCAGAGCGGACGAGGAACTCACCATGACCTGGGTCCTCAGACCGAGCGTCTGGCCCCCACGCCATTCGGACAGGTGGTCCATGACGTCACGTCGCTTGATCAGCTCCAGCGCCCCGAGGCTTCCGGGGTCCATCTCGAGCGTGCGCACGTCCAGGCCCTCTTCTAGATCGTCTCGACCCGGCCAGCGCAACTCGCTGAGCATCTCGTGGTGCACCGTTGGAATAAGGAAGCGCAGTCGATCGGACTCCGCGAGGAGCACCGAGCACTCTTCGATCTTCTCGCGACTCGTCGCGATTCGCAGTCGAGCGCCCTCGCGTTCGACCCCGCGGCTCAAGGTGGCGATTGTCGCTTCGTCGATGGGCGAGGGCCGACCCAAGCGTCGGTTCGCGGCGCGCGTGTTCACCGACTCGTGCAGACGCGCGATCCCCGCGTCAATCTGGTGTCCGAGGCTGAGAGTGGCGACGTGACTCGATTGTTGGCCCTCGGGGAAGATCTTGACGGGACCGAGACGCTTTAAGTTAGCGGCCGCGACGCGGGCGTTGAAGAGCGCGGCGCCGATGGCGACGTAGCTGCCTCGCAGGCGCACGTCCATGGAGGACGTGCTGCGCTCGGGTTCGACGTAAAAACGAATCTCGTCACCTTCGGCCTCGAAGCGCCACGGCTGCACGTTGCCGCCCGAGGGCGCNNTCGGCTTCATTCGACGCGTCAACCGGCGCGAGCTGCGAAAGAATCTCTTCGACGTCGAAGCGCACGCGACCCGAAGGAAGTTCTCCCCCGAGTCCGAATCGACGCACGGCGGCGGCGACCGTGACGGCGCCGAGCGTGACCTCACTCGCCAACTGTGGCCAACCGGTGACGGTCTGACCGAGTTCGAAGAAGGACGCCGCGCCGCGCGCGGAGACTTCTGTGGCGCCGAGTAAGCGCAACACGAAGGGACTCTTCTGTGCCACCGTGAGCCCCGCAAGTTTTGTCGAGTCCATGTCGCCGAGGAGTCCGTGGAACATCGGGCGATCAGGCTCGAGGTCGTAGCGCTCGACGTCGAGAACGCCACGGTCGCTCGTCTCCATCACCACCGGAATGCCGCGCGCCCGGGCTGCCTCGCGGACGAGGAACTTCACGTCGAGTGAATCGCACTCTTCGACGACGAGGTCGAGTCCGTCGAGGAACGCACCAATGTTGTCAGTCGTGATTCCCTCAGGGATTACCGACACCCGGAGATACGGGTCGATCTCGGCGATCCGTCGAGACGCCACGACCGCCTTATTCACGCCGAGATCGAGGACGCTCGCGGGAATGCGGTTGAGATTGGACAATTCGATTGTGTCAAAGTCCGCGAGACGGAGTTCACCGACGATCCCCTCCATCGCGAGTACGTGGGCGATCGAGTGTCCCGCACTCACACCGACAACGCCGATACTCAGGGTGCGCAGCCGCGCCTGCTCGTCTCGCGTGAGCTTGTTGTGATTTCGGTCCAAACGGAGTTGAGAGAATGCTCGAGGTCCAAGCAAGCGCACGACAGCGCGTCGCCAGGGGTAGTACACCCAGCGTTGACCTTCGTCGAGAATCGCCTTCGCGGGGCTGGGGACGATTTGGCCCAACTGGAGACGTTGCTCTTCGAAACGGTCCACAATCTGGAGCGACGGGTCTTCGCGCAACACTCGAAGAACTTCTCGTTGTGAGCGTCCGGCGACGTCCAGGACGATGGGGCGTCGTGACTGCATCGCCGTCGAGTTTTCCCCCGTGACGCCGGCGCCCTCGGACACGGGTCCTCGAGCGAGCTGTTCACCCTCGAGACGGAGGGCTCGTTGATTCTCAGGCGAGGAGAGTTCGTAACTGCCGGTGCGGTAGTAGGCCGCGGCGATGGTTCGGTACCGCTCGTCCGGGAACGGAACGGACTGCGTGCCGACCATCTTCGCCCCCGTGACATCGCCAACGGGCAGCAACCGGTCCGACACCGCCGCAATCGCGAACTCCGCGCCGAGCCAGTTCATGGCGTGGACGAAGCACCTCGACATCGCGGTGGCGAGGCGCTGTCCAATGACCGCCTCGCCCTTGGACCACGCGCCCTTACTCTCGAGTGCCCCGTGGCGCACCTCACGGTCGATCAGCGCCCCGATCTCGGCGATCTCGGGTGAGGCAGCCATCTCATCCATCAGATTGGCCTGGTGGCTGCCCTCGAGGGGTCCGTGGTAGCGCACGCCCGCGACCGCCTCGCCACTGGGAGCGAAGCCCAGGAAGAAGAGGGGAATGTCGGCACCGTCTTCGAAGTCGCGACGACGAAGCGTCTCTTCGAAGCCGTAACTGCGGTAGACGCCTTCGGCGCCGTTCAGGTAGATCTGCCAGAGGTCGGGCCGTTCGAGCGGGTGGTGCCCTTCGAAGCGAACACCGGACGCTTCGTCGATGAAACTTGCACCGTATCTATAGCGACGACCCACGACGTTTCCCACAAGCGACCCTCTCGACGCGACGAATTTGAAGTGACATCGGACCCAATGATCCGTCGACTTGCTTAAATCATAATTTGCACACTTGAGCATTTGAGGGAGGCTCAAGGGCCTTGTTGGTCGAGGCATCGTGATTCACTACCAGTTCTAAGGTCCCGATTCTCAAGCGTGAAGCCGTGGTGTGTCAGCGAGTGAACGCCGAATTTCACGACGGCCTGGCGTAGCGTAGAGAGAAACCTTCGACCGCTTTGTCGATGACTATGAGGTACGCGTACGTGTTAGCCCTATTAATCCTTATCTGCGCCCTCTTCGGTCTCGCGGTGGGCTCCTTCCTCAACGTCGTGATCTACCGCGTACCTCATCACGAGTCGATCGTGTCCCCGCGTTCTAAGTGTCCGGTCTGTGAACATCCAATCCGCGAGCGTGACAACATCCCGGTGCTGTCCTGGCTGATCCTTCGCGGTCGCTGTCGAGACTGCGGCACGCCGATCTCCCCGCGGTACCTCGTCGTCGAGCTCATGGGCGGCGCCTTGTTCGCCGGTCTCGCCGCTCGTCTCGGCTACAACTGGGACCTGCCGGCGTTTCTGGCACTGCTGTCTGGTCTCCTCGCCCTCGCCTGTATCGACCTCGAGCACTTGCTACTGCCGAAGAAGGTGATCTACCCGACCCTCTTGATCGTCGCGGTATTCCTGGTGATTGCGGCGGCGGCGTACGACTCGTGGGACAAGTTGCTCGTCGCGGTGATCTGTGCCGTCGGCTGGTTCGTGGNNCCCTACGGCGTGTTCTTGGCTCTGGGCGTCGCCGTTGCGGTGTTCGCCGGACCAGAGATCCTCGTCCACTTCCAGCAGTACCGCTAAAGCATCTAGTAGACGATCTCCATGCGCAGTCCGTCGCTGTCCCACTCGCCGTCGCTTGGAATCCGCTTGGCCGCTTTTGTGAAGACTCGTCGAGCGGTCGCCAACATCGCGGCCGCGTCGTAGAGCTTCTCGATCCGTACACCGGCGAGTTCGTCCTCCAGGGGCATGTCGAGGATCTTGTCGATACCGGGAATTCGCTTCTCCAAGATGTCGCGTCGTTCGTCGCGACCAACCTCGATCTTCTTCGACGTGCCGAGGGGAACGTTGCCGTTCAAGAAGTAGAAGCTCAGTTCGGGATTACCCTCATAGACGGTGCGCTGACGGTAGGACGACATCTCCTTGGCGACTTCTTGAAAGCTCGGCAACAGCGTCGCGGTGACCGCGTCCACGTCGTCATCCGGAGCAGGAATGCCCTGGAGCACCGACGCGCGCAGCGGCGCGTTGTGCAGGACCTTCCCTCGGGCGCCGAGGAGGCGTCGGGCTTCTAGGTCGCACATTCGCGGGCCCTGCTCGGGGTCATCGCGGTACCCGACGGGCGCCGCGATGACGATGGTCGCGAAGGAGGGCCGCTCATCGAGCGCCTCGATGATCGACTCGTAGACCCGGGGTGGCTCGGGCGCGAAGGTCGAGCCTTGCACTTTCGCGCTCGCGACCAACCATCGCCCCCGGGTGGGTACTACGCCCGCCACCACGGAATAGGGAAGCTCAGGACCCCTACGAGGACTCATGGTTCGACTTACACCCTAGATCGTGTGATTTCCAACTGTTCGAGGGTACGAACTAACTCTTTCGGGTGGGCACAGACGCTCATGGCGTCCTCATACGTCACGACGTCATCGGCGATGAGGATCGCCAAACTGCTTTCCAAAGTCTGCATCATCTCTTTGGTGTTGGTGAACATGACGTTCGCCAATTGGTTCGAGCGACCCTCACGAATGAGGTTGCGCACGGGATTCGTCGCAATCAGCACCTCGTAGGCGGCGAC
>PKZN01000108.1:2467-3952 GCA_003133075.1 Acidimicrobiaceae bacterium | reverse complement strand
GCCGCGCAACTCGTCTTCGGCGACCAGGCGGCCCAAGGCGTGCTCGACGCCCTCACCATCGGCGCGGTGACGTGACCGGCGGGGGCGTCTTCCCGGAGTTGCTGCACGGTCGCGACGACGAGGACGGTCTTCGAAGTTGGACCATCAAGGAAGGCTCGACGATGCGTGGTGCCGCGAGTTGCAACCTCGCCGAGCGCGTGCTCGAGGTGCCCCTCGGAGTCGGCGCGNNGTGTCGCCGAGGGCGCTCGAGTGCGCGGAAGAGCTCCGCGTGAACACCTTGCTCGCCAGGTTGGGCTTCGACGTCGACGTCTTACGCGACGGGACCGAAAAACTCGGCGGTCGCCGAGTCGCCGAGGCGGAGGTGTGGCCCGAGGGAATCTGTTTTTTCATCGCGGTGCTGGGGACCGGGGCCGAGAAGGAGTACCTCAGCGGGATTCGCCAAGGCTGCAGCGCGTGGTTGCCCGCGCTACGCGCGGTGCGAAAGCGCGCGGTCGCGATCTTTAGTCAGTCCACGGCGACGCTCGCGGCGACGCGGCTTAACGATGACGGACTGCCGAGTGGCTACGCCGCCTCCACGCTCGTGCTCGCGCGACTGTTGACCCAGACAATGGAGGCCCGGGTGCCCACGGCGCCCGAGGAGCTCAGGGTGTTTCGCCGTTCGCTCGAGCCGGGCGCTCGGCGTCCCGCGACCGGACGGTTCGCGACACTGGTCTTTGACGACTCGCTCGAGCGAACGCGGACGGCCGGCTCGCGCAGCGTACGCCGATCGCGCGCGTCCACCACGGGGACCGTGCTGCGCTACCCCGGGCGACTGCTGACCGACGAACACCGACGCGCCTTCGCGCAGCGGACGTCGAGTCGCGGCGGCGTCATCGTCATCGATCAGTCGGGTTCGATGGACGTCGAGCGCGACGCACTCGAAGGACTCCTTCGTCGAGCACCCGACGCGCTGGTGCTCGGCTACAGCCATCGCCCGGGCGACCGGGGACACGCACCCAATGCGTGGCTGCTCTGTGACCGCGGCACCGTTGCGGCGACGTACCCCTCGGGCAACGTCGGCAACGGCGTTGACGGCCCGGCGCTGCGCTGGGCGCTCGGACATCGGCGAGGCGACGAGCCCGTCGTATGGGTCACCGACGGACAGGTGACGGACTCCCACGACCACCCTGATGGCTCGCTCACGCGCGAATGCGCCCAGTTGGTCAGGCGACATCGGGTGCGACTGGCCCGCGATCTCAACGAAGCGACGGCGCTGCTGCGCTCGAACCGAGCGAACGCGCCCTCCTCACTCGCCGCCTTCGGACGGGTGGGCCGTGCGCTGTTGGACGAGGGCGAGCGTTAAGGCCCGCAGCACCGTCATCCCTGGTCCGCGATGTCACACCCCAGCGAAATACTGGTCTCGTGGCGCACCTGGGTACCTCCTCCAAAAAAGAGTTGAAACGAACAACTGTTCGCTCTAAGATGACGAACAGGTGTTCGTATACA
>PKZN01000108.1:0-2422 GCA_003133075.1 Acidimicrobiaceae bacterium | reverse complement strand
GGACACGTCTTTGGCGCGACGACGGGTGCGGGACTCTCCACGGACCTCGCGAACTCCTCAGTCCTCGCGTCGGGTATGAACTACGTCGTGCAGCCGGGTGACACGGTCGCGGTGATCGCGCGCGAGATGAACCCGGTCGATCCCGCCGCGGCGCGCGCGCAACTGGTGGCAGAACTCGGTTCGAGCGTGGTCGTGCCGGGTGAGCACGTCCTAATCCCCTGAAAAATTAGGCTTTTAGGTGTATCGTGAGGGGGTGCGCTGCCCCTTTTGTTCGGCTGACGACGACCGGGTCGTCGACTCGCGCCTCGCGGAAGACGGTGTGGCGATTCGCCGCCGCAGAGAGTGCGCGAACTGCGCGCAGCGCTATACGACCTTCGAGCGGATCGAGGAAATCGGACTGTACGTGGTGAAGCGCTCGGGGGACCGCGAGCCGTTCGCTCGGGAAAAAGTCCTTCGTGGGGTCCAGGCCGCCGCCAAGAACCGTCCGGTCAACGACGACGTGCTCGAGGCGGTGGTCACCTCGGTGGAAGAGTCCATGCGAGTGCTGAACCGCGACGTCACCAGTGAGGAAGTCGGTATGGCCGCCCTCGAGGCGCTCCGCGACGTTGACGACGTGGCCTACGTGCGTTTCGCCTCGGTCTATAAGGGATTCGAGGGTACCGACGACTTCGCCCGCGAGATTGGCATGCTCGTCAAGACCACCGCTCCCAAACTGCGGGGCTAGCCGTGCGGGCTCTTCGGTTGCAACCGAGCACGGTGCTCGCCATCTACGCCCACCCCGACGACGCCGACGTCGCCGCGGGTGGACTCATGGCGAAGTGGGCGAGTGAGGGCGTGGATGTGCACCTCGTGGTGGTCTGTGACGGGGCCAAAGGATCGCACTCGCCACACCTAGCGGCCTCGGTGATCCGAGAGACGCGCCGCGAGGAGTTAGAGAGCGCGGCCGATCTGCTCGGCGCGCGCAGCGTCACGTCGCTGGACATCCCCGACGGCACGGTGACCAATTCGTTGGAGCTGCGCGAGACGCTCGTGGGACTGGTCAGGTCGCTCAAGCCCGACGTGGTGCTCGGGCCCGACCCNNGAGCAGGGTCCGGCGCACCAGGTGAGCGTCTTACTCTTGAGCGGCACGCACGAGCCCGACGTGGTCGCTGACGTGTCGCTCGTCATCGATACCAAGGTGAAGGCGATCCTCGCGCACGCGTCCCAGCTCGACGGCGACGCGGATGCGATACGCGACGTGGTGTACGAACGCGCCGAGCAGGCCGGCCGACCCGTCGGTGTCGCCTTCGGCGAGGCGTTTCGCTGCCTTGACCTCGCCTTCTAATCCCTCGCCCTCGGTCGACGAGGCTCCCATCTTGCACGTCGACCTCGACGCCTTCTTCGCGTCCGTCGAGGTCCTCGACGAACCCAGCCTTGAGGGCAAGCCCGTCGCGGTCGGCGGCGGCGGCGATCGAGGGGTGATCGCGAGCGCCAGTTACGAAGCTCGCCGTTACGGCGTGCGCAGCGCCATGCCCACGGTGATTGCTCGACGGCGTTGTCCGACGCTCGTGATCCTGCCCGGTCGGTTCGACCGGTACGAGGAGTACTCGCGTCGCTTCCACGACATCGTGCGAGACCTCACCCCGGACTTCGAGCCGTTGGGCCTCGATGAGGTGTTCGCGGACCTGCGCAGTCTGCGTCGCCTCGACGTGCGACCCCTCGACGCCGGCGCTGCGCTGCGCGCGCGCATCAGCGACGAGTTGCAGTTGCGCTGCGGCGTGGGTCTCGGCCGCAACAAACTCTTCGCGAAACTCGCCTCCAAGGCGTCCAAGCCGCGCGTCGAGGGCCGTGGTCTCATAGAGGGCGCCGGCGTCTTCTGGGTCAGTCCCGAGCAGGAGGCGCAGTGGCTCGCCACGTTACCGGTGCGCGCCCTCTGGGGCGTGGGGCCCGCGACCGCCGAGAAACTCGCACAGTTGGGCCTGACCTGGGTTCGCGACCTCGCGCGCGTCGACGAGGCGACGTTGGCCGCCCACGTCGGACCCTCGATGGCGGCCGCCCTCGCGGCCTACGCGCAGGGGGAGGACTACCGCGAAGTCGTCGCGGACCGGGTGCTCAAGTCGGTGGGCCACGACGAGACGTTCGCCCGCTCCCTCACGGGACTCAACGAGGTGCGCCGAGCGATCAAGAACCACGCCGCGGTCGTGGCGCGGGCGTTGCGCGAAAAGGACCGCGTCGCGCGCACCATCTCCATCGTGGTGCGCTTCGATGACCTCACGAGCGTGTCGCGCGCGCAGACGCTCTCGTTCGGCGTTGACGACGAGTACGCCATTGAAGCCATCGGCGAGGCGCTCATCCAGTCCGTCGATCTCTCACGCTCGGTGCGCCTGCTCGGTCTGCACGCGTCGAACTTCTTAGAGCGCACCGAGAACCACTTGCAACTGAG
>PKZN01000011.1 GCA_003133075.1 Acidimicrobiaceae bacterium | reverse complement strand
AGCGCCCAGACGATGTCACTCGTCGGCGCGATCATCAGGTTGACTTTTTGCTTCGTCGCCGACGCCAGCATCGCTCGTAGTTCGTCACTCGGTTCGGCGACCGCGACGTAGAGGCCGTCGGCTTCGAGGCGCACCGGGATGGCGAGTTGTTGGCGCGCCATCTCCTCGGGCACCATCGTGATCACCGCCGGATCGACATTGTCACGTCGAAGGTTCACCACGACCAGACCGAAGTACGCCGCGAGTGCGTCGGCGAGAACTTGGGCGTCAAGTGCTCCCATGTTGACGAGCAGTTCGCCGAGCTTGCCACCGTGTTCTTGTTGTTCGGCGAGGGCCTGATCGAGTTGGGCCGACGTGATCAGACCCTTCTCCATTAAGAGGTCACCGAGGCGACCTTTGAAGGGTCCCGCCACCGCCATCGAGGAGGGGGCCGAACCGCCAGGGGCTCGTGCGGGCTCGACCATGGTTGAGCCGAGTTGACGTTCGCCCGCCGTGCCCGAGGTCCCGTTCAGCGACGTCGACCCGGGGTTCAGAGTTTCCGCGTCGTCCTTCTCGCCTCGGCCGGGGCGAGGAATTTTTTCCGTCTTCCTCTTGAGCGCCACAGTCACCTCACCGAATTCCGACACAAACTAAACGTTTTGAATATAGTTCTGGGTTCTGTAAAAGAATGGTCATTATTTTCCCACGTCGACATCAACTGATCACTCGCGCGGTCAATTGACCGGTGATTATTAACGTTCATTTCGACGGTCCCGACTCATCTTCGTATGTCGTCATCACGACTTCTGCAGTAATCCAGGCTAAATCCTTCTTCGAAGGTTACTTTCACGATTCCTCAGTTCCGGTCATTTGTTGGCAAGAATTTGACAGAGTGTTGAGAAAAAAATGCAATGTATCTTGGGCTCAATGGCACGTGGTGAACAATTTCGGCGTGTTTCATCGTGAAATCCCTCTTCATAGTTACGTGAACTTCCTTTCAACCAACTTCGTACGTCGCCCATCGATCACGCGAATGACGGCTTTCTCCGTCATGCTCGAACCTTTGATGCAGCTCCAGCGTCACCACAAATTGGTCATCGCTGGAACCCACGACCGTGCTCTCACCGCCGCAGCGCCGCCACTCGCATCTACCCCGACGCGATTAACGAAGGATCGCGGGCCGTCCAAAGAAGTACCCCTGACCGAGCATCCCTCCCTCACCCAAGGGCACGCCGAGCTCGCGCAGCATCCTCGCCTCGGCCTCGGTCTCGATGCCCTCCGCGATCAGCGTCGTGCCGCTCTGGGCCGCGAAGTGACACATCCCCGCGATCATTGCTTGGCGAGCGGGATCGGTATCGATGTCGCGCACGAGCGAGATGTCGAGCTTCACGAAGTCGGGCTGTAGTTCGAGGATGTGACTGAGACTCGTGTACCCGGCGCCGGCGTCGTCGACCGCCAACTGGCAGTGATCGATCTCACTGAGGGCCCGGCGGATCGCGGGATAGTTTTTTATCTGCGCGTGCTCGGTGACCTCGATCACGAGCTGTCTTGAAACGGCAGCGACCACCTCGGCGGCGTCGCCATCGATCAACGCCGCGGGTGAGAAGTTGAGACTCAGCCAAATGTCCTCGGGCAGCTCCGACGCCGCGTCGAGGGCCATCGTGGCGCAGAGCGCTTCCAACTCGTTCCCGAGTCCGACGCTGTGCGCTTGCATGAAGCGCAGGTCGGGACTCTCGAGGTCGTCGAATCTCGTCAGCGCTTCGTAGCCGACGACGCGACCGCTTTCGAGTTCGACGAAAGGTTGGAAGACGGGATGGAACTGTCGTCCACACATAATCGAGAGGATGCGCGTGCGCAATGTCTCGCGCTCGGAGAACATCTCCGCCTCAGCTCCGAAGAGCGCCCCGGCGTAGGAGCCCAACTCCTCGAACACCGCGAGCCTCGAGGTCATCCAACTCGGACCGTCGGCGTCCTTCGACGCCAGGGCCAGGATCCCGATGAGTTGACCTTCCCACCGGATCGGCACGTTGGCGACCGTCCTGAATCCGTCGCGGATCAGTCCCTTGGAAAACGGGTCGCTAAAGTTGCCCGCCGGTGAAGCGAAGTCGAGCCACCACGCCCCGGCCGTCGTGCGCTCGGCGAGCTGGTCGGGGTTAGCGACACCGAGGGTCGCCCCGCTTCGCGCGTCGGCGAAGGAGTCACCCCCGGCACCGATCGTCATTAAGGTCCCGTCACTCTGGATGAGGACCATCAGCGCCCCGTCAATCAGGTCCAGTTTCGTCGCGGCGTGACAGAAGGCCTCGGCGGTCGCCTGGAGCGACGGCGCTCGCCGGACCTCCTGCATGATGTCCAGGATGTCCATGCGGTCGCGCTGCTCGCGAGTCCGGTTCGTCTCGAGGCGACGCTCGAGGGTGAGGTCGCGCTTGACCGCCACGTAGGCGAACAAGTCACCCTCGGCGTCGTGGACCGGAGAGATCGTGGTGTCTTCCTCGTAGAGCTCACCGTTCTTTCGACGGTTGATCAACGTCCCGTGCCAGGCCTGGCCGCCGAGGAGGTGGGACCACATGACCTGGAAGAAGGTGTGGTCGTGCAGTTCGCTGCGAAAGAGGGTCGGGGTCTGGCCGAGGACCTCGTTGAGGTCGTAGCCACTGGTTCGCAGGGAGGAGGGATTGGCGTAGAGGATGGTCGAGGTGGGATCGGTGACGACGATGGACTCACTCGCCTGGTCGATCGCCTTGGAGAGGAGGGTCTGGTCTCGTAGGGACTGAGTGAGCCTCGCAAAGTCCCGCAGACGTTTGAGGCCGTAGCCCAGTTCGCTGGCGAGGTCCTCTAAGACGTCGACGACGTGCTCGTTAAAGGCACTCGGCTCGGCGGCGTAGACCTGCAGTGTGCCGTCGACCGTTCCGTTGACCGCAACGGGTAGGGCAATGCACGAGCGGAAGCCGTGGACCGATGAGGTCTCGCGCCAGGGTAAGAAGGTCTCGTCGGTGGCGAGGTCGCCGATCACGACGGTCTGGCCCGTGCGCATCGCCGTCCCGACGGGGCCTCGACCCAACGGACCGACACCCCATTCGATCTCAATCGATTCCACATACTTATGGTGATTCGAGCTCATCGCGACCTTTTCGACGCTATGCGCCTGGTCCGGCACCCGGCGGGCGTACCACGCGAGCAGGTAGCCACCTTCGTCGACGGCGGCCTGGCACATCTGCAACAGCAAGTCCGTCTCGTTCTCCGAGCGCACGAGAACTTGGCTTCCGGCCGACAACGTTCGTGCGGCGCGCTGCGCCACGACTTCGCCTTGGCAGTCCCGCAGCCCGACGACGGCACCGGTGATCTCCCCCGCGGTGTCGCGCGCGGGCTGGATCCGTACGGCCATCCAATGAAACTCCCCGCCGGCGGTCTTCACGCGGAGATTCGTGTCCTCGACTGGCTCACCGGCGTGGACCGTCTCTCGCCAGTCGTCCAGCCGAGCGAAGTCCTCCTCGTTGATGAGGTCCCGGGACTTGGTGCCAATCAACACACTCGGGGCCCAACCGAGCACGTCGAACGACGACGGCGAAACCCAGCGAATATCGCCGCTGCGGTTGGTCTCAAAGATGACGTCAGAAGAGTTCTCCGCCAGCAGGCGGAACTTCTGGCTCAGTTCGACCCGGTCGGTCACGTCGCGCCAGGTGTAACTCAGCCCGTCGCCCGTCTTGACCGCGCGAACGTCACAGTGCCGTTCGGAGCCCAAGATCTCGTTGAAATACGTGAAGTCGTCGAGGAGCAGGGGCTCGCCGGTCTCTACGGTGTGGACGTACGTCTCGAAGACACCCGAACCGAGATGTCCGGGGAGGAGGTCAAGGAGGCGGGCACCGACCATTACTTCGCGTGTCGAGTGGTTATAGGTAATGGCCGCTTCGTTCGCGTCGGCGAAGACGAAGTCAATAACGACGCCGTCGGCGTTGCGCACGGCCTCGAAGATCACGAACGGATCCATCAGGGCGTCGCGGGCGGCGTTCAGGCGGGCACGCTCGAGCGCCAGCTGCTCCAGAAGTTCCTTGGCGTTCCCGCGACCCGCAGGCCGCGCCGCATCGTTTCTCTCCGGGGCGTTGGCTTGGAGATTCCCGCGTGTGCGATGACGCTGCAACATGCGGCCTCCGACCTGACGCCCTCCGAATTTCGCTGGGTTATCCACCAACGACGTACTGATACGCCGTTCGCGGAGACTCCATCTTCAACGCTCGCCGCCAAACTGAGCGCACGGGTTTCACAACAATCGAAAACCTTGGACGCGACGGCGTACGCCGTCACCGTGTTGGTGGCGTGGACCGAGTCACGTTTCCCGCGGGGTCACGACGGTGAGGTTGGAGATAGCCGGTTCCGGTCGTCGGGTGGGACCTTCAGCGGAGCTACGCAGGAGGTGGCGCGTGATCTTCGCGATGTTCGGTGCCTTGTGGTGACGTGGCGGCGATCGTCCTCGTGTTCGTGACGGCGATTGCCGTCGCCGACGTCGTGGTGGTGGTCGCGGTGCCGATCTCCGACGCCGCCCCGTGAGCCGGGCGTCTCGTATCGTTTGGGCGTGACATTCGTTTCCGAGCACGCTCAGGGCATCGAGCTTCGCGGCCTGACCAAGTCTTACGGCGACGTACCGGCAGTTCGCTCCATCGACCTGTCCATCGCGCCGGGCGAGACCGTTGCGCTCCTCGGACCCAACGGCGCCGGAAAGTCAACGACCATCGACATGATGCTCGGTCTGACCCGTCCGGATTCGGGGACCGTCTCCCTGTTCGGCTCTACCCCGAGCCACGCCGTCGACGCGGGTCTGGTGGGCGGGATGTTGCAGACGGGTTCACTGCTGGATTACTTGAGCGTGCGAGAACTCGTCACCATGGTCGCCTCGCTCTACCCCGACCCGCTCAAGGTCGAGGACGTCTTGGAACTCACGGGTGCGAGCGACTTCGCCAGTCGACGGACGACCAAGTTGTCGGGTGGTCAAACCCAGAGGGTCCGAGTCGCGATCGCGCTGGTGGCCGACCCGGAGCTACTGGTGCTCGATGAGCCGACCGCCGCGCTCGATGTCGAAGGACGCCGAGATTTTTGGAACTCAATGCGAGCCGTCGCGGCGCGTGGCAAGACCATCATCTTCGCGACCCACTACCTCGAAGAGGCCGACGCCTTCGCTGACCGCATCATCTTGATGGCCCGGGGTCGGATCGTGGCGGACGGGCCACCAACCGAGATCAAGGCCAAGGTCGGTGGCCGCACGATTCGCACGACGCTTCCCGAGGTGGCGCTCGCCGATCTGTCGGCGCTGCCCGGGGTGGCTACCGCCGAGCAACGAGGCGACGCCTTCACCCTGACCTGCGTCGACTCCGCGTCGTCGGACCTGGCGCTGCGATCACTGCTCAGTGGCTTTCCGGCTGCACGCGACGTTGAAGTGCGTGGCGCCGGCCTCGAAGAGGCGTTTTTGAACCTCACGGGCGACGACCCGGACGACTTCACCGCGACCAGCGCACCATGAAACAGCTCACCTACGTCCGCTACGAGGTGCTGCGCACGATTCGAAATCGGCGCTTTCTGATCTTCTCGCTGATCTTTCCCCTCATCTTGTTCTACGCCATCGCGAGCGAACACCGCACCGCGGTGACTGACGGTATCCCTTTTCCGCTCTACTTCATGACCGGCATGATGGCCTTTGGCTCGATGAACGCCGTCGTCTCGAGCGGCGGGCGCATCGCCGCCGAACGCCAAGTCGGCTGGACACGACAGATGCGCGTCACGCCCCTTCGAACCAGCACCTACTTCTTCGCCAAGGTGTTGACGGGGTACTTGATGGCCCTCTTCAGCCTCGTCGTCTTGGCGCTCGCGGGTACCACGCTGGGCGTGCGACTCGACGCCACGCAGTGGCTCACCATGGTGGGCCTGATCCTGGTGGGACTACTCCCGATCGCGGCGATGGGGATCATGCTCGGTCACCTGGTGACGGTCGACTCATTGGGCCCCGCGTTGGGTGGCGTCACGTCGCTGTTGTCACTGCTCGGTGGAGCGTTCGGGCCGCTCGCGACGGCCGGCACACTGTTGACGATCGTCAAGTTGCTGCCGTCGTACTGGATCGTCCAAGCGGGTACGACCGCCTACGGCGGAAGCGAGTGGCCAGCCGAGGCCTGGATCGTCATCGCGGTATGGACGATCGTGACCGTGCGGATCACCGCACTCGCGTATCGTCGCGCCACCGCCCGCGTGTAGGACTGAACCGGAAGTCGAGTGACGCGAGGGCTCTTTCCTACTGGCTACCGGCTGACGTCGTTGCTCAGGAGTGAGAACGTGACGTTGCGTGCAGTGCCGCTCGCCGCAGCAGCGCGGAGTCCGAGGCGACCGCGACGAAGGAAAAACCTCGCTCGTTGAGCGCCTCGACGCCCTCGGGGTCACCGGTCAAGATCCCCGCGGCGACGTTGGCGGCCTTCGCGGCGCGGATCACCGCGTCGAGGGCGTCTAGGAAGATTGGCGCGTCGAGTTGACCCGGCACACCGAGGGACGCCGAGAGGTCCGAGGGTCCGACGAAGAGGGCGTCCACGCCCGGAATCGCTGCGATACTCGCGACGTGTTCCACCGCAACCGCGGACTCGATCTGGACGACACCGACGACGTCGTTGTTCACGCTCGCACTGTCGCGGGGGTCCCCGCCGAAGGATCGAGCCCGGTTATAGGTCGCCACGCCGCGGTCGCCCTGCGGCGGATACCAGAGGTGCGCGACGGCCGCGCGAACCTCTTCGGGCGTGTCTAGCCGCGGGAACATCACGCCGCAGGCGCCGAGGTCGAGCACGTGACCGACGCGAATGCGCTCGGGCGACTCGACGCGGACGAACACCGGCACGTCGTGAGCGGCGCCGGCGAGTAGTTGCCCAATCAGCGCATCTTCACTGCGCGAACCGTGTTCGAGGTCCACCAAGAGCCAGTCAAAGCCACTGAGCGCGAGTACTTCGGCGACGAGGGGCGACCCGAGGTTGAGGAACGTCCCGCGCAGGTCGGCGCCGTCACGGACCCGCTCACGCAGCGTCGTCACGTAACTCGCCCGGCGATCAACGTGGTCACGTCGGGCGCGGCGAGGAGAGGGGAGAAAAACGCCATGCGTTAGTCTTCCACCACGGGTGGGGGGTCGCAACTTACCCGCCCACTCCCGCGACGCGAGTCCATGAGCCCAACGCGCATCACCAAAGTCGTCATCACGCCCGTCGCCTTCGCCGATCCACCGCTCCTCAACGCCGTGGGGGTGCACGAGCCGTTCGCGCTTCGCTCGATCATCGAGATGGAGACGTCCGACGGCGTTACCGGGCTGGGTGAGTCCTACGGGGACGCGAGCCACCTCGAACGCCTCCACCGCGTGGCGCAGGCCCTCATCGGCGTCGACGTCTTTGCCACCTCTCGCATGCTCGAGGTGACCGCCGACACGCTCGGCGGGGCCGTCGGCGCGGACCGACACGGCTTGACCGGGCAGATCAGTGCCTCGGGCACCGCGTTACGGACCTTTGCCGCCTTCGAAGTCGCCGCGCTCGACGTCCAGGGCAAACTCCTGGGTCGCCCGGTCTCGGACCTGCTCGGCGGTGCCGTACGCGAGCTCGTGCCGTTCTCCGCCTACCTCTTCTATAAGTGGGCGTCACACCCGGGCGACGCCGCCGACCGTTTCGGCGAGGTGCTCGATGCAGCGGCCATCGTCGCCCAGGCCCGCTGGATGCTCAAGGACTACGGCTTTGGCGCGATCAAACTCAAGGGCGGCGTCGTTTCGCCGGAGCTCGAGATTGAAGCGGTCTTCGCGTTGCGCGACGCCTTTCCCGAAGTGCCGCTGCGACTTGACCCCAACACCGCCTGGAGCGTCGCGACGTCGATTGACGTCGCGCGGCAACTCGAGGGCGTCCTCGAATACCTGGAGGATCCGACCCCCGGGCTCGCGGGGATGGCCGAGGTCGCTCGTGAGACCCCGACGCCGCTCGCGACCAATATGTGCGTCGTCGGCTTCGAGGACATTCCTCCCGCGCTCGCCCTGGGGAGTGTCCGCGTCATCCTCTCCGACCACCACTACTGGGGGGGACTACGAAAAGTCAGCGGACTGGCGGAGATCTGTGACACGTTCGATCTGGGCCTCTCCATGCACTCCAACTCCCACCTCGGGATCAGTCTGGCGGCGATGACCCACCTTGCGGCGGCGGTGCCGAACTTGACCTACGCCCTCGACACCCACTGGCCCTGGAAGGACGATGACGTCATCGAAGGTGGCGTCCTGACCTTTCGCGACGGAGCGCTCCGCGTGCCAACGTCACCGGGCCTCGGCGTCGAACTCGACCGTGACGCCCTGGCGCGACTGCACGAGCGCTACCTCACGTGCGGGATCAGCGATCGCAGCGACACTCGCTACATGCAATCCATTGACCCGACCTACGACGGAACACTCCCGCGATGGTGAGCGTCACCGGCTACGCCTACCCCTGGGACTACCTCGACGACGACGCGGCCGCGCCGCGCGCCGCGGANNTCCCGATCCGCGACGCGGCGTGGCAAGGACGCCGGCTCGTGCCGCGCGCGCCGCGTTGGCTGGACGGCGAGGCGCCATTTCTTGAGGCGCAGCGCCAACTAACGGCGGCGGGCTGCGCCGTCGACGCGTGGATCGTGCTCACCCACGTCGACGACGCGGCGACGGAGTACCCCGACCTCGTCGTGCGTAACGCCTTCGACGAGCCCTACCCCTACGCGCTGTGCCCCCGCTGGAGCGAGGTCCGGGCGTACTGTCGCACCCTCGTCGAAGAGACACTGCTCACCACCGAGTGCCGCGGTGTCGTACTCGAAGCCTGTGGCCCCATGGGCCTTGATCACGGCGGGGTCCACGACAAAGTCGAGTTCGCCCGGGTGAGCGCGACCGATGACGCGTTGCTCTCGATCTGCTTCTGTCGCGCGTGTCGCGACGGGCTCGCCGCACGCGGCCTCGACGCCGGGGACCTCGCACGACGCGTTCGCGAGGGTCTCGGCACCGGCGCCGCCTCGCCCGAGGAGGTACTCGGCGAGAGTGCTGTCGAGGTCGCGGCCTATCGCGTGTCCCTGAGCACCCAGTTACGCGACGACCTACTCGACGCGGTGCGCCATTTTCGAAGCGACGCGCCGGTGAGCGTACATACGTCGTCACGGCCGTGGGCGACGGGTTCGTTCCCGGCCGCGGGCGACGCGGCGTCCCTGGGTGGGCTCACGAGCGTCGTCGCGAACTGTTGGGACGACGAGCTCGCCGAAACCGANNCTCGCGTGGGGATTGAGCGAACTCCATCTCTACCATCTGGGACTCCTCGACGCGCAGGGTCTAGCGACCGCGCACGGCCTGGCTGCGGCGGCGCGCACTATTGAGAACGACTCAACGCCCCCGAGCGATATCGCGAACTAAACAGAGTGTGCAAACGGTAGCGAGTGCGCAAGGAGCTGTGGTGGCCAGTGACGAGATAGTCGTGATTACGGGTGCGGATGGTGTCATCGGCACCCGACTTCGCCACTCGCTTCGCCGACCCGGTCGCCACCTGCGGCTCCTCGACCTCATGCGCCAGGCGCCCCTTGAAGCCGACGAGGACGCCGAATTGATCGTGGGTTCGTTTCTCGATCCGGAGTTGATGGAGACGACGTGCGCAGGCGCTCACGCGATAATTCACCTGGCCGGCCTCTCAACCGAGGGCTACACCTGGGACGAGTACCTCGACGTCAACATCGACGGCACCCACGTGGTGCTCGAGGCGGCCCGCCGAGCCGGGGTGCCTCGCGTGGTCTACGCGAGCAGTAACCACGCCGTGGGCTTTTCAACCTTGGAACCGGGCGCTCCGGCGCCCGACTACCTCTTTCCGAGACCCGACAGTTTCTACGGGGTGTCCAAGGTGGCGAG
This sequence comes from Acidimicrobiaceae bacterium, assembly GCA_003133075.1. Taxonomy (GTDB): domain Bacteria; phylum Actinomycetota; class Acidimicrobiia; order Acidimicrobiales; family RAAP-2; genus RAAP-2. The sequence continues at coordinate 8,326 of PKZN01000011.1, read as the reverse complement.
CGAGGGTCTCTGCAGCCTGTACCACGACCGCTTCGGCCTCGACGTCATCTGCCTACGAATCGGCTCGTACCGAGAACGCCCCGACTCTCGACGCGCCCTATGGAGCTGGCTCTCGCCAAAGGACTGCACACGGCTCTTCGAGGCCGCGCTCGCCACACCGAACCCGGGTTACCGCGTGGTGTGGGGCGTGTCGGCCAACGCCTGCGCCGCGGTCTCGCTCGAAGAGGCCACGGCGATTGGCTACGAGCCCGTCGATGACGCGGAAGCCTTCGCCGACGAGGTCGCGGCCCTCGACGCGGATGGACCCGCGACGCTGGGCTTCATCGGCGGCTCCTACGCCGCACCCTTCTCCGCCTAGGCGCCGTAAACCCGCAAGGGCCTTCGGACGTGGTGGTTAGTCTGCACTTGAAGACTGGAGTGACGATGACCGCGAGCAGTGAACCCGTCCATCTCAACAACCACCACCGCGCCACCTTGGAGAAGATCTTTCAACACCCGGTGAACCACAACGTCGAGTGGCCCGACGTGCTCTCGCTACTCAACGCCGTCGCCACCGTCGAAGAGAAGCACGACGGCAAGTTCAGCGTCACCCTCGGCGGGGTCACCGAGACCATTGAACGACCGAAGGACAAGAACTTAGGGGCCGAAGAGGTCCTCGATCTTCGCCGACTCTTGAGCGCGGTGGGTTTCTCGGCCGAGTGACGTCGCCACCGGCCGCGACACGACGGTCTAGAGTCGCGGCAGCGCGGCGAAAATGGCCTGCGCAATGAGGGCGTAGCCCGCGTCGTTCGGGTGGTCGTCGGGCCCAAAGGGTGCGCCGTAACACATCCAGGTCTCCTCGCAGGTGTCCTCGACGTTCTCGGGGATCGAGCCCACGTTCGGCAGCGTGACCAACGACGAATTATCGAGGTTGGAGATTCCGGGCACGTTCGCCGAGGGGACACCGGCGGCGGTGTAGGCCGACAGGAGCACGGCGTTCAGTTGGGTGACGTCGACGAGCGACGCCGTGGCTTCGCTCGGTCCATCCGCGCCATTGAAATAATGTGCGAGGAACGGATCGGCGTATAAGAGGCCGACGAAGCGGACCTGCGGTCCGGCGGCGGCTTTGAGCTGCGACAAGATCTTGGGCAAATCCACCTTGACCGCAGCGATACCCGCGGCGACGCACGCCGCGTTGGGGACGTCGGGCCAGAGACAGAGTCGGATGTTGTTGAACCCGAGATCGATCGTGACCACACCGGTTTCGCTCTGGTTCGCCTTCAAATACTGAACCGCGTTGGTCAGTTGCGTCTCGGGGGCGCTGTAGCAGTGGTCGTTGGCGGTGGTGTTAAGGACCGTTTGGACCAGGTCGCCCGGACAACCCATCTGTCGCAGCGTGAGCGAGACGCCCTGGAGTCGTTCTAAGAAGATCAGGTCGTTGGCGTAGCCGGTGTCGGTGCGGTGCCCGTTGTGATTCACGATGCCCGTCGGCTGGAAACCCAACGACGACGACGCACCCAAGTCGAGGTAAAAGCCCGTCAACCGCGCTGGAGCGGTCGTCGTGGTGGCCGACGCGGCACTCGCCGGGGTGCCCGCGGTGTGTAACGAGAACACGGCCGTCGCGACCGTCGCTATAACGATCAGCGCCACGGGCACGTACCTCACTAGTTGACGCATGGCTAGAACTCCGAAACGCAGATGGTGTGCCGCGACGCGAGGCCCCGGCTTGTTGAAACGCTACCCGCCGCAGCTCCTGGCTTCAGCACGTCTGGCGTCCCACGCGACCTTTCGATACGAGGAAACACTTCGAAGGTCCTGACGCTGGCACCTAATTGTCCCAGATCACAGTGTCCAGGTAGTTCGGTGCCAAGGAAAAATCTACCGACTGAACGCTAACCCCCGTCGGAACTTGGAATAGAACGCACCCAGTAGCGGTGTCGCCCCCGGGGAGGTCAATGAGACCAGTACCGGATGTGAAATTTCCACACTCCGAGGCACTTCCAAAGTCCGGTGTGTACGTCTGCCCATCGCTACCCTCCAGTGCTGTGCTGTAGTTTGCATCGCCATCAATACCCGGCCCCCCAGGATTCGAGAGAGAAAGCACAACCGCCACGAAGCGAAATCCTGAATCGGGCAAACCTGACCCGTCCCCAGCCGTCGCGGGATCAATAATCTGGGTGGCGGTCACGGAGAGCACATTTCCGGAAAAATCGTGGACTAATGATGCGGTGTTCAATGGAATCGCTGTAACCGGTGCGCCGGTCGCAATTGGACCCGTGATCAGTTGTGGGAGACCGAGGTCGGTTCGCACCCTCGCATCGGCCAGCGTCTGTTTGTTGAGATCGGACTGCAGTGTGTCCAGCACGGGCCCTGGATCGGACGTGTCTATCGAGTAAGCGCCCTTCCAATCGGCTGAAAGATGATTCGAATCAATGATGAAACTTGCGATATCCGCTCTTGCGATTACTGGCCACTTGTCATCATCGAGCGTTTGGGTGAGGTCACTGTAAGCGACCTGAAGTTTCGAGATTGCTTTCCCAAGTTGTGCGGCGGAGCCATCTTCGTTAAGCACTTCGATGATTGCGTTTTGTCCGTCCGTAGATTGGCTGTTAAAGGCGACCACAGCCGAGAGAAAACTTGACTTGGCGCTCGGCACGCGAAACCGACTGGACGGCGCGGACGGCGTACCGGGGCCGGCGGCGTTCTCCGCCACGACGGTAAAGGAGTAACTCGCCCCCAGCGTGAGGTGAGCGACGACACAACTCGTCGTCGTGGTGACACACTTCTCATTCGTTGGGTGCGCGGTGGCGACGTAGCGTCGCACGGACGATCCGCCGTTGGAAGCGGGCGGCGACCAGTGCACCTCGACCGAGCCAGCGACCTCGCTCGCGTGCACGCCTTGGGGCGCGCTCGGCGTCGAGGCGCCGGCGANNGCATTCTCTCTCCTCCGACTCCATCAAGGCTAGTGACTGACCTTCGCCGAAACGACCCGCCGGCGTCGCTCAGTAGGCTCGACGCAAGGAGAGACGATGGCGAAGGCACCGAGCGAACACTGGCAACTAGAACCCGACGAGCACGACTATCCCGCGGCGACCACGTACCTCGGTCTGATCTGTGACCCGGCACTGGTGGCCAAACTGGTCAAGGAGCTCCAGGGCGCGCCAACCTCAATTTACGACGCCAAGGACCTCCTGCGCGCGAGTCGACTACCGCTGCTCGAGCGCGACAACCTCCACGTCGCGGGGGACCTCGAAAAGGTCAAGAACGGCAAGAGGCTCTCGCCCGTGTTGCTCGTACGCGGCAAGTTCCTCAAGAACCGTGATCTGGTGGTCGCCGACGGCTACCACCGCATCTGTGCGAGTTATTGGATTGATGAGAACTCCCAGATCCCCTGTCATCTCGTCGACGTACCGACCTAGGCGATGTAGCCGGGCGCTCTCGCTCTTCGGGCTCGAAGCGCCGCGCGGACTGCTTACACTTGGCGGGTGCGCCGCCTCATCCCCTTCACGATCCTCGCGGTCCTTACCGTCGCGTCACTCGTCACTCTTCGCCTCTCCTACGACCAGTCCGGTACGCACGGCTCACGGGTGAGCATCGTGACGAGCTGTTCGAACACCCTGACGAAGAGGCCCCAGGAGTACGTGATCACCTGCGCGGACGCGAACACGCTCCTCGGGTCGTTGCACTGGACCAACTGGGGTCAGGCGACCGCCTACGCCACGGGCGTGGCGCGGTGGAACAACTGCACCCCCGACTGCGTGAGTGGGCACTGGGAGAGCCAGCCCGTGACGGTGTGGGCGTGGCGGATTCGCGATGACCACTACACGCGACTCGCGAGCAGCGACCCGCACGTGCTCGGCCAACTCTCGGTCCGTCCGTACCCCTCCTGAGAAGCACTCGCCGCGCCCCACGATCAAAATCGGGTCCCGGGCCGTCTTTATACTGGAACTCGCACCACGCGACCTCGGACGACCCTCGTCGCGGGCGGGTGTCGCTCGAGCGGCACCGTGACACTCTCGAAATTGGAGTTCGGACGATGAAGTCTGCTCGCACCACCCTCGTGGTCGCCGTCCTGGTGACACTCGCGAGCGCGCTGCCCGCTTCGGCGAGCATCCCCGCGTGGCGGGCGGCAAAGTTGGTAGCGCTCCCGAGCGGCGCTGTCGGGATACCCGACGGGTTTCTCCCGACGCTCTCGTGCGTCTCGGCGGGCAACTGCGAAGCGGGTGGCGCCTACACCGGCGCGCACGGCGACGTCGAGGGACTGTTGCTCAATGAGACCGCGGGGAAATGGACCGCGCCGACGACGCTCCTGGCCCCCGCGAACGCCGCGGCGAATCCCGGTGTCACGATCTACGACCTCTCGTGTGGGGCGCTCGGGAACTGTGCCGCGGGGGGCAGTTACGAAGACCGCTCCGGCGACACCGAGGCCTTCGTCGCCAACGAAGTGGGCGGCCACTGGGGCGCGGCGCGGTCGCTGACGCTCCCCTCGAACGCGCTCACGAAGGGCCAGAGCGCCCTCGTACGATCGGTCGACTGTTCGGCGGCCGGTTCCTGCAGTGCGGTCGGAAACTACGGCGACAACGACGCCCTCGCTTCGCGCAGTCAGGGGTTCTTCGTCAGCGAAACGAACAACTCGTGGGGTCGAGCCAAAGAGATCACGTTCGCCACGGCAACGAACTTCAACCCGTTCGTCTCGATGAGCCAGGTCGCCTGCGTCGCGAGCGGCGACTGCACTGCGGTGGGCTCATTCATCGACGCGAACGACGTCACCGAGGGGCTACTGCTCAGTGAGCACAACGGCGTGTGGGTCAGGGCGCGGACGATCACGTTGCCCGCGAACGCGAGCGCCTTCGCGGGCGCGTCGATCAGCGAGGTGACCTGCGTTCGTGGCGCCTCGTGCGCGGTACTGGGCACCTACAACTCCACGACCGGCGCCATCGAAGCGCTCGTCGCAACGAATCACGACGGCTCCTGGTCGCGGGCGCGCGAACTCGCGATGCCCGCGGACGCCGCGGTGAACCCCCACGTGTTCCTCTACGGATTCACCGGCATCGCGTGCTCGAGTGCGGTTGACTGCGCGGTCGGCGGACAGTACCGCAACGTCGCGGGTGACTACGAGGGGTTCCTCGCCGACGAGGATCACGGGGTGTGGGCCGACGCGACCGAGCTCTCGTTGCCCACCGGCGCGCGCGAAGCCGGCAAGAACGGTGGCGTGGTGGCGGTCGCCTGCCCCGCTGAGGGAAGTTGTCGCGCCAGTGGCGCCTACATCGACTCGTCGGGCAACTACCAGGCCGTCGTCGTCAACCAGACGGGTGGACTCTGGCAGCGCGGCGCCAAGGTCGNNTGCGTGGGCACCGGAAGCTACCTAAAGGGTGCGGGCATCTACGAGGGATTCACGCTTTCGGGCTGACCGGTGACGGGCTGCGCGCTCGGGCGAAGGTTTCATCTGCTGACCACCTGGGAGTCCCCCTCTTTTCACCTTGCGGTAACCCGGTCTCCTTATCGTGAGTACGTGGCACGTCAACGAACTCAAAGCCCCCTTGCAGACCCCGTTCGTGCCACCCCTCGCGACGTAAAGCGCCTGGCGTGAGCGCCGCGCTCGACGTGCCAGGTCGCAACGTCATCCTCATCGTCGAGGATGAGGAGAGTTACCAAGACGCGCTCAACGTCGGACTCAGCGTCGAGGGCTTCGTGGTGGTCGGTGCGACCAATATCGCCGAGGCGCGCGCGCTCCTGCTCACGGCCAAGCCCGACCTCGTGCTGCTCGACGTGATGCTGCCCGACGGCTCGGGCATTGACTACTGCCGAGAACTCCACGACACCACCCACATCCCGGTCATCATGGTCACCGCGCGCACCAGCGAAGTCGACGTCGTCTTGGGGCTCGAGATTGGCGCGGCCGACTACGTCACCAAGCCGTACCGCTTGCGTGAGCTCGTCGCGCGCATCCGCGCCGTGCTGCGACGCCCCCAGTCGGCAAGTGACGACGAGGTCATCAGCTTCGGCAACCTCCGCATCGACTTCACCCGGCGTACGGTCACGCGCGACAACCGAGAGGTGGAGCTCAGTCGCAAGGAGTTCGACCTGCTGGCGCTCTTCGCCACGAGACTCGGCCAGGTGGTGACCCGCGAAGTCTGTCTCGACACGCTGTGGTGGGGACTCGAACTCTCCGACACCCGCACCCTCGACACCCACGTCAAGCGTCTGCGCCAGAAGATCGAGGCCGACCCGGCGACGCCACGTCATCTCATCACCATTCGAGGCGTCGGCTTTCGATTGGACGCGTAGCCTGACGTCGTGAAGAAAAACGATCTGGCGTATGACTTCACCCTGCCCGATCAAGACGGGAACGAGCGGACCTTGTCGACCATGCTCCGTGACGGACCGGTCGTGCTGTTCTTCTTCCCCGCCGCGATGAGCAACGGCTGCACCAGGGAGTCCTGTCACTTCCGTGACCTCAAGGGTGAGTTCGAGGCGCTCGGGGCCCAACGGGTGGGCATCTCCATGGACGGCGCCGATCGCCTGGCAAAGTTCGCCGAGAAGAACGGCTTCGACTATCCAATTCTCGCTGACGTCGACGGCGACGTCGCTCGCCACTACGACGTCAAGCGGGCGCTCAATCTCTTGAAGGTGAAACGGGTCACGTTCGTGATCAATCAGGACCGCACCATCAAAGAGGTCATCACGAGCGAGGTCTCCATGAACGCCCACGCCGACCGCGCTTTGGCGGCCCTGCGCGCGTAACGCCTAGGGGGCGATGATTTTCGCCGCGGGGTCCGCCAAGAACGCCGCGACGTGACCGAGCACCCGTGACGCGAGAGCCCCGTCGATCTGACGNNCCAAAGGGCCCGACGTTGGTGATCGTCAAGGTGGTGCCGATCATCTCGTTCGGCGTCGTCGTTCCGTTGCGCGCCTTTTCGACCAGCACGTTGAGCGCTCGGGTCATTTCGACGAGTCCCATCTCGTCGGCGCCCTTGATGTTGGGCACGATCAGTCCACGCGGCGTGTCGGCTGCGATGCCCAAGTTGACGCTTCGTCGCACGACGACTTCGCTGGTGTTGCTATCGAAACTGGAGTTGATCCCGGGGTAGTGACGCGCCGCATCACAGAGCGCCAACGCCACGATCGACAGCGGCGAGAGACGAATATCGTTCAAACTCGCCTGNNACCATCGCTTCGGACATTGCGCGCAGGACACCCTTGACGGGGATGCGCTCCTCCTTGGGACCGGTCGACCACGACTCGATGTCGCGACCGACGAAGTGCGACGGGCTCAGCGGTCCGGTGATGGGGGCGCTGGCTCGAATGGCGGGGGCGGAACTCGCCGGCGCGCCACTTAGAGCCCGTTCGACGTCGACGCGCGTGATCAGTCCGTCACGGCCGGTGCCGGCGAGTGTCGAAAGGTCCACGCCGTGTTGCTTGGCGTAGAGGCGCACGGGCGGCGTCGACCGTGGCGCCAACGCGGACGGCGGGTTCGCCGCGACGCTCGGCGTCGATGGCGGCGGTGGAGGTGACGTTACGGGTGCGCTCGGCGCGGGCGCGGGCGCCCCCTGGCGACGATGTTTGCGAGTGGCGACACCGTCTTCGTTGGCGACGCCGTAGCCGACGAGGACCGCTTCACGACCCTCGCCCACCGACGCCGCCCCTTCGACGGGGGCAGCTACGATCGCGGCGGGTGCCGAGGGTGCGCCGCCGACGTTGAAGGTGATGAGGGGTTTGTGCACTTCCATCACGTCGCCCACGTTGCCGTGCAGCGCGACGACGGTGCCCTCGTACGGGCTCGGCAGTTCGACGGTCGCCTTAGCGGTTTCGATGTCGACCAGGGGTTGGTTCAAGACGACCGTGTCGCCGACGTTCACCTTCCAGGTCACGATCTCGGCCTCGACGAGACCTTCGCCGACGTCGGGCAGCAGGAAGATCTCTTCGCTCAACTCTCGAACTCCATCACTCGGTCCACCGCGTCCAGGATGCGGTCAACCGTCGGGCGGTAGTCCTCCTCGAGACGCGTGGGTGGGTAGGGCACGTGGTAGCCACTCACGCGCACCCCGGGGGCGCGCAGTGAGTAGAAGCAGCGCTCGGAGAGCTCCGCGACCAGCTCCGAGCCGATTGAGGCCATGTGCGGCGCCTCTTGGACCACGACGAGGCGTCCGGTCTTCTCGAGCGACTTCACCATCGGTTCGAGGTCGAGTGGCGCGATGGAACGCGCGTCGACGACCTCTAACGACCTCCCCTCCACCGCGGCGGTGTCGGCCGCGCGCAGGATGGTCTTGATCGAGGCGCCGTAGCCAATGACGGTGACGTCGGTGCCTTCGCGTCGAACGGCGGCGTCGAAGAGCCCTGACGGCGG
>PKZN01000071.1 GCA_003133075.1 Acidimicrobiaceae bacterium | reverse complement strand
GCACCGTGATCCCTCCGGGCCGCTGCGCCGTAGTACGTATGGTGACGAAAAGGTGGATTTCGAGCGACGAGGGCGTCTCTGACGAGGCGCTGCTCGCGGGGATCGCGGTCGGCGACGACGAGGCGGGCCTGATCTTCGTACGCCGCTACCAGCGGCGACTCTACGGACTCGCCGTCGGAATTGTGGGCGACGCCGGTGACGCCGAAGACGTAGCCCAAGAGGCGTTCCTTAGAATCTTTCGTCACGCGCAGGTCTTCGACGTTCGACGAGGTGCGGTGTCGACGTGGGCACTCACGATCACGCGCAACCTGGCCATCGACGCGACGCGGGTTCGTCGCGGTGTGCCCACCGATCCCCAGGACCGAGTATTCGTTGAACTCACCAGTGGTCAACACCAACCCGACGCCGCCGCACTCGCCAACGACTCAGCGGCGAGCGCTCGGAGTGCGATAGCGGCGCTGCCGATCGAGCAGCGCCGTGCCGTCGTACTCGCGGCACTCTACGGACGCACCGCCGCCGAGATCGCTGAGGTTGAGGGCATCGCGCTCGGTACCGCGAAGAGTCGAATACGCCTCGGCATGGCAAAACTTCGCCACAGCCTCGTCAACGAGGAAGCCCAGTGAGCAACCGCGCGGATGATCGAGTGGGCTGCGCACCGTTCGAAGACGATCTCGCCACCGTTGCGCTCGGAATCGCGTCGGGTCGACGGCGTGAGGAGGTGCTCGAACACGTCGGACACTGCCCGTTCTGCAGTGCGGAACTCGCTGAGCTCTCGACGGTGGCCGACGCGGTGCTCGAACTCGGACCCGAGGTGGAGCCGCCGGTCGGATTCGAACTGCGCGTCACTCGAGGTCTGGAATCACACCGTGGGACACGAACCCCGAGGCGTCGTCGACGGGTCCTGGTGTTCACGCTCGCGGCGGCACTGGTGGTGGTCCTGGGCGTTGGCCTGGGCGTGTTCATTCCTGGTCGCGCGGGCACGGGACCGGCCCGGTCAGCCTCCACCCATCCGACCGAGGCGAGCCTCACGTCACACGGTCGCGTCGTGGGCAACGTCGTTCTTTCGACGGGCGCAACGCCGTGGTTGATCATGACCATTGAGAAGGACTCGTGGTCGGGCAGCGTCACGTGCGAAGCGCTCCTCGCCGGAGGAAGAATCGAGACTATTGGAACCTTCAGCCTCTCGGGAGGCTACGGCACCTGGAGTGCGCCACTGACGTCACCGCTGCGAGAGGTGCGTGGTGCGCGACTCGTCGCAGCCAATGGCGTCGTGCTGGCGAGCGCGCGGCTTCGAGGATGATCGAACAGCGCCGTCGTTCGACGTGGCGAGTTCACGTGCGCACGGAAGGGAGAGAAGCCGGACACCGTTCGAACCAACGCCCACGGTCCGATCGGAACGAAGTGCCGGGGACGAGTACGCAGGAGTGATCTTTTTTCGCGGGCGTTCCGTAGTACTTAACGGCGCGAGATGACGAGGTGGCGACGCGTTGCTCACCACATCGATGTCGAGTGTGCCGCGACGGGTGCGCCCGTTGAAGGAGAGTGCGAGGAGAGAATGGACATGGAAACAACGACGCGCGAGAACAGTGGGCATCGGCGAGCACCCTGGGCACGGTGTGCAGCGGTGGCGTTCGCCGTCGGCGGATGGATGGCGTTGGCGGTTCTCCCGGGTTCGGCCGGAGCAGCGTCCAATCACGCATCGAAGTCGCTCGTGATTTCGGCGGAGAAGACGTCGAGTTCCGGCACCGTCCTCTCGAGTCAAACGACCCTGTACACCCTTTCGCCAAGCGCGGTGGCCTGCACCGAGGCGTGCCAAAAGGTCTGGCCCGAGGTGCTCTTGCCCAAGGGCGTCACCACGGCGAGCGCCGGTCAGGGCGTGGTGGCTGCGAAACTTGGTTCGATCAAACGAGGGAGTGGGCTGTTCCAGGTCACCTACGACGGAAAGCCGCTCTACCGGTTCTTTAAGGACACGGCACCCGGACAAGTGCACGGCGACGTCACCGACAAGTGGGGCAAGTGGTCGGCGGTCGTCACGGTGAAGCCACGTGCTGGCGGCGCGACCACTACGACGACCAGTCCCGGTGGTGGCGGAGTCGGTTTCTAGTGTCGACGTCGTCATGGAGGAGCACGCCGTGTCGTTATTCATAGACGCGCGAGTTCGCGGTGCCGCGGCGTTCACCGCGGCGGACGCGGAGCGTGCCGTTCGTCCCGCTCGACGATCGCTTTCCTCGCGGGTGTATCTGCCCGCCTTCTCCGTCGTCGCGGTCGCGGTCGCGCTCATCGCGATCGGGTGGTCGAGCCATTGGGGCGGCGCGAGCTTCTCTGAGTCGTTGACGAGCCTCAAGGTCGTCGTCATTGGGCCGATCACGCTGGTCGTCCTCGGTCTTTTTCTCGTCATCGAACGGCTACATCCCGCGCAGCGACGTCCGGTGTTCGCTCGGGGCTACCGCCAAGACCTCCTATACACGATCCTCAACGCCACCGTCGTCGTGCCACTGGGTGCCGCACTGGCGCTTTCGTTCGCGGAGGTGGCGCGCCACTCGTTGCCGTGGGTCGTCGTGCCCAAGATTGGTGTCGTGCCACGCTGGGTGTTCGTTGCGGCGATTTTCGTGGCCATGGACTTTTGCAACTGGCTGGCCCACTTCGCGAATCATCGAGTCCGAATGCTCTGGCGATTCCACGAACTGCATCACTCCCAAGAGGACATGAGCGTCTTGACGGTCTTTCGCACCCATCCGCTCATCCACGTGTCGTACTTAATTGCGTTGATCCCGGGCATCGTGTTGCTCGCCAACGGCGCCGTGCCCACCACCATGCTCGTGGTCTACGCCGCGGTCGTGGCCTTTGAGCACTCCAACACCAACCTCGGGTTCGGCCCGATTGGGCGAGTCTTCGTCAGTCCTAACTACCACCGGATCCATCACCAGCTCGACGGCCCCCAGGACGTCAATCTGGGGTTCGCCNNATGTTCGCGCAACTCCTCGCGCCCTTTCGGCCGTTGGCCAACGAAGCGAGCGAGGCGTCCCCCCTCACGCGCTCGAAGAGCTCGTGGACGCAGAAGTCGTGACGTCGTTGCCAGTGAGGGTCCGGTCCGTCGCGGCGGTCCTCGTTCGAAATGAGACCACGACGCCGCGGGCCGACGTGCTGCTCGTCGTGGTGCGAATCGTGCTCGCGTGGATCTTTCTCTACTACGGCGCCGGGAAACTCTTCGGCGCCTTCAACGGTCCCGGGTTGCACGCGACGGCGCTCTTTTTCTCGAACACCGCGCATCTGCATCCCGGAGGGTTCTTCGCGGTACTGGGCGGCGTCATCGAATTTGGCGGCGCGATCGCCTTGATGCTCGGGCTCGGCGCTCGACTCGCGGGGCTCGCGCTCGTGGGCGACATGGTCATGGCGATGATCACGGTGACGTGGACCAACGGGATCAATTCGGAGTCGCTGACCCCGGGATACGAGTTGAACCTGGCGCTGGCCGCGCTCGCGCTGGTTCTGGTCGTCTTCGGCGCGGGACGATTCAGCCTCGACTTCCTCGTCGCACGCCGCATTGCGGTGACGCCACGGCCCGCTCACTAATCGGTCGCGACCCGGCCCGGTTGGCCCGACGTTGAGCGACAGTAGGTTGGAGACACGGACTGGGCGAAGATCGCTCTGGGGTAGACGGATGAAGTATTGGAGCATCGTGGTCACTCTGGGCGTCGTGTTACTTATTATTGGATTTCTTCTGGGCGTCCCAATTCTTTGGACGATTGGCATGATCTTGTTGATCATCGGTGTCGTCCTCTGGGCTCTCGGCTCAGCTGGTCGTGCAGTCGGCGGACGTAAGCACTACTACTAAAGACCGATCTCAGTTTGCACTCAGGTGTGCCGACGTAGAGAATAAGTCAACATCTTTTGATCACCGTCGTCCACCCTGGCGATGGTGAGAGGCTTGTACATCCCAATCAGCACTGCAGTTGTCTAACCCATCGTGAAGGAGTCACCCATGGAAGAGTTTCTCACCGACATCAAGAGCTTGCGCGAGCGAGCCCGCGCCAACATTGAGCTTGGTCCCGTAACTGACGCCTACGGCGCGGATCTGGAGCGGGTCGTCTACGTCCTCAACCAGGCCCTCGCGACCGAACTCGTGTGCGTCCTGCGCTACAAGCGTCACTACTTCACCGCGCAGGGTCTCGACGCGAAGAACGCCGC
>PKZN01000067.1 GCA_003133075.1 Acidimicrobiaceae bacterium | reverse complement strand
GTGCGAGCGGATGAGAACCGAGAGAAGGCAGTTATGCAACGCAAGAGTAAGTGGTGGATCGCCACCGTGGTGGTGGTCGCGTTAGCGGCGATCACGATTGGACTGGTCGCGGGTTCGTCGAACTCTCCTTCCACGTCAACGACCACGGCGAGCACGTCGAACACGATCACCTTCGCCGAGGCCCCCGGCGCGGCACCGAACTACATCTTCCCCTACCTCGGCTGCCAGTACTTCTCGGTCGCGACGCTCAGTCAGTTCCAAGAGATGACGTATCGTCCCCTCTACTGGTTCGGCACGCCGGGATCTTCCGCGGTTGACTACAGCCTTTCGACGGCGAAGTCACCGGTCTTCTCCAACGGGGATAAGACCATCACCATCGACATGAAGGGCTGGAAGTTCGCCGACGGCCAGAGCGTCGACGCGCAGTCGGTGCTGTTCTTCCTCAACTTGTACAAGGCCGACCCGACGAGCTACTGCGGCTACAACAAGGGCTACGGGATCCCCGACCAGGTGGCGAACGCCTCAGGGACCGGCGACACGGTGACGATCAACTTCACCTCCTCGGTCAACCCCAACTGGATCCTCTATAACTACCTCGCCGAACTCACCCCCATGCCCAACAGCTGGGACGTGACCGCACCCGGGAAGACCTCGACGTGCGCCACCGGCACCTACGGCGCGGCGGCGACCAACACGGCGTGCAAGGCNNGCCGACGGCCCGTGGAAGTTGACCAAGATGGACGACCTCGGTAACGCGACGTTCGTGCCGAACCCGACCTACTCCGGTCCGGTCAAGGCGCAAAAGGGCATCGACTTCGTGAAGGAAGAAGCCTTCACGACCGCGAACGCCGAAGAGACCGCGCTGCGCAGTGGCACGGTGACCCTCGGCTACGTCGACCCGACGGTGCTGACCTCCAACGCCCCCGCCCCCGGGGAAGTCGGAGCCAACTGGTCGGCGGTGTCGGCGAAGTACAACTTGACGACGGGCTACACCTGGGCCTTTAACTACGCGCCCTTTAACTTCAGTCCGAAAGATCCCAAGCACGCCATCGTCGCACAGCTCTACATCCGCCAAGCACTCCAAGAGGCGGTCGACCAGACGGCGATCATCCAGAAGGTCGACAAGGGCTATGGCGTGCCGATCGACAGCCCGCTGCCGCCCGAGACACCCCAGTCGGTGAGTGGTCTCGCGAAGGCGCTGGAACCGGTGCCTAATCCCTACACCTACAACCTGACGGCCGCCAAGAAGCTCTTGACGAGTCACGGATGGAAGTTGGTGGNNTTCAAGTTCAGCCACACCGAAGCCACGTTCAACGACGTGATCGGTGACTGCGAAGCCGGCACCAGTTACGAGATCTGCTCGTGGGGTGGCGGTTGGAGCTACGCGCCGGACTACTACCCTTCGGGCGAGACGCTCTTCGCTCCGGGCGGTGGCTTCAACGTCGGTCTCTACTCGAACGCCGCTGAAACTGCGGCGATCAAGTCCACCACCTTCGGCACGGCCAGCTTGAAGACGTACGCGGAGCTAACGGCGCAGCAGTTGCCGGTGCTCTTCCAACCTCAGGCCGACGCGACGGGTGAAGTGCTCAACACCCTGACGTCCTTAAAGGTGAATGGCATCAACGGTTTGACGGCGAACCCGCTGCAGAACTTCATGCCGGAGTACTTGTCGATTAAGTAATTCGCGGAGCNNCGAGATACTGCATCGATAGGCCGCCGTGTTGTCAGCCCGGCGTACCGAAGTAGTCGGACAGGGGTCGCGAGGGGATCGAGCCCGAATCCCCCGACACGACTGGATGGACCGACGTTGGGCCACACCAGAAAAATCCGTCCCCTTTCGGTGGGGTGACGTCAACCGGTGTAGTGGACCCGGGGAGACGTACCAGCATCGTCAATGCGGTGATACATCGAGTCACTCGACCGTCACGTAGATGCGTCGATTCGTCAGTTCCGTAGATCCAAAATGACGCCAGAGCGTGGGGCTCGATCACCACCGTCGAGATCGCCGCACCGTCGTGGAGCCCACCGATGTCGTTCAAATTCTTTCCACCGCTGGGTCTGTCCGACTGTGCCACCGTGAGGAGCGTGGCGTGGGCGCCCTTCACGTCGACGCCGTAGTGCCCGACGTAGCCCGCGCGCACGTACCCCCGCAGCGAACAGCGCGTGCCCGAGACATTGCGTATCCAAAAGAGACTGTTCACGTTGCCCGCGCCGACGACCGTGTTGTACTCCGTGATATGCACGGCTGACGAACTGCACGGGAGTACCGACACGATCTCCGCGCTCGCTGGCGAAGTCTGCACGGGCAGTAACGCCGTCGAGAACACCGCCGTCAAGAGGAGTTTCCTTCGCGGACCCATGGTGCAGTCTCACACGGTGAAGTGAGTGTTCGACCCTCGGGGAAGGATGAAGGCCGAACCAGGGTGGCCGCCGAGCGAGTCGGAGCGAAGTTCGAGATGACCCATACATTCCTAAGGGGGCTCGCGACGTGGACAATCGAGCAAAGGATGTGACATGGCGGACACTGAGTTGACGAGCCGACGGGTCGCCATCGTGACCGGTGGGTCGGGTGGCATCGGGCGCGCCGTCGCGGAGCGGCTCGGTGCGGAAGGCATGAACGTGGTCGTTCACTATTCGAGCAGTCACGACCGGGCCGAAAAGGTCGTGTCGTCGATCCTCTCCGCGGGCGGCACGGCGATGGCGGTGGGGGGCGATGTCGCCGACCACCAGGACATGGTCGCTCTCTTCGACGAGGCCGAACGCGTTTATGGGGGCGTCGACGTCGTGGTCCACACCGCGGGCGTCTTGTTCCTTGCGCCGCTCTCGGAGATGAATCTCGACGACTTGGACCGTACAATTCGGGTGAACGTGCGCGGGACCTTCGTCGTCGATCAACAAGCGGTTCGACGAGTGCGGCGCGGCGGAGCGATCATCAACTTCTCGACCTCGGTGAACCAGCGAGCGGTGCCGAGCTATTCGGCGTACTCGGCGAGCAAAGGAGCCGTCGATGCGATGACGATGATTCTGGCGAAGGAACTGAAGGGTCGCGACGTGACCGTCAACGCCATCGCACCGGGACCGACCGCGACCCCAATGTTCCTCGGGAGTCGTGCCCAAGCGGCCGTCGACGCACTCGCGGCGGCGCCCGCGCTGGAGCGACTCGGTGCGCCCACTGACATCGCGGACATCGTGGCGTTCCTTGCCGGACCTGCGCGGTGGATCAATGGCCAGGTCATCTACGCCGACGGCGGAATGATCTAGTCAGCACCTCGCAAGTTCGCTCCAGCGAGCGTCGAGCCAGCGCGTAGCATCGGTTGCGATAAAGAGGGGAGTGTTGATGCTCTGTCCCAGTTGCTCTGAGGAGATCCTCGACGCGAAACGGTTCTGTCCGAACTGCGGCGTGGCACTCGCGGCGACCTGTGGCGAATGCGGCGCCGAACTCATTCCCGGAAAACGCTTTTGCGGTGACTGCGGGGCCGAAGCCACGACCGCCGTGTCGACCCCGACGACCCGGGGCACGGCGGGGTCGGATTCCGCACCGATCGCCGAGCGACGACTGTGCTCGGTGATGTTCATCGACCTCGTCGGCTTCACGCCCCTCGCGGAAAAGCGCGACCCCGAAGAGATCCGCGAACTCCTGACGCGTTACTTCGTGCGGGCCCAGGGCATCGTCGACAACTACGGCGGGACGGTGGAAAAGTTCATTGGTGACGCGGTGATGGCGGTGTGGGGTGCGCCCACGGCCAACGAAGACGACGCCGAGCGCGCGGTGCGCGCCGCCTTGGATATCGTCTCGTTCGTGCCCGCGCTTGGTCGCGAGGCCGGTCTCGACGGACTGCAAGCTCGTGGCGGCGTCGTGACCGGCGAAGTCGCGGTCACTATCGGCAAGGTCTCTGAAGGCATGGTGCTCGGTGACACCGTGAACTCCGCGTCGCGGGTGCAGAGTGCCGCCACGCCCGGGACGGTGTTGGTGGATGACGCGACGTGGCGAGCGACCTCGGGCGCGATTGCCTTTGAGGACGCGGGTGAGTTGACCTTGAAGGGCAAAGAGGAGATCGTCAAAGCGTGGCGAGCGTTGCGCGTGGTGGGCAAGCGCAAGGGACTCGGTCGCAGCGAGCGCTTAGAGCCGCCCTTCGTCGGTCGCGACGACGAGTTGCGCCTCGTGAAGGACCTCCTGCACGCGACGGCCCGCGAGCAGCGCGCGCGGCTCGTCTCGATCACCGGGGTACCGGGTATCGGCAAGAGCCGACTCGCCTGGGAGTTCTTGAAGTACGTTGACGGGCTGGCGGAGACGGTCTACTGGCACCAAGGGCGCTCCGCCTCTTACGGGGAGGGCGTGACCTTCGGGGCACTCGGCGAGATGATCCGCATGCGCGCGGGCATCACCGATGGTGAGGAGGCCGACTCTTCGCGGTTGAAGCTCTCGACGACGGTCGCCAACTTTGTGGCCGACGAGCAGGAACGCCTCTGGATTGAGCCGCGCCTCGCGTACCTGCTGGGTCTAGGTGACGCGCCGATTGGTGACCGCGAGGAACTCTTCAGCGCGTGGCGGACGTTCTTCGAACGCATCAGCGCTCGGGGTCTCACGGTGATGGTCTTTGAGGACCTGCAGTGGGCCGACCCGGGGTTGATGGACTTCGTCGAGTCGATCCTCGAGTGGTCGAGGAGCTACCCGATCATGGTGGTCAGTATCTCGCGACCGGAGTTGCGTGATCAGCGCCCGGGCTGGGGCGCGGGACAACGCAGCTTCACCTCGTTGCATCTCGATCCCTTGGACGACGTCTCCATGCGTATGCTCTTAGGCGGCTTCGTCAGCGGGCTCAGTGACGCGGTCACCGAAAGTGTGCTCGCACGGGCCGAGGGCGTGCCCCTCTACGCCGTCGAAACCGTTCGCATGTTGGTCGACCGTGGTGTGCTCGTCGAAGAAGGCGGTGTCTACCAACTCCAAGGTGAGTTGGTCTCCTTGGAGATCCCCGAGACCCTTCAGGCCCTCGTTGCGTCACGCTTGGACGCCCTAGTGGGCGAACAGCGAGCACTTCTGCAAGACGCCGCCGTCTTGGGGGCGTCGTTCCTACCCGAGTCGCTTCTAGCCATTCACGGAGGGGAGCGCACCCACCTGGACGTCGAACTCCGCGACCTCGTGCGCAAAGAGTTCCTCCGCTACGACACCGACCCCCGCTCGCCCGAGCGTGGCCAGTACGGCTTCGTCCAAGGAGTGATTCGTGAAGTCGCGGTCGCCATGCTCTCGCGGCGCGACCGCAGCGCCAAACACCTCGCCGCCGCGCGCTACTACGAGTCCTTCAACGACGAGGAACTCACGGTCATCGTCGCCGCCCACTACGCCTCGGCGCACCAGGTCGCCCCCGAGGGCGCCGAGAGTGACGAGATCGCCGAGCGCGCAAGCGAGTGGCTGATCCGCGCGGGTGAGCGCGCGATGTCGCTGGGTTCTCCCGAACAGGCCCAGGAACTCTTCGAGCGGGCGATCGAGGTGACGCCGTCGGGCGCGCGTCGAGCCAAAGCGCTCGAACTCGCGGCGGAGGTGATGATGGTGAGCGCCGACTACGCCGGGTCAATCGCTCGATTCGAGGCTGCGATCGAAGAGTACCGACTGGTGGGCGATCACGAGGCGGTCGGGCTCGCGACGGCCAAACTATCTGACCCCCTCTCCTTCGACGACCGTCGCGAAGAAGCCGTAGCCATGTGCCTCCGGGCGTACAACGAGCAGGGCGACACGGGCAGCCTCAACGTTCGGGCGCATCTGGCGGAGTCGATTGCTCATGGACACACCTTCGGTGGCGATTTCAATGAGGTCCTTCATTGGTCGGAGTTGTCCCTCGGGCTCGCCGAGCAACTCGACGACGACGCCGTCTTCGCTCGAGCCCTCGGGACTCGATCGTTGGCGCTGTTCAATGTGGGTCGTCACCGCGAGGCCGTCATTCTCGCTCGAGGGATGGTGACGCTCTCTGAGGAGATCGGTTCGCTTCGCGAGCAGGCCATGGCCGCGTTGGGTCTGAGCCTCTTCGCGTTGCCGGACGATCCGCGCGAGACGGTCCGGAACGCGCTCAAGTCCGCCGAGCTCTCCCGGCGCGCGGGGCTTCGAGCCCTGGAGGAAACGAATCTGCTCAACGCCGCCGAGACCTCGATCAGCCTCGGGCTGTGGGCGCAGGCGCGAACCTCCATCGCCGAGCTCGCGACGCACCTCGTGCGCCCCGAGAGTCGGGTGTGGACGGACAACCTCACCGCCCAGCTGCTGGCCGGTTCCGGCGACATCGAGGCAGCTCGCGAACTCTTGGCCCAGCACGTCTCGGAGTTCGCGGGCGCAATGGTCGCCCACGAGACCACGATGATGCACGGCAGTGCGCAGGTCGCCTACGCCGCGGGAGAGTTCGTGCAGGCCCTCGAGACCGCGCGAAGGGCGGTCGAGATGGACCCGATGGGTATCAACAGCGCCGTGGCGATCGCTCTGTGGGCCCGGTGCGCGATCTGGCTACGCGACGCGGCGGAACTGCGTAATGCTCAGGCGGCGTCCCAACGTGTCCGGGGTCGATGGATGGCTGCGGTGCGCGGTGAGATCGGGGCCGCCCTCGCGGTCCTCGAGGAGCGCGTCGATGAGGCCGGTGACCTCTACACGGCAGCCATCGAGGCGTGGCGCGCGCTCGAGTGCAACCTCGACGTCGCCATCACGGAGGTCGAGCTGGTCCACCTCCTTGGTCCCGACCACCCGGCCGCCGTGGCCGGAAAGGAAGCGAAGGACATCCTCGTAAACATCGAGGCTCAACCCTTGCTGGCCCGCCTAGAGGCCGACATGGCGACGCAGAGTTAGTCGACGCTCGGGCGCTGCGCCCCTACGGCGCGACCGGTAACGTCGCGCCCATGAAGATCACTGCCGTCGTGGCCACGAAGTACGGAGGGCCGGACGTCGTCTCCCTCATCGACACCGAACTCGTCGAACCCATCTCGGGACAGGTGCTGGTTGAGGTGCGCGCCGCGGCGACGAATCCGATCGACTACAAATTCTTCTCCGGTCACTACGGCGACGATCCCTCGAAACTCCCCATGCGACTCGGTCTCGAGGTGGCGGGCGTCGTGCTCGCCACCGTGGGTGAGGTGACGGGCCCGAGCGCGCCTTTACACGTCGGCGACGAAGTGATCGTCTACCCCGCTCCGGGCGGGTACGCCACCGCGGTGGTGACGGACGCCGAGTTGGCCGTCGCCAAGCCGCAGAACATGTCCTTCGAAGAAGCGAGTGGCTTGATGTTGTGCGGCACGACGGCGATACACGCACTGCGAGCCGCCTCGGTTCGTGCGGGAAACACCGTCCTCATCAACGGGGCCTCCGGTGGCGTCGGGCTCATGGCCGTACAGATCGCCGTCGCTGATGGCGCCCGGGTGATCGCGACGGCGAGCACCACACAGCACGAACTGTTGCGGAGCCTGGGCGCGGAGCCCGTCGTCTACGGCGGCGGGCTGCTCGAGCGAATACGAGAACTGGCGCCCGACGGTGTCGACGCGGCGATCGACCTCATCGGGACCGACGAGGCGGGGGACGTCTCGGTGGCCCTCGTGGCCGACCACTCTCGACTCGCGACCATCGTTGGTTCTGGCAAAGGCGCCCGTCTCGGTATGCAGGCACTCGGCATGGGGCCCAACGCCGATCCCGGCGTGGCGATTCGAAGCGCCGCGCGACTCGACCTCGTTCGTCGAGTCGAAGAGGGCTCGTTAAAGGTCTTCGTTGACGCCACCTTCGCCCTGGCGGATGCGGGCGATGCGCTGCGCGATTTGGCCCAGGGTCACTCGCACGGCAAAATCGTCCTGATCCCTTGACGTTCGTCGCCCTTCGTCACCGCGACTAGGCAGCCCGTGCTCCCGCCCGAGTTCGAAGCAGCCCTCGGCCCCGTCGTTAACTACTTCGCCGACGACGCCGCCACCGTCGATGGGGCGCTCTCGGTGCCGGCCAGTCATTTCGACGCACTCGCCGACCTCGGGCTCTACGGCGTGTTCGCGCCCACCGACGTCGGAGGACTCGGCTTCGAGGTCACCCAACTTTGCGACGTCGTCGAAGCGCTCGCGTCGGGCTGTCTCGCCTCCACCTTCGTGTGGATCCAACATTTGCGACTGCTCGGCGCGGTCCTCAGTCCCACGACGCCGCCGGCCCTGCGTGAGTACCTGCCCGACGTCGTGCGCGGGGCCATGCGCGGGGGTGTCGCCCTGGGCGGTCTCTTGCCAGGTCCGCCGCGCCTACGCGCCACGGCGGTTTCGGGTGGGTGGACACTCGAGGGACACGCGCCGTGGGTGAGTGGCTGGGGACTGATCAATACCCTCTTCGTCGCNNCGCGTGCCCTACGACCCGGCGAGCGAGAGCGCGGAGGGACTGCGGGTGAACGGCTCGCTGGCGCTCGGACTCGCACGGCGGTGCTGCTCGCTCCTCGGTCCTTCGCCACTCGATGAGGAACTCCAGCGCTGCCGCGAGAACCTCGAGCGCGGCGACGCGGAGTCGATGGCGAGTGCGCGCGCCGCGGCGAGTGAACTCGCGGTACGTTGCGCGCACGCCCTCGCGGTCCATCGGGGTAGTTCTTCGGTCGTCGTGGGTGACCTCGCCGAACGCTGCCAGCGTGAAGCGGCACTGCTGCTCACCTTTGGGAGTCGACCCGGTATCAGGAGCACTCTGTTGGAGCGTTTCGGCGCGTCCTAGAGGCCTCGGCGGCTCAGCCCCAGACTTCGTGGGCCGTCTCGATGACGAGTTGCAACTTGGCGATCTCTTCAGCCAACGTCAGGCTATTGCCCTCGACGGTGGAGGAGAACCCGCACTGGGGCGAGAGGCAGAGCTGTTCGAGCGGCACGTACTCACTGGCCTCTTCGATCCGGCGCTTCAGATCGTCCTTGTTTTCCAGCACGCCCGATTTGGTGGTGACCAGCCCGAGCACCACCATCTTGCCTTCGGGCACGAAGCGCAGTGGCTCGAAGGTGCCCGAACGGTCGTCGTCGAACTCTAAGAAGAAGCCGTCCACGTCGAGCTCACTGAAGAGCGCCTCGGCGACGAAGTCGTAGCCGCCCTCGGCGGCCCAGAAGGACTGGTAGTTACCCCGACACGAGTGCGTGGTGACGAACATGCCCTCGGGACGGTCCTTGATGGCGTCGTTGATCTGTTTGATGTAGCGCAGGTGTTGGTGCTCGGCGTCCTCGCCGCGCTCGGCGATCATCGCTCGCTGCGCCGGGTCGTTCAGGTACGCGAGGGACGTGTCGTCGAGTTGTAGGTACGTGCAGCCCAGCTCCGCGAGCCGACGGATCTCCTCGGCGTAGGCGGCCGAAAGGTCGTGCCAGAACTCCTCGACGTCGGGGTAGACCTCGGGATCGATGGCGGCTTGGCCCCCGCGGTAGTGCACCATCGAGGGCGAAGGGATCGTCAACTTGGGCGTCGCGGTCGTGACGCAGGACCGTAGAAACGTGAAGGCGTCGGCGAAGATCGTCTCGTCGATCCCGACGCGGTCGTGCACCTTGAGGGCCGCTGACGTGAAGGACGTCGTGCCCCCGGCGTTCTTGAAGGCGACTTCGAGTTGCTCGTCGGTTGAGCCGATGCCGGCTAGTTGGTAGATGAAGTCCATGTGCCAGGACGTGCGGCGAAACTCGCCGTCGGAGGCGGACTGGAGGCCGAGGTCCTCTTGGAGCGCGACGACGTTGCGGATGGCGTCGTCTTCGACTTCGCGCAGTTCCTGCGCGTCGATGGTGCCGTCCTTAAAGCCCTTTCGGGCGGCCAGGAGTTCCGCTGGGCGCAAGAAACTACCGACGTGATCGGCTCGAAACGGTGGAGATTTTCGCGTTTTCACGAATTGAAGCGTACACGGGGGTCCTCGCGCGAACGATAGGAAGTGGCCCGTTACGGCGAGTTTTGAGTCGTACTCAAAGTTGATTGAGGCCGTTGGTGGCGATGTCCTCAAAGACGTCCACGTCGGCCGCGAACAGCGAGTTCGGCTCGGGCCAGTGGATCACCAACTCGGTGACACCCAGTTGTTGGTAACGACCGGCCCAGTCGACGAAGGCGTCTAGGGACGTCAGCGGGCGCTCATCGTTCAGACCATCGAGCAACACCTTCTCCATCGAGTCGCGGGTTCGACCCGCGTCGTCGAGTGCGGCGTCGAGCCGCGAGAGTTCGGCCGCCACGACGTCGGCACAGTGCTCGTTTTGGTCGGCGCCTCGACCGGTGGTGACCCAACCTTGCGCGAATCGAGCGCTGAGCGCCATGCCGCGCGGTCCCGTGGCACTCAGGACGAAAGGCGGTCGAGGGCGCTGCAGGGTGCCCGGCAGCATGATCGCCTCGACGGCCGAGTAGTACGTGCCCGTCGACGTCGTCACCGGGTCACGTAAGAGCGCGTCGAGGAGCTCGACGAACTCAGCGAAGCGGTCCGCTCGCTCGCGTAGCGACCATCGCGGCTCGCCCAACACGTCGGCGTCGACGCCCAGACCTCCGGCCCCGAGACCGACGGAGAAGCGACCGCTCGCCAGGTCGTCGAGGGAGAGCAGGTCCTTCGCTAAGGGAACGGGGTGGCGAAAGTTCGGGGTCGTCACCAACGTGCCGAGACGGATGGTTGAGGTCTCGAGGGCGGCGGCCGCGAGCGTGGGCACGGCGCCGAACCACGGCCGGTCCGCCAGGCGATGCCAGGAGAGGTGGTCGTAGGTGTAGGCCGCGTGAAAGCCGAGTTCTTCGGCGCGGCGCCACTTCTCTCGCGACGCGCTCCAGCGCTCCAGGGGCAAGATCACCGTCGAGAGTCGCACCGTGACAATGTACGCCAGCGTTCGCTGGTCGCACATTCTGAGCGCGACTCAGGTTGATGTCCTGATGGGAGTCGGTAGGATTTTTCGAGTTGGGAATTGTTGAGGCGGGTGGCGAAGACGGTGGAACGTCGAGCAGTTCTGGAGTTTGACGCCCAGGGTCTCTTTGCGGCGATGGATGCGCAGCGTCGTGAGCGCGCGCTCACCTGGCAGGGCGTCGCGACCGAGCTCTGGGACCAGTCGGCGGCGCTCAATCATCGTCGACACGACCATCCCATCAGTCCCGCCACCCTGACCAATATCGCCACACGAGACGCGGTGAGTTGTCAACACGCGCTCTTCATCCTGCGTTGGCTTGGTAAGTCGCCGGAGAGTTTGTTAAAGGGCGGCACCGTCAATGTTCGTACCGCGCTCCCCGCAGCGCTCAGTGATCGTCGACTTCGCTGGGACCTCTCCGCCCTCTACGGCGCGCTCGACGAGTGCCGTACGTCGATCCCCCTTACCTGGACCGCGTTGGCCGATGAGTTGCGCTGCACCCCTAGCCAACTCACCGGCATCAGGCGGGCGCGTTTCTCCATGGATATGGCCCTCGCGATGCGGGTCACCCAGTGGATCGGTCGTCCCGCGGCCGACTTCATCTATCCCTCGGACTGGTAGCTCCCGGCCGATCCCTCGACATCGCGACGACAACCCCGTTGCAGAGCAGCACGCAAGGTGTGACGAGGTGGCGGCCCGCGGCGGAGCCCCAGCGCGAGGGGGCGACCCGAACTAGTGTCGGCTCCTGTTCGGGTGTGCCGGCGACGGTGGCCCATATCGAGGGAGGGAAAGATGACAGATTCACAGAGTGACGTGGGGGCCGGCGACGAGATGGACGCCGAGGACATGGGCACCGTCGACGCGGCCGACACCGATGACATGGGCGGCGAAGACAAGACGGACACCGATGACATGGGCGGCGAGGACGAGATGGACGCCGAGGACATGGGCGGGGAAGACAAGGTCGATCCCGACGTCATGTGAGTCCCGACGTCATGTGAGTCTCGGCGTCACGCTGCAGCTAATCGATAACGCACACGCCCTGGCTGCACGTGTCGCGGAGCCAGGGCGTGTGCGTGAATCGCGCTAGCGCTGGGGGTGCCCTCGGGCGCTAGAGGGCGGCGCTCTCGTTGCGGTGCGGGAGCACCCAATTGGGCCGAGGGAAGTGGCANNTCCAGCCGCCGCGACTTCGGTGACGACCTTGCCGGGCCAGATGCCCGAGGCCTCGACGTCGGCGATGGTGTCCTCGGCGACGCGCTTTTGCTCGTCGTTGGTGAAAAAGATCGCCGAACGGTAACTGGCGCCGCGGTCGTTGCCCTGACGGTCCTTCGTGGTCGGGTCGTGGATCTGGAAGAAGAACTCCAGGATCTCGCGGTAGCTCGTCACGCTCGGGTCAAAGACGATCTCCACCGCCTCGGCGTGGTTCCCGTGGTGGCGATAGGTCGCGTTCGCGACGTCGCCGCCGGAGTAGCCCACGCGCGTCGAGATGATCCCCGGTCGCTTGCGCAGGAGATCCTGCATACCCCAGAAGCATCCTCCGGCGAGGAGGGCGGTCTCCGTTGTCTCGGTCATTAGTGTTTTCCTTCCGTGCTCGTAGCGTTTGTGAACAGCGACGTGTACTCTCCGTATCCCTCGGCCTCTAAGTCCTCGAAGGGCACGAAGCGAAGGGCGGCGGAGTTGATGCAGTAGCGCAGTCCGCCCTCTGATTTCGGGCCGTCGTTAAAGACGTGGCCCAGGTGGCTGTCCGCATTAGCCGAACGCACCTCAGTGCGTACCATGCCGAAACTGACGTCACTGTTTTCAACGACGTTCGCGGGCTCTAGGGGTGCGGTGAAACTCGGCCACCCGCAGCCGCTGTCGAACTTCTTGGTCGAGGCGAAGAGCGGCTCGCCCGAGACGACGTCGACGTAGAGCCCGGCGTCGTGCTTGTCCCAGAACTCGTTGTTAAAGGCCGGCTCGGTGGCGGCTTCTTGGGTCACGCGGAACTGGTTCGGGGTCAACTTCGCGACCGCGTCGGGATCTTTGGTGTACTGCGTGGTCATGTCCACTCCTTGTTCGCCGGTGAATACCGCCCTCGAGCGTCTCATCGGAGTTCTCTCGCGAGGGCGGGCGTCGCCGAGTTGACTGCTCGCTTCGACGGCTCCGTTCTCGCGTATTCATAGTACGAGGAAGGGCGTTTCGCGTTACACCCGGCTCGCCCGCTCAGGGATGACCGCGAGCGTCGGCGCGCCATAGGTGGCCCGGACGTTCAGTCCTGGCGCGACGCCTTCGCCCCCGCCACGAGCCGCTCTCGATTGAAAAGTCGAGAGACGAGGCGAAGCGCGAGCGCGTCGATGACGAGCAGCCCGAGAGCGAACTCGATGGCGGCGGCGAACGTCGGATGAATGACGCCGCCGATGAACAAGATGATGACGCCAATGACCGGGAAGGTGGCCAGGGTCCCGAGTTGTTGGGCGACGCGGACTTCGCTTGCTCGTACCGACACCGCCATTCCCACCACGACCGCCAGGCCGGCGACCAACGGGGTAAAGAGGAACAGCGTCAGGAGCGTCGGCCCGTCGTGGAAGATGGCGTCCGCGATGTCGCGGTGGGCGAAGAGCGCGGCGCACGAGAGAAAGACCGCGTACACCGCGTAGGCGATGGCGACGGAGGGGATCATCATCGCCGCGGCTTTACCGAGGACGAACTCTTGTTGACGCAGTGGGGTGGTCAGTAGCGGCTCCAAGGTTCCCTGTTCGCGTTCGCCCACCACGGAGTAGGCGGCGAGCGTGCTCGGGGCGATCACCGCGATCAAGAGCAGGTAGAGGATGGGCACCATGACGGACTTCTCGAGCGTCGCGCTCGACCCCGTGAGCGGAGCGACGAAGATGATGACGACCGGCTCGATCAAGAAGATGACGGGCACCACGAGCATCGTCACGACGATGGAGCGCTTCCGGCGGTACTCCATCAACTCCTTGCGCACCACGGCGCGCACGCGGCCCATGTCGAGGTTCTTCACGCCGCGTCCCCGGAGTCCTCGGCGATGAGTTCTAAGTAGACGTCTTCTAGGGAGTGCAACGACTCGCCGACCGAGAGGACGTCGGCGCCCGCCCCGACGAGAGCGCGCGTGACCTCGGGTGCGGCGACCGCGGGATCTTCCACCGTCAAGAGGTACGAGCCGGGCTCCTCACTCGTCCACGATTCCACCGAGGCGATGCCGGAGAACAGTCGCTGCGCATCGGCGAGGGGCGCCACGGTCTTGATGGCGATGGAGCGCTTGAAGAGTTGTTCGCGCAAGGCGTCGATGGTGCCGACGGTTCGCAGCTTCGTGTTCATGATCGCCACGCGGTCACAGAGCTTCTCGGCNNAGTCCGACGCGCTGACGCAGACCCTTCGAGAGTCCGCCGCAGAGGTCGTTCGCTCGATCGCGCAGATTGACCGCGTCGAGCGCGGCGTCGATGCGCTGGTCGGCGTGGCGTATTCCGTAGAGGCCGGCGAAGAACGCGAGGTTCTCCTTGACGCTCAGGCGAAGGTAGAGGCCCGGCGCCTCGGGCATGATCGCGATCTTCTCGCGAATCGCCACACCGTTCTCGGGCGAGAGCGTGATCCCCGCCACGGTGGCTGACCCGGAAGTGGGATTGATCAAGGTCCCGAGCGTTCGAACGGTCGTGGTCTTGCCGGCGCCGTTCGGTCCAAGGAACCCGAAGACTTCGCCGTAACCGACGTCGAAGGAAACGTCAGAAAACGCCGTTCTCGCACCGAACTGCTTCGTGAGGTGCTCGACGACGAGGGCCGCATCGCCCTTCGACGGTCGCGGCGTGGCGCTCGACGCGGCGAGGACGGCACGTACCGGTGCGCTCAAGGTCGCTGACGCAACGGCCGGTCGTAACTGGTCCGTGGGCACGAGCGTGTCGTCGACCTCGAGGCCGATCCAAAGTCCGCGACGAAGGAGCGAGGCGATCAGCCAGAACAGCCAACGATTCGCAATGACCGGCGACGGTGAACGTGGTCGACAGGTGTAGCCGACGGTCTCGCCCTCGAGCACGTCGAAAGCCACTTCGGGGCTGACCAGAAGCGCTGTCGAGTGGACGCGAAGGGTGTGACGCCCGGGATCAAGCGTGAGATCCAGCGTCTGTTCCGGGGCGATCGTCGCGGTGACCTCGCCGTCGAGCACGACGTTCCACGTCCTTGACTGTGACGAGTCGGTCGACTTCCGGCCCTTACGAAGGAGCCGCAGTGTCGCAGGGGCGTGCACGGCCTCGAGCCTCCCACAGGCGTACTCGCGTCGTGGCCGTTCCGCCGACAGTTGGGAGTACGTGGTGCGCGCAGTGTCGAGGACGTAGACCTTGACCTCGCAAGGTTGTGTCTCGACGCTATCGAATGCCGTGACGACTTAGTGGGCGTCACCCTCTCGAAGATCGTCGTCGTGGAGGTGACTGGAGAAGAGGCGACCCTCTTCGGCGTTCTCCTTGATCTCGATGAGCGTGACGAGAGCTCGTCGAAGGTTAGCGATGCCTTCTTCGCCAACGGCGTGACCCAACTCGTGATACAACCCACCGACCGCCTCGGCGGCGACGACCGCTGCTTCGATACCCAGCCCGGTGAGGACGAGGTCGCCGTCGCGCTCCTCGAGGTAGCCGGCACTGACGAGGTGCGTGATCGTCTGGTGGCGCTTCAGGGACGCGGCGCGTTGGCGAATGAGATCTGGCAAGGGAACCTCGTTGAAGTGAAGCCCCCCAAGGATGAAGGCGCCGTCTCGGGGGAGCGCCGGGAGGCCGGCGTTTGCGAATGATTCGCGGATGACGGAACCGAAGGCTCCTCGAGCGTGGGCCAACAACTCCGGCAGTGGCAGTTCTTCGTTGCTCATCTCCTCAGTATGACGGGCGCGCAGGCGTCTGGCAACATGTGAGCGGAGGTCGTTATGAAGAACAACGAGGTGCGCGTCGCCGCGGTACAACTCACCTCTGGTGCCGACCCCGAGGCCAACGTTGAACGAGCGGTCGCGCTGGTTCGACGCGCTGTCGAAGAGGGTGCCACCTACGTGCAGCTTCCCGAATACGTGAACTACCGCGGTCCGACCAAGGGCTACGCCGCGGCCGCGGAATCGATACCGGGCCCGACGACGACGCGTCTCGCCGATCTCGCTGCGACCCACGGTGTCACCGTGCACGTCGGGAGTGTGCTCGAACGATCCCTCGACCCTCGAAAGTCCTACAACACCAGCGTGCTGATCGCGCCGAGCGGGGAGATCATCGCGACCTATCGCAAGGGTCACCTTTTTGACGTCAACGTGCCCGGCGAAGTTGAGCATAAGGAGTCGCGCGACATCATCGCGGGTGAACGACTCGTCGTCGCCGAGGTCGAGGGTTTCACGCTCGGTCTGTCGGTCTGTTTCGATCTACGGTTCCCCGAGCTGTACCGAGAACTGTGTCTCAGTGGCGCGACGGTGCTCGCGGTGCCGTCATCCTTCGCGGTCGCGACCGGTCGAGTGCATTGGGAGGTGCTGCTGCGTGCGCGCGCGATCGAGAACCACGCCTTCGTCGTCGCTGCGGCCCAGGCCGGCACGACCACCGAGGGCGTCTCGTCGTACGCTCACTCGATGATCATCGACCCGTGGGGCGAGATTCTCTGCGAATCGCTCCTCGACGACGACGACGTGCTGGTCGCCACCATTGACCTGGAAGAAGTCGCGCGCCGACGCTCCCAGATCTCGGTCTTCGAACTTCGTCGAGCCGACCTCTATCGTTCGCTGCTTGAGACGTGAGTTCAGCCGAGGACGCATTCGGGCTCGCACTACTGGATTGGTCGCACGGCGCCACGGCGCCTGAGACCGTGGAGCGAGATGACGGCTACATGGAAGAGGGCGCCGGCCCGGAGGTCTACCTCGCCGACATTGATGGCTGGCCCGACGCGGAGCGAGAGGTCCTCGGGCGCCTGCGCGGTCGGGTGCTCGACGTCGGCTGCGGTGCGGGACGAGTAGCGCTGGAACTGCAACGTCGCCGCGTCCACGTCGTCGGTCTCGACGGATCGCCTTTGGCGGTAGAGGCGGCTCGCCTTCGCGGGGTGAAGGACGTCTGGTGTCAGAACATGGAAGATCTCGGCGTTGAGCTGTCGTCCTTTGACGCACTGGTGCTCTTCGGCAACAACTTCGGCCTCTTCGCCACGCCCGAGCGGGCCCGAGCGCGGCTCGTGGCGTGGGCCGAGGCGACCAGCGCCGAGTGTCGACTCTTCGTAGAAAGTACCGCGCCGTATTTCGGTGGCGCCCCCGGCATGGACCGCACGTACTACCGTCGCAACGTTCAGCGAGGACGCTCACCCGGACAGGTACGGCTTCGCTACCACTACGGCGGCGCGGTTGGGGAGTGGTTCAGCTGGCTGTTCGTCTCGCGCGAGGAGATGCGACGCATCGTGCGCGGGACCGGGTGGCACGTCGCCGAGATCGTGGGCCCCGGACCGGGCGATCCCTACGTGGCGATCCTCGCGAAGGACTGAGTCGCAACGCAACCTTCGACCGATCACACCGTCGGGGCCGCGTCGATCGCTCCGACGACGCGGTGGTGCTCCACGACCACCGCCGAGCGCGAGTTTCCGTATAAACACCCGATTGTTGTGAGCGAATTGCGAATGGCGCCTATCTAATTGGTAAACACCAGTGGTAGCGTGCTGCCAAGACGCCCGGACCTTGCCTCTATTTGACCGCTGCGGGTCAGAAGAAAGGCTCCGAGATGGCGCATCGAACTGACGAATCACCGGTAGCGACATCTGTCCTGCTCCCCTACACCGATCGCCCCCTGGACGCTCCCGCCGCGGGATGGTCGCGCGTCTACGTAGCGGGCTCACCCGAGAGCGACGCCGCATTGACGGCCGAGCGCCAAAGCGGCGCCGACTCGCAGTTCACGACGCGGGAACCGCACGTTCCGAGCGCCCGAGGTCTTAAGAACATCGGGGCCGGCAATGACTGTCTCCCCGGCGTTCATTGGTCGTCCGACTCCTGGGCGACACAAGCCGCCCGTCGACAGGAATCCGTCCCCCCGGTTCCTGTCGACGGCGATAAAGAGCGCGTCATGGCGTGGTGGGTCCCCGCGTGGTAATGGTCGAGGTGATGATCAACGGCCTGCGCCATTTGCAGGCGCTGGCGACCCCCTCAGCGAGCGGACCGCGGGCCGACCAACGCGGAACCTCAGAAGGTCTCTCACGGGCCTGGCTCGGTGAGTACGACGCACGAACGAGCGACGAGCTTTGGGCGGAGATCTATCCGCTCATGTGCCTCTATTCGAAGAATCCCGCGGCGATCTAAGCCCCGCGCCGCCGGACCCTGCGGTGCGGGGCGTTCCCGTGGCACCGCAAAGAACACCGTCCGCCGTGCGCGAACGCTCCGCACGGCGAGAGGGCAACGCCTGACGTCGACACCCCGTCACGACCACGTGGCGTGTGACTACAATAGTTGTGTTAACACAACATAAGTGTCTGACACAGGACGCTGGTGTCGGGAGGACCCAATGGCCGAACTGAGCACGAAGCGCAAGCAGTTGGTGCTGCTGATCTGCTGCATGAGCCTGTTCATCGTGGGAGTCGACGTCACGATCGTGAACGTGGCGTTGCCCTCTATTCAGCGGGGATTTCACGCGTCGGTGAGTGACCTGCAGTGGACCATCGACGCCTACTCACTGGTGCTCGCGTGCCTCCTGCTCTTCTCGGGCTCCCTGGCGGACCGCTTCGGTCGAAAGCGCATCTTTCAAGTCGGCCTGGTCTTCTTCTCGGTTGGTTCGCTGCTCTGTAGTGTCGCGCCGAGTCTTGGCTGGTTGGTCGCCTTTCGCGCCCTCCAAGCCGTCGGTGGATCGATGCTCAATCCCGTGGCGCTGTCGATCATCTTCAGTACCTTCACGGACCGGAAATCTCGCGCCAGGGCAATGGGCGTGTGGGGTTCGGTCTTCGGGCTCAGTCTGGCGCTCGGTCCGGTGCTAGGCGGCGTGCTCGTTTCGGGGATTGGTTGGCGCGCGATCTTCTGGATCAACGTTCCCGTCGGCATCACCGCGATCATCTTGACCAGGCTCTTCGTCCCCGAGTCCAAAGCAGAACGTCCCCGGCACCTCGATCCCCTCGGTCAGGTGCTCGTGATCGTGGCGCTGGCTTCGCTCACCTACGGCATCATCGAAGGACCACGACGAGGGTGGCACTCGCCATTGATCCTGGGTCTCTTCGTCCTCTCCGCGGTGGCCTTCGTCGTGCTCGCCAGCGTCGAGCTGCGTCGCGATGAGCCACTGATCGATCCACGCTTCTTTCGCAGCGTGCCCTTTTCCGGCGCCAGCCTCATTGCGTTGACGGCCTTCGCGTCGCTGGGCGGCTTCTTGTTCCTCAACACGCTCTACTTACAAGACGTCCGTCACTACAGCGCCCTCGAATCGGGACTGCTGCTGGTGCCGATGGCCGCGATGCTCTTTCTCTTCGCGCGCGTCTCGGGCCACCTCGTCGGGACCAGAGGTCCGCGACTACCGTTGGTGCTCTCCGGACCGCCGCTGATTCTTGGCGCCGTCTTACTCGCTCGTCTGACGCCCACCACCTCGATCCTCTACCTCGTCGTGACCTACGTCATCTTCGGGGTGGGCTGTGGTCTGGTGAACGCGCCGATCAGCACGACCGCCATGTCGGGCATGCCGCTCGATCAAGCCGGCGTCGCCGGCGCGGTCGCCTCGACCAGTCGCCAGGTCGGCTCGTCGCTCGGGGTTGCGGTCACCGGATCGATCGTCGCCCTCGGCACCGGCGCGACCTTTGTGGGAGCGAGTCACGCGGCGTGGTACGTGCTCGCGGGCTGCGGCGCGGCGGTTCTCATCCTGGGCTACGTCTCGACCGGGGAGTGGGCGCGCGGCACCGCGACGCGCAACGGCGAACGACTTGAAGTACGGACCAAGGAGATGGCGCGATGAGTGAGGTAACGACGACGAACGATCAAGCGGTTCGAGTCTGGTCCGCGCTGTATGACTACGTGAACGCGCAGGACCGGCGCCGCGAGCTCCAAGCCGCCCTTGGTCTCGGCGGGGGATTCGGTCGCGTCAAGGTGCTTTTGCACCTCGAAGAAGGTCCCATGACGCTCCGCGATATCGCCGAGGCCAATGGGCTTGACGCGCCCTACGCGACGGTCATTTGCGACAAGCTCGTGCAGAAGGGCTTCGTGGTGCGCACGCCGCACCCCGACGACAACCGACGAAAGCTCGTGTCGCTGACCGAGCAGGGCCGAGCGACCGCGAAGCTCGCGCGTGAGATCATCGGCGAGCCGCCCGTGAGCCTCGCGGCGATGGCGTCGTCGGACCTCGTCGTGCTCGAGGGCATCCTGGCGCGCTTGGTGACGTCCTAGGCGACCGCGGGGAGGACGTCGCGTGCGATGAGTCGCACGTGGTCGAGGTCGTTGAAGTCGAGGACCTGTAGGTAGATACGGGTGACGCCGAGTGCTTCGTAGGTTTTGATCGTCGCCGCTATTTCCTCCGGTAACCCCGCGAGTCCGTTTTCCCTGAGATCGGCGACCTCGCGCCCAATTGCGCCAGCGCGACGTGTGACCTCGTCCTCGTCGGTGCCACAACACACCACGAGCGCCACCGAACGGATCATGGTCGCGGGGTCTCTGTTGATCGCAACGCAGGCGGCGTCGACTCGTTCGAACTGCGTTGTAGTGAACTCGAATGGGGAGAAGGGCACGTTGAACTCAGTGGCGTAGCGCGCGGCGAGTTGTGGCGTTCGTTTCGCGCCGTGGCCGCCGACGATGATCGGGGGTCGTGGCTGTTGCACGGGCTTGGGTAAGGCTGGACTGTCGGTGAGCGCGTAGTGCTTCCCCGAGAAGTTGAAACTGTCGCCAGTTTTCGTCTCCCACAGTCCCGTGATGATCGCCAACTGCTCTTCGAGTTTCTCGAAGCGTTCGCCGAGTGGGGGAAAGGGAATCCCGTAGGCGAGGTGCTCCGTTTCGAACCAACCCGCCCCGAGGCCGAGCTCCACTCGGCCCGCGCTCATGGCGTCGACTTCGGCGACGCTGATCGCGAGGGGTCCGGGGAGCCGAAACGTCGCCGAGGTCACCATCGTCCCGAGTCGAATGCTCGTCGTGTCGCGCGCCAGACCCGCCAAGGTGACCCAGGCGTCACTCGGTCCAGGTAGTCCACTGACGTCGCCCATCTTCAGGTAGTGGTCCGATCGGAAGAACGCGCCGAAGCCTTCAGTCTCGGCGGTGAGGGCGAGCGCGAGCACCTGGTCGTAGGAAGCGCCCTGTTGGGGTTCGCAAAAGATACGCAGTTCCATAGTCAGGGTCTCCCAGACGTCGAGTGTCCTAAGGGCTTCGTACCTCTTTCTACCATCGTGACGTCACCATCAACTCGGCACGTATCTACTCTGAAGGGGTCGCTACGACGACGGACATGTGGCTGGCAGTTCGTTCACACTGATCACGAGATTGCAGACATCCCTAGTGTGACCAAGGGGATAGCGACGAGTTTTGTCCTACGGCATTGGAAGGGCACCATGAGTTGGAACACCAAGAACATCCCCGAACAGCACGGACGAATCGCCGTGGTCACGGGCGGTAACGGCGGCCTCGGCCTCGAGACCGCGAGGGCGTTGGCGGCGAGTGGCGCCCACGTCATCATTGCGGCCCGCAATCCAAAGAAGGCGGCCGCCGCCGTTGAGGACATCACCACCTCGGCACCCGATGCCTCCTTAGAGGTCGTCGCACTGGACCTCGGTTCTCAAGCGAGCGTCAAAGGTGCGGCGGAGGTCATGCTCGCGGCGCATCCCCGTATCGACCTACTCATCAACAACGCAGGTGTCATGGCGATCGCCGAGGGGCGCACGGTCGACGGGTTCGAAGAGCAGTTCGGTGTCGACCACCTCGGACACTGGACGTTCACCGCGCTGTTACTGCCCGCGATGGTTGACACCGAGGGCGCACGGATCGTGACGGTGACCAGCACGGCACACCTCATGGGTCGTTCCGTCGATCCGAAGAATCCGAACCTCGACGGTCGTTACGGTCCCTGGCGCGCGTACGGGCAAGCGAAGCTCGCGAACTACCACTTCGGGTTGGGCCTTGATCGCGAGTTGCGTCGCAAAGGCGCGAAGGCTGCGAGTTTGATTGCCCACCCCGGGCTTTCGAACACGGATCTCCAACGTGCGAGTGTCAGCGGGAGCAACGGCGGTAGGACGCAACGAATCGCCGAGTTCATGTCCCATCACACAGGTATGACGGCGGCGAACGGCGCGTTGTCGCAACTGCGCGCGGCGACGGATCTCGGTGCGAACGGCGGCGAGTTCTACGGACCGCTCTTCGTCAATAACGGGCCGCCGGTGAGAAAACCGATACTGCGCCGCCTTGATATGGACGCTGCCATCTCGCGCCTCTGGCGGGTATCCACCGAATTGACCGATATCCCAATCGACTAGTGGCCGAGACGGGGACCATTGACGTCGTGACGGGTTGCAAACCGAGGCTGTCGAACCTGTGACCTCGTGCGCGCCACGAGTATTTCTGCGTTCGACGTCGATTAATTCGTCCAGAACCGTCAACGCCTACCCTCAGAGCACCGATGGGATTCGCAGCGACGACGTGTGAATCGATTGCTGTCCGGTAGGCGGCGCGGGCCCTCGTCGTTGATTCCCAAGCGTGGCGAGAGAATCGATGTTGCGGGCGAAGGAGCATCAGTCGTGATTTCGCGATTCACTCCGACACGGACGGGCACGCGATATTGACAAGTCGCTCCTTTTGTTGTAGTAATGCGTACTGTCGATTTTGACACTCATACGGGGCGGGTCAATCACGTCGTGAGTGGGTAGTACGGAAACTATTGAGAATGGGGGACTCGCGTGACGGCCAGGAGAATGCACCAACCCGATCGAGTGTTGGAGTACACCTCCAAGGGGTGGTGGACCGACGAGACCGTGCAGCAGCTCTTCGTTGACCGGGTTCACGAGTTCGGCGACGAGGTCGCGGTACTCGACCCGGTCAATAAGGCGACACTGGTCGATCTCGACGTGGTCGAGATGACGTGGAACCAGTTGGATGAAAAAGTTGACACCCTGGCGGCGTTGCTGCTCTCGCAGGGAATCGGTGAAGGGTCCGTTGTCGCCATACAACTCCCGAACATCGTCGAACAGGTCATTGCGTTCTTGGCCCTGTGGCGAGTGCGCGCAATCATCTCACCGCTGCCCGTCCAGTACCGTCGCCACGAGATCGTCGAAGTGGGCAACATCGCCGAGTTCGACGCACTCATCACCGTTGACCGACTAACGACCCGGATGCTGGCGGCGGAGGTGATTGCGTTACAAGACGAGATTCCGAGCCTTCGCACCATCCTCCACTTCGGTAGTGGCGAGGTGCCGGGTTCGCTGCATATCCGCCTCGATGCGTCAACGGACCACGTCGCCGATCGTGCGGCCGTCGCCGCCTACGTGAAAGATCACCCCGTGGATCCCAACGACTGCATAACGATCTGTTGGACATCGGGGACCGAAAGTCGTCCCAAAGGCGTGCCTCGAGCGCACTACGAGTGGTTATCGATGAGTCTCGACACCGTGTACTCACCCGACTTGAGCCACAAGTCGCGAGTACTGAATCCGTTCCCGATGGTGAATATGGCGGGCATCAACGGGATGTTGCTGCCGTGGTTGACGGTCGGCTGCGTGTTGATCCAACATCATCCCTTTGACCTCCCGGTATTCCTCCAGCAGATCGAAGAAGAGAAGATCACCTACACCGTCGCACCGCCGGCGCTGCTCGCGATGTTGTTGAAGAACGACGAACTGTTGGGGAAAGTGGACATCTCCACGTTGACCCAGATCGGATCCGGGTCGGCCCCCTTGCAGGAGTGGATGGTGCGCGGTTGGTATGAGCGTTACGGCATCGGGATCATCAACTACTTCGGATCCAACGAAGGGATCTCGCTCATGACCGACGTCAAGTTGATGACGCGACCGGAACAGCGCGCCAACTTCTTTCCGCGTTACGGCGGTAATCGTCGCTGGACCTTCCCCGCGGCGCAGCGGACCACGGTCAAACTCGTCGATCGTGACACGGGCGAAGAAGTCGTCGAACCAGATCGAGCCGGTGAGCTCTACCTCAAAGGCCCGGGCGTCTTCTCTGGTTACATCAACGGCGCCGACCTACCGAGTCCCTTCGACGACGAGGGCTTCTTAAAGACCGGCGACCTCTTCGTCATCGATGGGGAGAATCTTGAGTACCTGCGCTACGTGGATCGGGCCAAGGACCTCGTTATCCGTGGGGGCATGAACATTGCACCGGCGGAGCTCGAGACGCTGATCGCGAGCCACCCGGACGTGGCGGAAGTAGCCGTCGTCGGGTACCCCGACGAGGTGATGGGTGAACGGGTCTGTGCGGTGATCACGCTGAAACCCGATCGGGCCTTGACGCTCGAGGACGTCATCGATCACCTTCGAGCACAAGAGATCGCGACCTACAAGCTGCCGGAACGAATCGAGATTCGTGACGTCCTTCCGCGAAACCCCGTCGGGAAGGTCTTGAAGCGCCAACTTCGTGACGAGGTGCGAGAGTCCATGGTGCACGAGAGCGCGGCGAGTGACTGAGAGCGTCGGATCGCTTTTGGGTGGGGCAATCGCTCGCTCGGGGGACCGAGTGGCGCTGCGGGCGCGGGGCGAGGTGCGCACGCACCGTGAGTTACTCGCCAACGCATCGCGACTAGCCAACGCCTTGGCTGGCGAAGGACTCGTGCCCGGCGATCACGTCGCGCTGATGGTCACCGACCGAGTTGAATCGGTGGAGGCGTATCTGGCCTGCTTCCTCGGAGGCTTCACCGCGGTGCACGTGAATGACCGATTAGCCAGCCGCGAGGTCGACGCAATCGTGGCCGGAGCAGACGCGCGCGCCTTCCTCTACACCGAGGACGTGGGCGCGAAGGTCGCCGACGTTGACGTCCTCGATCAGATCGAGACCGTCATCGGCATGGGGGATCACGCCGGTACTGGACACCTTGACTGGTCTCGTTTACTGGAGGACGCGAGCGCCTCGACGCCAAAGGTGGCGCGTGAACCTGACGACCTCGCCATCATCGGCTTCACGAGTGGGACCACCGGCCGTCCGAAGGGCGTGATGCACACCCAAGAGACGATGCTCCGGATCCTGCGTCACATGCCCGTCCACTTCGACCTCCGTCCGCGGAGCCGGTGCGCTTTCACGGGAACGCTGTCCTTCGTCTCCGCGATTTGGGGTGCCGTTTTGCCACACCTCTATCTCGGTGGCGAGGTGTCGTTCATGGCGGGCATCGACCCAGAAGAGTGGATCGACCGTTTGATTGTCGAGCGCTCGGACTTCACCTACGTCCCGACGCCGCTGGCCCCGGACTTTATCGACCAGGTGTCCAAGCGTCCAGAAGTGCTCGACCACCTGCGTGTCGCTTTTCACTCTGGCTCCAAGATGCCTCGACAGGTCGTCGAGCGTATGGTCGAGGTCGTCGGTAGTCGCTTCGGTGAGGCGTACGGGATGACCGAAAGCGGCGCCCCCGTGACGCGGACGGAGGATCGTGATTGGGACCCGTCCAACACTGCTCACGACGTCTTTGCGAGCGTGGGGCGGGCCGTACACATCGCCGACGTCGCCATCGTCGACGCCGAGGGCACTCGACTACCGCCGGGGGAACCTGGCGAGATCGAAGTGTTCTCCGAGACCCAATTCGTCGGCTACTACAAGTCGCCCGAGGTCACCGAATCCACCTTGGTCGGGGGAAGAATTCGTACCGGTGACATCGGGTGGATGGACGACGCCGGGTACCTCTACGTCACCGACCGGCTGAAAGACATGGTCGTCTCCGGGGGCATGAACGTGTTCCCCGCGGAGGTCGAAGGCGCCCTGGCGGACCTCACGGGACTTTCCGAGATCGCCGTATTCGGTGTGCCCGATGAGCGCTGGGGTGAAACCGTCGTCGCGGTGGCGGTCGTCGCGGACCAGCNNCGCGTCGTGTTCGTCGATCGCCTGCCCCGCACCGCGAGTCTGAAGGTTGATAAACCTGAGCTCAGGCAGCGCTGGGCTCGCGGAGAGTTCTCGCGACGAGACGATGAACGTGAGTCCTAACGTCGATGACGTCGATGACGTCGCGCGAAATGCCGAGGCCACGACGACGCTCATGAGCGGTAGTGGTCACGACCACCACCTCGAGGTCTCACTCGGACTCTGGCAGGACCGCCCCGCGAGCGAGGTCATCGACACCGCCCTCCTCGCGGACCGACTCGGTTACCGTTCGGTGTGGATCGGCGAGATGGCCACGTGGGACGCCTTTGCCCTCGGCGCGCATCTCGGCGTTCAATTCCAGCACTCGGGTCTGGTCCTTGGACCGTTCGCCGTGGCCGTTCGTGATCCCGCGATGATCGCAATCGGTGTGGCGTCGGTCGCGGCGTTGACGCGGCGGCCGGTCTCGGTCGCCCTCGGCACCTCGTCGACGGTGGTGGTCGAGAACTGGCACGGGCGCAGCCGCCGACGATCTGGTGTGATGCTCGCCGAGTCGGCGCAGGCACTTCGTCAACTCCTCGATGGCGAGAAGGTGAGCTTTGACGGTGAGGTGATCCGAAGTTGGGGGTACCGACTGAGGCTGCCCGCGCCGTCATCAGAGTTAGTGATCGCGGCCTTCGGCGATCAGGCGTTGAGTGCCGCGGCGGCGTACGCCGATCGACTCGTGCTCAACCTCGTCGATCCATCATCGGTGCGCGATCTCGTCGCGAAACTCCAAGTGGCCGCCGACACCATTGGTCGACCGCGGCCTCGCGTCGCGGTGTGGACTACCTGCGCCGTGAATCCGAGCGCCGAGGGCGTTGAGCAGGTGCGTCGCGGGGTGACCGGGTACCTCAGCGCACCGGGTTACTCGGACATGTTTCGTCGCGCCGGGTTTGGGGACGTCGTCGACTTCGCACTGACCAAACCGCACCCCGGCGAACTGCTCGGGCGAATCCCCGTGGACTTAGTGCGGGTGACTGGCCTTCTCGGCGACGAGTCGCATATCGAAGCTCGCATCAAGGAGTACATCGATGCGGGTGCCGACGACATCGTGATCATTCCTTCAGCGACCGACGACGACCCCGCAGGGGAGCGAACACTGCGCGCCATGGCCGACGTGGGCCCGCGGCTTCAGGCTCCGTAGATCGGCTACGCCGACAGTCGTTCGATGATGATGGCGGTCCCGAGTCCGAGGGCTGCGGGAATCGCTAAGAGGGCGTAGTGACCGTCGACGCGGTCGAGGGCGTCCATCGCGGTCGCGAGCAAGATGCCGCCGCTCGCTCCGAGTGGATGGCCCATCGCAACCGCCCCGCCGTCGACGTTCACGATCTCGTCAGAGAATCCGAACTCCTGTTGCACCAGGAGTGGGCTGACGGAGAAGGACTCGTTGGCCTCGACGATGTCGATGTCGCTCGCGAGGAGGTTTGCTCGTCGCAGGACGCGTCGAATGGCCTCGACGCCGCCGTAGAGGCTGGGGGAGCGAACGGACGCCGTCGCGCAGGCGACGATGCGAGCCCTCGGCGCGACGCCCATCGCGTTGCGAGCTTTGGCGTTAGCAATAAACGCGAGCGACGCACCGTCGACCAACTGGGGGGCGCTCGCCGCGCTGTGCAGTCCCACAAAGTCGCCCACCTCTGGGAAACGGCGGGCGATTCGGTCATGGGCGACGGCGTCACTGGCGAACAGTACGGGCATGGCTGCGAAATCGGCGAGCGACATCTCGGCCCGGATGCCCTCGTCCGACGCGAGTAAGACCGCTCCGTCTGCGTCGTGGACGGGAACGACGGAGCGTGCGAAGTGTCCGTTGGCCCACGCGGCCGCGGAACGCTGGTGCGAACGAAAGGCGTAGTCGTCGAGTTCGGGTCGCTCGAACCCCGCGAGGTGCGCGGTGAAATCCGCGGAGACCGCGATGGTGACGAAGCCGGTGCGGTCAG
Organism: Acidimicrobiaceae bacterium; assembly: GCA_003133075.1. Lineage (GTDB taxonomy): Bacteria > Actinomycetota > Acidimicrobiia > Acidimicrobiales > RAAP-2 > RAAP-2. The sequence continues at coordinate 12,609 of PKZN01000067.1, read as the reverse complement.
CCAACTCCTCGTCGAGGGCAATGGCCGGCTCGTCGGAGAGCATGGGCTCGCGTGACATCGACTCCACGCCTCCGGCCACGATGACGTCGTCGACGCCGCTACTGACCCGCGCGGCAGCGTTGGAGATCGCGTCAAGACCGGAACAGCACAGACGAGAGACGACCGTGCCCGACACGTCGTCGGGCCACGCGGCGCAGATGGCGGCGACCTTGGCGACGTTCGCACCCTGCTCGCGAATCGCGGTGTTCACCCCGAGCATGACGTCGTCGACGTGAATTGAGCGCTTCGAGAGATCGAGTCGACGGTCGAGTTCTCGTAACAGTTGCGCGGTTAACTCCTGTGGGGGGACCACGGCGAGTGTCCCGCCGTTACGGCGCACGCGACCCCTCGGGGTGCGCACGGCGTCGTAGACGTAGGCGTCTAACACGTGGCCCGGACGGCCGCCGGGTGGCTCACGCGGAGTGGCTCGGGATTCGCCCGAGGGCCGCGTCGAGTCCGTCGTCGTTCAGCCAGTTCGGAATCTGTGAGCCGCGGGCCCACGTGGCGTGGGTGCCGCTCGAGACCCGCTCGGGCAGTTTCACTCGGGCGATCGGTCCGTCGGCGAGGTTCTTCGCGTCAAAGACCAGGCACTCGGAGAGGTCGTTGCGAACGTCGGAGGTGATGGTGACGAGATAGGCGTCGTCCTCTGACGTTGAGCCCGTCTTCGGCGCGACGGCGGTTTCGCTCGCGTACACCCCGTCGGGGAGGTTGAATCGCGTCTCCTCGCCGGTGAGGCTGTCGTGCTTGACGATGCCGTTGAAGAGGAACCACCCGGGCACCGCGGTTGCGGCGTAGCTGTAGCGATGCTCGAGGCCGGCGTGGGCCTGGTTGATCATGCCGAACTCACTGGTCGTCTCGGTGAGTCGCTCTTCCTTGCAGTTCCCACTGTTGAGGTCGAGACGCCAACGGTGCAGACGCGGTCCCGTGAGGTTGTTGTCGAGGTAGCGGAACATCTGCTCGTAGAAGGTGCCGTTGCCCTTGGGGGGTTCGGGGTTCGTCTGGAAGAAGCCCTCGACGACGATCTCCGAGCCCACTTCGTAGGCATTCACCCAGTGCAAGACGTAGGTGGACTCCGCCTCGAACCACACGATGTCCTTGGTCTCGCCGTGTCGGGGCACCACCGCGATGCGCATCGGCATGTCGGGGTAGTAGTGGGGAACGTGCTTGCCGGCCGCCAACGCTTCGGGCATCCAAAAGAGTGGCGCGTCGCCCAAGATCGCGTAGTTCTCGGTGAAGGCCATGTCGTGGGGGAGGCGCGGTCCGGGTAGTGGCACGTCGATGTACTGGGTCAGGTTGTCCGCCTTGTCGACAATCCCGAAGTGCATAAAGGGTGCTTCCGTGCCGTAGTTAAAGAACAAGAACTCGCCCGTTCGCTCATCCAGTTTGGGGTGGGCCGAGACCCCCGCCTCGGAGGGGAACTTCCCATGCCAGGTCGCCTTGCCGAGCGTCTCNNTGTTCGGCGAGGAATCCGTCGGTGCGAACGAAGCGGTTTCGGTAGAAGGCCTTTCCTCCTCGGAACCCCACGGCGTGGACCATGCCGTCGCCGTCGAAGGGGTGATAGTTAGAAAGCGCTGGGTGCACCGGGTTCTCGGTGTTACGTAAGTACACGCCATCGAGGTCCGCGGGAAGTTCACCTTCGACGGTGCAGTCATCCGCGTCGCGTTCAATGAACTGCGGTCGCCACGCGCCGGTGCGGTAGGGGTGGTCGTCTTCAAGTGGGAGCGTCGTTATCGCTCGTCCGACTACTTCAATGTCCATTGGTCACTCCTTCAAATTGTGAGATTGAAATCAAAATTTCTCGTCTGGTGGTCATGCCTGACCAACGATGAACGACACGGTCGTCGTGAGACTGCCGCCGATGTTGAGGGTCGCGAATCGTGTGGCCCCTTCGACCTGGCACGCGCCCGCGCGCCCCTCGACCTGTCGCGCGGCGTCGACCAGCATCCGCACACCGGTCGCACCGACGGGGTGTCCGCCGCCGATCAGTCCACCGCTGGGGTTGATCGGCGTAGCGCCACCTCGTTCGAGGTCGCCGTTTTCGATGGCCTTCCAACTCTCGCCGGGGCTGGTGATGCCGAAATGGTCAATCGCGACGTACTCGGACATGGAGAAGCAGTCGTGGGTCTCGATGCCACTGAGGTCGTCGACGCCGGCGACGCCGGCCCGCGCGAAGGCGTCCTGGACGGCCTTGCGGACGTGAGGGAAGACGTACTCGTCCTTGGCGCTGCGCTGCGTCTTCGCCTTAAGGGCGAGGGACGCCGTCGTGTGACCCCACCCCTGGATGATGGGCGTGGCTCGCGTCCGCGAGCGTCGTTCGAAGAACCGTGGGGAGACGAGCACCACCCCCGCGCCTCCGTCGGTCACCTGACTGCAGTCGGTGCGACGCAGTCGCCCTTCGACGATGGGGTTCGCGAAGTCGTCGGCGTCGAAGCTCGCCTCGGTGAAGTTCCACTCGCGGGTCTGGGCGAGGGGATTGCCCTTGGCGTTGGTCATGTTCAACTTCGCGATCGCGCGCAGGTGCGCGTCGTCGAGGCCGTATCGCAGGTCGTATTCGTCCGCGATGGAGCTGAACATGTAGGGCCACACGTAGGTCGCGTCTTCACCCTCGTGCCCGATCCACGATGCGGCGCCGAGGAACTGCGGCGCCTGTTTGCCGGGGACGTTGCGCTCCTGCTCGACTCCGATCACCAGTGCGCAGTCGTATCGTCCGGCTTCGAGTTCGGCCATCGCGGCGAGGATGGCCACACTCCCCGACGCGCACGCGGCTTCGTGTCGCGCCGCGGGCACACCCCAGAACCCATCGTTCATCGTCGCGGGCATGGCGCCCAACTGTCCCTGGCCGTTGAAGAGTTGTCCGAACGCGTTGCCGACGTGAATCGTTTGCACGTCGGCGGCGTCGATCTGGGCGTCTTCGAGCGTGCCGTTGACGACTTCGGCGACCAGGTCGGCAATCTCCAACTCTTCGCGGTCCAAGTTTCGTGAGAAGTCCGATTGGTAACTACCGAGCACCCCAATGTCGCACTGAGCCATGACGAACCCTCCCATCACTTCGCGGAGTCCCGTAGCCGGTGCCTCCACAGTGAGCAATAGTCTACAATAAACAGAGTGACTTCGTTAAGTTAGAGCGAAGTCCGAACACTCCCGGGGGGTTGGTGTGAACGACGGATCAATCCGGGGCCTCGGGGCCGCAGGGGGCCTTCGCTGCCGGTTCGAGCTGGTGATCGCATGAACCACGTGGACGTAGCCGCGCTCGGGGTCAATCTGCTGGTGAGCGCCATAATCGTCGCGGTCGTGCTGCTCGGCACGTTCGCCTACGCCCTGCGCAGCGGCGTGCACGCGATCATGGACTCGATGTGGTCGCTCGGCTTCGTGATCATCGCCGCGGTGACCTTCGCGCTCTCCTCGGGGAAGGGCAACGACACGGTGAGGACCGTGGTGTTGGTCCTCACGGCACTCTGGGGTCTGCGCCTCAGTGGCTACATCTTCCTGCGTAATCGCGGTACGGGGGAAGATCCCCGCTACGCAGCACTCCTTCGCCACAGCCGGGGCAACCCCACGCTCTTCGTGCTGCGCAGGGTCTACTGGGCACAGGGCAAAGTCATGTGGTGGATCTCCCTGCCAATCCAGGTCGTGATGTACGAGCGAGCCGCCCCGGGAGTGCTCACGTGGATCGGGGTCAGCGTGTGGGCGATCGGACTGGGCTTCGAGTCGGTCGGCGACCTCCAGTTGGCTCGATTCAAGCGCGAGCCGGCTAACCACGGTCGGATCCTCGATCGAGGGCTTTGGTCCTTGACGCGACACCCGAACTACTTCGGCGACGCCACCCTCTGGTGGGGGCTCTGGCTGGTGTCGTGCAATCAGTGGATTGGGCTACTCACGGTGACGAGTCCGCTGCTGATGAACTACATGCTCGTTAAGCGCACGGGCAAGGCGTTATTGGAAAAAGGTATGCGTCGAAGTCGCGGTGCCGCCTACGAGGAGTACGTCGCGCGCACCAGCGGTTTTCTTCCGCGACGTCAGCGCGCCAGCGCGCCACTGACGCCGCGCTAGCGACCAGACGTCGGGCGCGTCGGGGATGGGTCGTACGACGGGCCACGAGACGAAGTGTGAGAGGGAGGAAATGACATCAGAGACTGCGAAACGGACGGACGAACTGAAGGGCTCGGTGGCGCTGGTCACCGGAGGAAATCGGGGTATCGGACTGGGGTTCGTCGAGGAACTTCTCGAACGCGGAGTCACCAAGGTCTACGCCGGGGTGCGCGACCCCGAGGCGTCGAGGGAGAGTCTCGCGCCGCTCGGTGTGGAGATCGTGGCCTTGGATGTCACTCATCACGACTCGGTGCGCGCAGCGGCGTCCCTCTGTCGCGACGTCACGCTCCTCGTTAACAACGCGGGCTTTCACGGGCGTGATCGCTTGGTGATGGCGAAGGACCCCGACGTGGCGCGCGAGGAGATGGAGGTCAACTACTTCGGCGTGCTCAACATGACCCGTGCCTTCGCCCCCGTGCTCGGCGCGAATGGTGGGGGAGGGATCATCAACGTGCTCTCGGTCGCGGGCGCCTTCCCCGCCGCGTTCATGGGGGGCTACTCCCCGGCGAAGGCCGCGGCGCTCTTTCTCTCGACCATCACGCGGGCGGAATTAGCACTCCAGGGCACCAAGGTGTGCGCTCTGATCGTCGGCTCCACCGACACGCGAATGTCCGCTCACTACGACGGCCCGAAGGAGTCGCCTCGTACGGTGGCGCGAAACGGACTGAACTCCTACGTCCGAGGAGAGTACGTGGCGGACACCGACTTCATGGCTATTGATTCGAGGGCGCGCTTCGCGAGAGACCCCGCCCGGTACGACCGGCAGATGACGCGACTGTTGGACGGCCTGTAAGGGGAAGCGACGATCGCGGGCGCGGCGGAGGAAGAGTTGTTACTCTTTTAACTGTAGTTACCAATACACCAGCACGAACAAGAAGTCGCCGGGGCACTCCGAGGCGCAGCGAGAAGGTGGGTTGACATGGCGGAACGAGACGATCAGATCCAAGGACTCCTGGACAAACAGGCCATCACCGAAGTGCTCACGAAGTACTTCCGTTCAGTGGACCGAGGCGACGTTGAGACGGTGCGTTCGTGCTACCTGGATGGGGCCACCGAGGACCACGGTGGTCTTTGGGCGGGCCCGGCTGAGGAGTACGTCGAGAGCATCGCCAAGAGCGTGACGCACCCCAAGAGTCTGACGAGCCACGTATTGAGCAACGTCTTGATCGAACTCGACGGCGACGCGGCCCACGTGGAGTCCTACGCCACGACCTTCGCGCGCGTGAAGAGCGAGGGTGAACGCTTCGACTGCTTCGTGGGGGCGCGGATCGTGGACCGCATGGAACGTCGTGACGGTAGGTGGGGGATTGCCCACCGCCAGTTGCTCTGGGAGTGGAACCTCGATGTTCCATCCAACGAGACCTGGGTTCGGGGTTACCTCACCCCCGACGAGACCTTGATGCGACACGGCACGAAGTTCCCCGACGATCCGGTCTTTCGTCGTTAGGCACGTGAGGGCGTTGTCAACTTCTCTCTCGATCAGCACGTGCGCGGCGACGTCGCGACATCGTGACGCGTTGACGCGGCTCCCCGTCCCGTTCTGGGTGCACCGGTAGTGTGAGTGCCATGTCGATAGCCATGGAGCTTCGTTGCACCATGGCGAACACGGATGAGCGCCGGTAACGGCGATGGTCGCAGCGAGCGAGACCGTTGAAGGCGGCGAGAACTCCGTCGCCTTTACCCTGGGCCTCCTCGGCGACGAGTGGAACCTGCTCATTATCCGTTCGGCGTTCCTCGGGGCTCGTCGCTACAAGGTCTGGCACGACCAACTGGGAATCGCCAATTCGGTGCTGGCCGCTCGTCTCAATGGCCTCATCGAAGCGGGCGTGTTCGTTCGCGTGCCGTACCAGAAGCGACCGCTGCGCCACGAGTACCGCCTGACCGAATGCGGCAAGGATCTCTGGCAGGGCTTCGTGACGATCTGGGGCTGGGAGTCGCAGTGGGTGAAGGACCGTCCGGTTCCCCTGCCGCCCATGGTGCACATGGGGTGTGGGAACGAAGCGTTGCCGGTACTGAAGTGTGGCAACTGCAAGAAGCCGGCGACGGTAAAAAATGTTCGCGGCGCCTTCGGACCGAGTGGTTCCTTCGAGCGCTCGGTCCCGAGGGCGACGACGAGGCGGCGCAGTGTGACGCCCGACAACGGCGGCATCGGTCTCTACTCAGAGACCATCTCCCTGCTCGGGAATCGATGGTCCGCGACCGCGCTCGCGGCGGCTCTCTTCGGCGCAACCAGATTCACGGACTTCCTCCAGTTGATGACCGCGCCGCCGCTGATCGTGGCCGACCGACTGAAGACGTTCTGTGACATCGGNNAGTACCAAGGGTGAGGCCGTCTTCCCCTTGATCATCACGCTCATTTACTGGGGCGATCACTGGTTCCGGTCGCCCGAAGGCCCCGCGTTGACGTTCACGCACTTGGAGTGCAAGAGCGAACTCGTCCCGACGCTCTACTGCTCGGTGTGCGATCAGGTGCTCGTTCGAAAGCAGATTGGCGTCGGAGGGTTCACCCTCTAGTTAAGGGACCGTCGATAGGGCGCGAAGACCGCGGGCGAGAAGATGCCAGAAGGCGCGGCGATCACGTCGTCGATGGCGTTCATAACCGGTCCGGCCGTGATGTACTGACCGGCCTTGGTCTTATAGGGGCTGTCCGTCGGATCAGTCATGTTGAGCGTGAGATGGAGCTCGGGCTTTCCGTGAATCTCGACGCGCCAGTGATCGCGCCCGCGGTAGCTCTCCATCGTCGGGTCCATGGTCCAAATGACCGACAGTGTCACGAACCGTCGACCCTCGACAATCCCGTGCCAGCGCCATTCGGTCGCCGCGATAGTCCCTTCGGTGATGGTCCCGGCATTGACCTCGAGGTCGCGCAGGGCGGGCAGGACTCTATGGTCGGACTCGATGCGATCGAAGGCGACCCCCGTTCGGTCGCCGAAGAACTGGATGGCTTCGCCGTAGAGCTGGTCGAAGAGATGGGGGAGTGCGCCCGAGAAGAGATCGACGTCGTCGATCGACCCACCCATGCCCATGACGTTGAAGACGAAGTCCGGATCGGGCATCGTGGAGGCGTCGAGCAGTTCTTCGACCTCGACCGAGTCGAGGTCGACACAGAGTCCGGTCAGTCCGAGGACCATCCGCTCTAACAAGAACCCCGGGTTCATGCCTACGCCGTACAGCGTCGAGTTGCCCTCGCGACACGCCGCTTCGAAACGTCGGGCCCGCTCGGCGCCGTGGGCTTGGGGGTAGTGATTGCCCGCCGTCGTGATGACGTTCTTGCCGGAGCGCAACAGGGCGATGATGTCCTCGTCGTGCGTCTCGTAGGGAACCTGGAGTCGGGCGGTGTGGATCACCAGGTCGGCGTCGAGGGCCAGGATCTCCGAACGGCTTCTCGTGGCGAGCACGCCGGTTTCGGGAAATCGAGCGATGACTCCCGCGTCGACGCCCTCTTTTCGCTCGCTGTAGACGAAGAGACCGACGAGTTCGAGGTCGCGTCGCTGCAGGACCGCGCGCAGACACGTCTTGCCAATGGCCCCGGTGGCCCAGATGATCACTCGATGCGCCATTCGATCTCCCTGATTGGTACTACGTCAACGTGCGCCACTCACACCACGAGGAGTCGCCGGAGCGACTCCTCGTGGTGTGCTGCGCTGCTGGTGGTGCTACTGCGTGGGAACTACTGGCTTAGAGACCGCCGGTGCAGTTCTTGGCCCCAAGGACCTGCGGGCAGGTGTTGATGAGCTTGCCAACGTAGTTGAAGCTCTTGGTCTTGGAGGAGTAGACGAGCGGCTGCAAACTCATGATGCCGTACGCCTCCTTGGCGTTCATGATCCACTTCAGGCCGTTGATGAACAGCGGCTCTTGGTAGTTCTGATTGCGCGCCGCCTGCATGATGCTCGCCTCGGTGAGGCCCGCGGACGAAGCGGCCGCGGTCTGGTAGGAGTTGACCTCCATGTCAGCGGTCATGTACCCGGTCTCGTAGTAGGTGTTGTCTACTGCCGCGGTCGGGTCGACGGACGTGGCGTCCGCGACGTAGGCCTTCCAGCCCGGGTCGTTCGTGTAGAGCGGGTTGCCGGGGTCCTTCTCCCAGAACACCAGCTTCTGTCCGTTCGCGGCGCCACCGGCCGGCGCGAACATCAAAGCGGCGCTTCCGCAGTTCGATGCCTGCACCGTGAGCTTGGGCTTGTAGCCGACTCGCGCCATGGCCTCAGTGAGCTGCAAGCACTCGGGAACGACGAGCGCGCCGAAGACGGCGTCCGCCTTGTCCTTCTTCAGGGTGATTGCCGCGGTGGCCGGGTTGACGAAGGGGACAATCGCCTTGATTCGGACGTTCGTACCCTTAACGGCGGCCTTCATGCCCGCTAAGTAGGCGGCACCTGAACCGGTCTCGTCTTCCGCGACGGCGACCGTGATGACCTTGTCCTTGGGGAACGTGGCCTGGATCACCTTTACTTCCGCAGACTCCTCCACGAGGTCCGACGGGAGGAACTCCGTCGTCCACGGGTACTCCTTGATGTCGCGGTACTGGTCGGCCGACGCTGACGCCAACAACATCGGCAGGCACGCCAGGTTCTGGTCCGGGGCAGCTGCGGCCAAGGGACCTGATCCAAAGGTGGTGACCGCCTGTACGGCGCCGGACTGGATCCAGCCGTCGACGTTCGACTTCGTCATCGCCGGGTTGAACTGGTCGTCTTCCGCCGTCACCGCTAACTTCACGCCGCCGATCCCGCCCTGGGCGTTCTGGTACGCGTAGCGGTCCTTGATGCCCTGGACGTAGGCGTCCACGAACGGTGCGATGGGACCGGAAATCGGTCCCGAGACGCCGAGCGTGAGGGTGCCGGTGATCTTTTGGGTGGCCGTTGTCGGACAGGTGGACGTATTAATTGTGTACACACTCGACGACGGTGATGCGTTGGCGGCGGATCCTCCGACCGAGATCACCAGTGAGGTGACGGCGATCAAGAATGCGCTGAAAATCGTTAACTTCGCTTTCATGTACTTCCCTTCTCCTAGTTGGACTGCTTCATCGAGATCGGTTGACCTCATTACTACGGGGTGACTTCCTTCTCTCACGAGGAGAGAACGGGCGCGACTAGAACACCGTGGTGTGACTAGGACAGCGCGAGCGTGGTGTCTCCTTTCCCCTCGGGATCTGGGTGGGCGATCTGGTCGTGAGCGACGAGGAGTTCCTCGTCGCTCGGGCGCGGGCCCGTGGGCGCGCGGGGCTTGATTCGCACGACGTGGCGCGTGAGACGTTTCGTCAGGCCCATGAGCCCGTCGGGCATGACGAACATGAGGATGATAAGAATCACCCCGAAGAAGAGGCCCTCGGTCTCTCCTTGGTGGATGCCCTCGGTCCAGTGCGGGATGTAGATGACCGCGAGCCCTCCGATGATGGGACCAATCACCGTGGCGACGCCGCCGATGACGAGCCCGGTGATGAGCGTGATCGACAGGGTCAACGTGAAAGACGAGTCCGCGGACAACGAGCCGAGGTACATCGCGAACACCGAGCCGGCGACCCCGGTGACCGCGGCCGAGACGCCAAAGGTGAACACTTTGATCCAGGCCAAGTTGATGCCAACGGCGGTGGCCGCGGTCTCGCGGTCTCTCGTCGCGCGCATCGCCAGACCCGTTCGTCCTCGAGTCAGGTTGGCACAGAGCACCAAGACCAGCGCGAGCACGACGACCGAGATCCAGTAGTAGTACTCGAAGCGATTCTGGATGCCGATGCCGGTCCAGTGCGGTGGGAGCAGGCTCGTGAGCGTGACGTTGAGCCCGAGGGTCCCCCCGGTGAGCCCCGGGAAGCGGTCGATGAGTTCGGGGAACGCCACGGCGAGCGCCAACGTCACCAGCGCGAGGTTGATGCCGCGGATGCGCAGCGCCGGCAGACCGACGATGAGACCGACGATGAAACACAGCGCGAAGGCGACGATGAACGTCGTCAGCGGATTCCAGTTGCGCTCGGTCACCAGGATGCCCGTCGTGTACGCACCGATGCCGAAGAACGCGGAGTGACCAATCGACAGCATCCCGGTGTAACCGGTGACGAGGTTGAGCCCCGCGATCGCCGTCGCGTAGATGAGCGCCTGGGTCAACAGACCGACCTGGAAGGAGTTGGCCCTCGAGCCCAGGAACGCCAACGCCACGAGTAGCACGAGGCCGAATACCTGGAGGAATCGGTGCGTCGGCGAACCCTGGTTGATCTGGAGGGGCAGCGTGGGCAGTGCGCGGGTATCGGGCGCGGTCATACTCGCTCAACTTCCTTTGAACCGAAGAGTCCCTGGGGCCGCACGAGCAGGACCAAGACAATGGCCACGAAAGCGATCGCCTCTTCGAGTTGTCCTCCGATGACCGAGACGTAGCCAGATAAGAGCGCTTCAACGACTCCCAACATCAGCCCGGCGATCACCGCGCCACCGGGCGAGTCCAAACCGCCCAAGAGCGCGGCCGCCGAGGCCTGGATGAGGATNNCCCCAGCCGAGCATGAGGATGCGACCAACGGCGATGCCCGACAGCGACGCCGATTCCCGGTTGGAGGCTGTGGCGCGCATGTGGAGTCCGAGACGCGTGTGGTTAAAGAGCTGGAACATCGCGCCCACGATCACGGCGACGAGGATCCACAGCCCGAGATTCGCCCAATAGAGTCGAGCGCCCCCGACGCTGACGAAGGAGCTGACCTTGTTGGGGAAGAGGCTCGCCATCGTGTAGTTCTCGTTGCCCCAGAGGATGCCGTCGAGCGAGTTGAGCGCGAGGAAGAGGCCGAGGAGCACGATCAGTGTGGCGAGCAGGCTCTTGCGCTCGATGGGGCGAATGAGGACGCGCTCGGTCACCGCGCCGAGTACGAAGCCGGCCCCGGTCGCAATGAGCAGGCAGAGGATGATCGGCACGTTCTTGGTCGTCAGCCCCCACGCGATGTAGGTCGTGAAGAGGGCCATCTCGCCTTGAGCGAAGTTGATGGTGCCGGTGCCACGAAAGACCATGACGAGCGCGAGGGCGAGCGCCGCGTAGATCGCCCCGTTGCTGATGCCGTCGAAGAGGTACTCGAGGAAGAGTTGCACGCGAGTTCCTAATACCCTAAGTACGCGCGGCGCACGGCGTCGCTGTCGCGCAACGACGCCGCGGTACCTTCGGTGACGACGGTTCCGGTTTCGAGGACATAGGCGCGACTGGCGATCTCGAGGGCCAGCTGCGCGTTCTGCTCCACGATCAACATCGCGGTCTTCTGCTCGGTGTTGATGCGCGTTAAGAGTGCGAAGACTTCACGCACCACAATGGGTGCCAGGCCGAGGCTCGGCTCGTCGCACAACAACAGTCGTGGCCGATTCATCAGGGCCCGGGCGATNNGCGAGCATCTGCTGCTCGCCACCCGAGAGCGTGCCGGCCGGTTGTTTCTTACGCTCGGCGAGTCGTGGAAACACCTCGTACCACTGCTCGAGGTCGTCCTTCACACCCGCGCGGTCCCGCCGTTTCGCAGCGCCCACTTGCAGGTTGTCCTCGACACTCAACTTGGCGAAGGTGCCGCGTCCCTGGGGCACGAGCGAGATTCCCGCTCCGACAACCTTGTCGGGGTGTAAGCCACTGATCGAGCGGCCGTCGAGGGTGATGGCCCCCTTGGAGGAGATGAGTCCGGAGATGGCTCGCATCGTCGTGGTCTTCCCGGCGCCATTCGCCCCGAGCACGACGACGATCTCACCCTCATCGACGCTGAGCGAGATCCCGTGCAGGACCATCGAAGGGCCGTACCCGCCGCGAAGGTCGGTGATCTCGAGCAGGCTCACGACGCGCGCCCCAGGTACGCGTCGAGCACTTTGGGGTCGTCGCGCACCTCACTCGCAAGACCGTCGGCGATCTTGACGCCGTTATCCATGACGACTACGTGGTCGGTGATGCCCATCACGAGGCCCATGTGATGCTCCACGAGCAGCACCGAGAGTTGGAACTCCTCGCGGATGTGCTTGATCAGGTCACCCAGTACNNAGGCCTCGTCCCTCAGGTCGCGGTCGTTGCGTCGGGCGGGGGGCCAACATACGGCCGATTCGACCAGGCTCACTCGAGCGCGGGAGAAGGCGCCGGCGATCGTGTTCTCGAGCACGCTCATCGTTGGAAAGAGGGCGAGGTTCTGAAACGTGCGGGCGATGCCGAGTCGAACGACGCGGTGCGGCCGCACGGCGAGAAGGTCCGCGCCATCGAAAGTGATGCGGCCCGAATTGGGCTGCATAATGCGGGTGATGACGTTGAAGAGCGTGGTCTTTCCCGCGCCGTTGGGTCCGATGAGACCGCAGATCTCACCGTCGGCTACTTGGGCCGAGAAGTCGTCGACCGCTTTCACCCCGCCAAAACGGACGGTCACGCCATCAATCGCTAGCATTCCCCCCCTGCCCTAACGCCCCCGGAACTTAACTACAATAAACAGAGAAACTACAATTCAGAGAGTCACATTACATGCGCAAGGGTGTTCCGTCAAGGTCGCCTTAAGCACTTTCG
>PKZN01000091.1 GCA_003133075.1 Acidimicrobiaceae bacterium | reverse complement strand
GCCGCGATGGTCACCAAAAGCCGAAGCTTGGTTCCTACTTGCATGTTGTATTGCCTCCCCGTACCACGATGTATGGTCACGTCCTGTTTACGCACCCGTCTCGGATGACTGTTGGCAACTGTATCGGGACTACTGGGGTGAAACAAGTTCGCCACGGGCGCACAACATTGAGCAGTTATGCAGTCCTTTTCGTGCCTGCTTTACGAGGAAAGAACCGTACCATCAGGACTCACGGTGATATCACTGACTGATGATTTCTCCACAATCGTGCGTGGAGAGTGCGCAAAGCACGTCATGGACGCATCCCGCACGATTACCTGAGTGTTAATTCTGGCGTGTCAGAGGTCGTTTGGATACGAACTTTTTCTGCTTGCGGTCATTTTCACCAGTTGCGGGCTCTCACTTGTGGCGCGCGGTGTCACCCGTGGCTCGTGTCATTGACGGTTCGAGGAAGCGTCGTTGATCAAAAATGCAGATACTCGGGAAGGAAGTTCCCCAGCGCGTTCGGCGACCAGCCAATCGAACTCTGCAACGCTCGACTCGTCTCGATCAGACTCTCCGCGCTGGGCATGAACAGTACGGGCACCTGGTCGGCGGCGTACTGCTCGTACGCGCTCAGTGACGCGGCGCCGGTCGTGTCGGCGTTGATTAACGCGTTCATCTGCGGACTGGCGTAGCCGCCCCAGTTGGAGTTGGCACCCGTGAGGAAAATCTGGTCGCCCGAAGGGTAGAAGTTCGGCTCGTAGGCCCACGGCGCACCCGACCAGCACATGGACCACGAGGTGCCACTACCCACGGTGCAGGACGTCGCGAGATTGTTGAACGTATTCGCCGTCGCGGTGACGTCCACGCCAATGGTCGCCCAGTCAGAGACCATGGCGTCGACGGTGTCATCGACGGTCGGGTCACCTGTGACGTACATCAAGGAGAAACTCAACGTCGTGCCCGCGGCGACGTTGGCGCCACACTCGCTCGCCGCCGTGCCCGGTGCGGTACAAGCCATGACGCCCGCGTTCTCGGTCCAACCGTGTGAGGAGAGGAGCGTCTTGGCGGCGGTGGCGTTAAAGGCGTAGGGGCTGGACGGGACTTTACTGAGTGCCGTAGGCGCGTCAGTGGGGAGCGGGCTGTAACCGAGTACGCCGTAGTTCTGGTCGACGCTGCGCAGCACGCTCGGCTGATCGAAGGACTCTTGGAGCGCTTGACGGAAGTAGAGCTGTTGGAAGACGGCTTGGAGCGGGTTGGAGGTCGAGTAGTTGATCTGGGCGAAATTAACGGCGTAGGGCGCCACAGCGGACAGGCGATATTTGGCGTTGAGCCCAGCCAGGTTCGCGCCGACCGCCCCTGGCTTTGGCGCTGGACTCGTCAGATCGCTGAGGTCGAGGTAGCCCAGGTCGAGTTTGCCCGCCAGCAAATCAGCTTTCTCGGTCGCCTCCGAGCTGTAGGCGATCTCTTTTACGTAGTGCACTTGGGCGCGCTGGGGTCCCGAGTAACGGGCATTCGCGGCGAAGGTCGCGTCGCCCTGGGCGTCAAAACTCGCGAGACGCCACGGTCCGTCGTCCCCTCCCTGCCAGAACGCCGAGGTGAACGTCGTCGTCGCGCCCGCCATCTTGTCGAGGTACGCCTCGACCGCCTTGCATGAGGCTTTGGTCGATACGGCGCCGTAGGCACCCGTGGCGCAACGTCCCGCGACGTGCGCGGCGGTCACGTCCCAACTATCGGGCAGCGGCGTGATCTCGGAGAGATAGTTGTAAAGAAACCAGTTCGCATTGACGGCGTTCTTCATGCGAATCACGACGCGAAGACCGGAACCACTGGCGGTGGCGACTTGGTCGGGGATCCCGAGACCCGGGGTGTAGGCGCCGTAACTCGTGGGGTCGGCGTCGTAGAGGTTCAAGAAGAACATCACCGACGACGCGTCCACGATCTCACCGTTGGCGAACCGCCAGCCCTTGAGGTCGATGATCACGGTCTTACCGTTCTTGCTGACCTGCGGCGTCTCCGCGAGGGACAGCGATGGTACGTACGCGGCGCTCGCACCGAGTCCAAAGAAGTACAGGGGTCGATACATCAACTGTTGGAACTGGTTCAGGTTCGAGGCCGAGAAGTCCTGATAGCCCGTGTAGGGGAAGATCCACGTCGGCGCGGCCCCGGGCGCCTCGGCGAAGGTGATGGTTCCCCCCGGTGTGCTCGCCCCGCCGTTGGCACCCGAGAGGGCGAGCGGGAGAGCGCTCGCGACGATGAGGAACGCAACGGTGACTCTCGTCTTAAGGGAGAACTTCATTCGTGAGTGCCTGCCAGTGCTGACCGAAGCGGGAACGAGATGCCAACCGCGTCAAAGGGTCAAGGACAACTGTACTTGAGGCTTTTCCTAGGAACGGGTCACGATCAGGGGGAGCGACGCTTCACCGAGAATTCTCAACGTGCGAATTTGACCCCGGTTCGTGGTGGACAACCCCGTCGAGTGACCGCTTCACCCAAAGCAGCGTTCCTTCGCGCTGCGCGCGCATCACGTCGCNNAATCCAGATTCGGTCAGCACCGTGGGCACTATTCGTTGGCTCACGAAGACGAGTTCCTCCGCCATCTCGGTGCCCAACACGAGGCCCAACGCAAATTGGGGCACGGCGAAGAACGCGGGGCGGTGCAGCGCGCCAGCGAGGATGCGCGTGAAGTCACGGTTTGTCAGTGGAGAGGGCGCGACGACGTTGATCGGTCCGCTCAAGCGATGATCCAAGATCCACAACACCGCGCGGACCTCGTCAGCGAGGGACACCGGACTCATCCATTGACGACCCGATCCGAAGCGACCGCCTAGACCGAAGCGAAAGAGTGGAAGCTGTTGTCGCAATGCGCCGCCGTGCGCGTCAAAGACGATGCCCGTTCGTAGGTAGGCGACGTTCGTGCCGGTTGCGCTCAGTGGTGCAGCGGCGTCCTCCCACGCTTGACACACGTCGGATAAGAATCCGGTACCTCGCGGTGACGTCTCATCGAGGACGTCGTCGCCGCGTGAGCCGTACCACCCGATCGCCGACGCGTTGACGAACATCCCGACGCTGGTCTCGCTGACGGCGCGGGATAACGTCGTCGTCGCCGCGATTCGCGAATCGAGGATCTCGCGTTTTCGCGCGGCCGACCACCGACGATCGCCGATGCCCACCCCGGCCAAATTGACGACGGCGTCAAGTTCGGCCCGGCGCAGAGCGTCGCCATCGACGTCAGCGTTGGCGGGGTCCCAGCGCACCGTGTTCTCTCCTACGTCGTTCGTGGTTGGTCGAAGGAAGCGCACCACGACGTCGCCACGCTGCTCGAGCGCTGCGACGAGCGATCGACCGATGAGGCCCGAGGAGCCCGCTACGCCGACGCGCACGCGCTCCACCGTTCTTCGATCAGGGATGAGAGCTGTTCGGCGTTCTTCAGGTGCGCCGCGTGACCGGCTTGTGTGAGTTCGCGCGTCGTAATAAGGGGATTGACCTTCTCGAGTTCGCTGGCCAGCGCGCGGTAGTACTCGGCCTCGTCGCCGTAGGCGTAAGTCAGAGGTACGCGCAGATCGGCCAGGTTGAAGGGCGCCTCGGCTTGTCGAACCGTCTGGAGGTCGTTGAGCAACGCGACGCCGTCACGACGGCGAGACTCACGTTGCTGTTCGCTCAGTCGCTCCCACGATGGATCACCCATGATGCGGCGAAAGAATCGTTCGGCCTCGATCCGTGGGTCGTCACTCGAGAGCGGGTGGAAGTGCGCTCGTCGAAGGCCCCAGGGGACCGGCGCCTCGTAGTTGATCACGAGATTCGCGCCCGCG
>PKZN01000034.1 GCA_003133075.1 Acidimicrobiaceae bacterium | reverse complement strand
GTGACGCGCTGCACGGTGACCGTTTTCATGAACGCCTCCAGACCGAGTCCGCCCGTCGACTTCGCCCAGCCCCCGGTCGGCAGGACGTGGTTTCCACCGGTCGCGTAGTCCCCCGCCGGCACCGGCGAGTACGGTCCGACGAAGACGGCCCCGGCGTTGCGAATCCGACCGGCTAAGGATTCGGCTCGCTCGCCGAGCAACGCGACGTGCTCGGCGGCGTAGCCTTCGACCTCGGCGAGCGCGGCTTCGACGTCGTCACCGACGCGCACGAGGTAGGCCTTGGAGTCGGCGCCGTGTTCCATCTGCGCCGCCAGTTCCTGGGCGATGATGACTTCATCGAACCCTTCGTCCGCGACGACCACGATCTCGCTCGGTCCCGCGGGCAGGTCGATTGCCACGTCGCGACTCACCAAAAGCTTGGCGGTGTTGACCGCGCCACTTCCGGGACCGAAGATCTTGTCGACCGGTTGGATCGACTCGGTGCCGTAGGCCATCGCGGCGATGGCCTGCGCGCCGCCGATCGCCCACACTTCGTCGATGCCCAATAACGCGGCCGTCGCGGCTACCGCCGCAGAACCGTTGGGCGGTGTACACACGACAATGCGCTCGACACCCGCGACTTGGGCCGGGACGGCACTCATGATGAGCGACGACACCAGTCCCTTGGGTACGTAGATCCCCACTGAGCGAAGCGGCGACCATCGGCGCTCGAGGGTCACACCGGGCGTTACTTCCATCATGAGGTCCGCCGGTCGCTGGGCGGCGTGCCAGGTTCGCACGTTCTCCGCGGCGGCGAGCACGGCCGCGGTGGGGATGTCGCCGTAGGCGACGGCGCGTTCGGGCTTCGANNGTCAAGATGGACGTCGCGCCGGCCGCTTCGAGTTGTGGAAGCAATGACCAGATATCGGCCGCGGGCACCAGCGCGTGGACCGCCACCACACCGGGCGTGGCGAGATCCATGATCGTCGGCGAACCCGACGTCGGCAGGACCGCGGTCACCTCGCTCAGTCGCTCCTTCGCGACGTTGCAGAGGAGATAGCGGTTAGCCCGCGCGTTGATGACCGATCCCAGCACCGTCGTCAAGGTGCGGCGCGCTTCAGAGTCTTTCGAGTTCCTTCGTCCCACGAGCACGGCCTCTGACTCGAAGAGAACCCCAATGGAACGCAGACCGTTCGTGCGCAGGGTGCTGCCGGTTGAGACGAGGTCGATGATCGCGTCGGCCAAGCCGAGTCGGGGCGAGATCTCCACCGATCCCGCCACCGTGACGATCTCCGCGCTCACGCCACGGTCCGCCAACGCTTTCGCGGCGATGCGCGGGTGCGAGGTGGCGATGCGGCGACCCTCTAACTCTTCAATGCTCGTCGCCGTGTCTTCGGTGGACACCGCCGCTTGCAGCGAACAGGTCCCGTAGCCGAGCTTCAGCAGTACCTCAACGCTGCACTCGCGTTCGTAGATGAGATCGAGGCCCGTGATGCCGCAGTCCACGACGCCGTCTTGGACATACTCCGGCACGTCATCGGCCCGCACGAAGAGAAGATCGATGTCGGCGTTGCGACAGTGCGCCTGGAGCATCCGCTCACCGGGCTCTTGGGGTGAGACGCCACTCGCCTCCAGCAACGCCCACGAGGGTTCGCGCAGTCGGCCCTTGGAGGGCAGCGCCATCGTCAGGCGGCGCGTCATCGGCGAGCCTGTTTCAACACGGCGCGGTAGCCCCCTTCACCGTGGTGCAGCCACTGGGCGACGCGCGTCACCGTGGCCGTCGAAGCGCCCGTACGGCGCGAGATCTCCTGGTAGGGCACACTCTCGTCAACGAGCCGAGCGACCTGGAGACGCTGGCCCATGGCGTCGAGTTCGGTCGTGGTGCAGAGGTCGCGCATGAACGCGGCCACGGTCGCGGGATCGCGAAGTCGGGCAAAGGCCTCGACGAGTTCGTCGAACCGCGTCGCGGTCTCGGGGCTCGCCTCGGCGGCAACTACTTTTCCACTGGTCATGCTCAGATGCTAGCATGCTAATTCGCTACTACGCAAGTCGACTGGTCGTGGCCCGTATCACTCGGGTGGGCCACCTCGACCAAAGATGTACCGCACCGAGGCGAACATCCCGGCGTTCCACGTGCCAACCAGCTCCCAGGCCCGGCCGATGCCGATGAGGAGTGAGGCGATCAACACATCCCCGACGATCTCGAGAGAGTCACGCGAACCGGGGTGGCCAATCAGTCGTAGTCCGTAAACGATCTGGAACCCGAACACCGCGACCAAGCCGAGGATCAAGAGAAGTTGGTGCCAGCGACGCTGTTGTTCGGCGGGCTGGGCGAGCGTCGCGCGCACGCCCGCCGCCGCGAAGAGCATCCCGATTAGGCCCATGATGAACGTCGGGTAGCCGAACCCGTTGCCCGGGACCAGTCCGTAAAGCGACACCACGAGCGCATTGGTGAACGCCAGCAGCGACGCCGCCGCTCGGAACTCGCCGATCTCCTTGGACTGCTCCTGCGATCGACCCCGAACGACGGTGACCGCAACGAACAGCAAACCAATCAACGTCGCCGCCGACTCGGCGATGACGACGAAGAATTCACGGAAGCTGCTACCCACGTCGCTACTTCCTCTCCGCCCGATGAACGCCGCCCCTCCACGAAGGACTATCTAAGACCTTAGGCTCCCACAGCTCGGCGGATCGTGTTCGCGTGCTAGTATGCTACTTCGCTGCTATGCAAGTAATCCCCGCCCTCGACCTCCTCGGCGAGGACGCCGTTCGCCTCGAACAGGGCGACTACGACCGCGTCCTCTTCCGTCAGCCATTGGAGTCCTTCATGTCGCGACTGGTCGCGACGGGACCGTCACTCATTCACGTCGTGGACCTGCAAGGTGCTCGCGACGGGTCGCTGCGACCCGAGATCGTCGAACGATGTCGATCGGCCGCGCTGGGTATTCCTCTTCAGGTCTCCGGTGGGATCAGATCCGTCGAGGCGGCTCACGAGGCNNGGTGACCAACTCGTGGCCGCACTGGATATCAAAGACGGCCGACTCGGCGTTCGGGGCTGGACCGATTTATCGGAGGTCACCCTGGAGGACGCACTTGAGCGATGCCGTAGCGCGGGCGTCGTTCGCCTCCACGTCACCGCAATCGAGCGCGACGGGACGATGCGGGGACCGGACCTCGAGCTCTACAAGGTCGCGTGCGCCAGTGGCATCGCGGTCGTCGCGGCTGGCGGGGTACGAAATGACGCGGACGTTGAGTCACTCGCACGACTGGGGTGCGAAGCGGCGGTCATGGGCGTTGGCTACCTAGCGCGCCTCGGTCTCTAGGCGACGAGGACGTGAAGGACATCGCCGAACTGGGCAACATTTGGTCGCCGGCAGCGGTCCAGATCGCTCCCAGCGAGTTGCCAACGTAGGATCTGGATGTGGCTGTGCGACGAGAGTTGCTTCGGGGTCTCCAGCGGCTCGACGCCACGACCACTGTCTTGCAACGTGCTCGTCTGGCCAATCCGCTCTCTGGGATGTGGGAAGCTTCCGACCTGCAGTGGTGGTGGCGTCGCTCTCGCGTCACGGACGACCTCGCGCTGCCGGTCTGGTTCGACGAGTTCGGGCCCGTGGCCGCGGCAGGTCTGACCGCTTGGGAAGAGACCTGGCAAGCGGACGTCTTCGTCGCCCCCTCGATCGTCAATGAGCAAGAAGTCTGGGTGGCGACGTTAGAGGCCGCCGCCGGACATGGGGGCGGCGCGCTCGAAGTACTCCTGAGCGAAAACGACACGACGCTCGTCGAGCTCGTCATCGGGAGTGGCTTTGTCACGGAGGACCACGACGTATCGGGCACCGCCTGGATGGACGCCACTGCACTCCCCCTCGTCACAACGGTCGATGGCTTCTCAATCGTCAATCGCGCGGCGCCGTCGGGTCGTCCTCATCCGATGACTGCTCGAAATGGGGAACTCGTCGAACAAAGACTGAGCCAGTGCTCGTTGTACGACCCGACATTCGATCTGTCTGTTGAAGATTGGGACGGAGCTCTCGCTGGCTATGCGTTGTTCTGGTTCGACCCGATAACGCTCGTCGGACAACTCGAGCCGATGCGCGTACTGGATGGCTACCAAAGACGTGGCATCGCGCGAATGTTGTTGTCGAACGGCCTCGACCTACTCGCCCGTAAGGGTGCTCGACGTTTAAAAGTTGGCTTCAGTTCGGCGACCGCCCGTCACCTCTACCTCAGTTCCGGCTTCGTCCAATCGTCGGTCGATCGACACTTCACCCGGTCTGCGCAATAAATGCGGTGCGGGTACGGACGCACTTCAGGCAGCACATAGTGCCGACACTCGTCAGTTATACAAAGCCGCGCTTAAGGTTTCGACTCAAGACGACAAGGGCCAGTGGCATTCATATCGCTTCAGGTCCCGATGCGCGCCGAACTCTCTATCGCGAGTAACCCTGCCGGTGAAGAAAGGTCTCCAGGACGCTGACGTAGTGCTCGCCGTGGGGTTCAAACGAACCCAATGCGCTGTTGAGGTGTCCCTCGGCTGCCTCACGCTGCAAGAACTGCTGAGCGATGGCCGCCCTTCCGAGCATGTCTTCGTCGGCGACCCAGGCCGCGACGACGCCGACGGTGTCGCTGTAGTGCGACGCCGCATCGGCTCGGAATGCGTGAATCCACTGGTCGGCGTCCTTGGCAATGAGCTGGGGGAACTTGCGGGTCACGTTGTGGAAGGTGCCGCCACTAAACGCGAGGATCTCTATCGGCATGCCGGATGCGGCGTAGTCGGTGAACTTGTACGCGAAGGCGTCATTCGCGCTCACAAAGACGTCGCTGCCGTCCACCCCAATCGGCATCAACCGGACCCCGGGATCACCGAAGTCGTGCTCCACTTCCTCAAAGCGCTTCGACGGGTTCTGCGGCACGTACACCTGTTCGATCGTGCAGCAGTGAGCGCCCCCGCTGTAGAGAGAGAGGACCACGTCACGGTTCTCACTTGATCCCAGGCGGGCGAAACGGATGACCGAGGCGCGCGAGGGATACGAGTTCGGCCCACACGCGCCGCCGCACCACTTCGAGCGCACTGGCTGTTGATCGACAATCCGCCCCGAGCGCCGTACCACCAGCGTGACGTCGCGAAACTTCGGAAACGTACCCGCGAAACTCGCCGTGGCAGTCTCCGCCCCCGATTTCGCGCTGAAGGACGCGGCACCTGCGAACGACGTCCAGCCAAGCGACGAGACAAGGATGGCCCCCATCGCCACCGCACCCGCTCCTCGCCATCGTCGTTTCCACATCTGCGCACCGTCTTTCAACTTGATCGCGTCTGAAGAATAGAGACTCGCGGACGACGAATTTGCCACGTTGGATGTCAATCTCTTGAAGACTGTGTCGAATTCGACGCGAATGCCGAGACGCGGTGGCGAATTGAGGACTTTGTACCCTAGGTGAGGGACCTTTCTTCCCTAGGAGCGCGCATCGCGCGGGGTGCACACTGACTTTGAGGTCTTGATAAGCGAGACCAGAAAGCAGGTTGCCCATGGCAAGCCTTCTCGGACTCGTCGGTGATCCTTCAAAGGTCGCCACGCCGCGTCCCCTGTACCGATTACAACGCTCGAAGTACGCCGCGCTCGTGTGGACCGCGATGCGTGTGTGGTTGGGGATCATGTGGCTCCAGGCTGGTATCTCCAAGTTGTGGGGTGCCGAGAGCACCGCGTTTCTGCACGGTGCCGGCGTCAAGGGTTTCGCGTCGCACGGCGTACCGGCCTACAGCTGGTGGGGTAGTTTCCTCCACAGTTTCGTCGTACCGAACGCCGGCTGGATCGGCGTCCTCGTTGCCGTGGCGGAGTTCGCAATCGGCGCTGGCCTCGTGGTTGGCTTCTTAACGCCGATTGCGTCGATCGCCAGTCTCGCGCTGCTGTTCACCTACGTCATGTCGGGCACGGCGAGCGTGACCGCGTTCTACGCCCTCTTCGCAGTCGTCCTCCTTGTCATGTGGCGCACGTCGAGCTGGATCGGTGTGGACGGACTTATTTCGGGTTACCGTCAGCGTCGCGCAACTGCGCGATTTACGAGTGGTGTGAACCGCTCCGTCGACGCAACGTCGACCATCATCGAATCGGACGCGGGCTCCATCGAGCACACGCCGATCGAGACGTCGAGTGACGTACCGGTTCTATCGGCACGGTAGGGCCCTCGACGCGCGAAGCGTCGTGATGGGGTTCACCACGACGGCTTTTACCAACTGCCACCCGGGCGATTCGCCCGGGTGGTCGGCGTTGTGGTCGGCTTCAGATCTTCTTGCGCGACAAGATGATGCTCAAGAGCGCAAAACCAATACCGACCATGAAGATGAACGTGCCGAAGACGAAGACCTGCGGGGGAATGCCCACGCGAGTCGCCCCGTAGACCCAGACGGGAAATGGTGGTGCGGTGCCACTGACGAAGTTCGACGTGACGAAGTCATCGATGGAGAGCGCAAAGGCCATCAGCGCACCCGCCAGCACGCCCGGCATGATCAGTGGCAAGGTCACCAAGCGGAACGTCGTGAGCGGATTCGCGCCCAAGTCGTAGGCGGCTTCTTCTAACGACCGGTCAAATCCCGCGAGGCGTGCGCGCACGGTGACGGTGACGTACGCGATGGAGAACATGACGTGGGCCAGGACGAGCGTGAGGAAGCCCCTGGCCACGTTGAAGGTCACGAAGAGACCCAGCAACGAGGCGCCCATCACAATCTCTGGTGCGGCGATGTTCAAAAACAGCACCTGTTCGACCGCGACCTTTCCGCGGAATTTGTTGGAACGGTAGCGCACCAGCGCGATCGCGAGCAGGGTCCCGAGCACGGTGGCGATCGCCGTCGAGACCAGGGCTAGGCGAATGGAGAGCCAGAACGACGAGGTCAGACCCGGCACGTTGCTCCACTGTCGGTACCACTGGGTCGTGAAACCGTTCCATGAGAAACTGACCTGCTGCAGTCCACCGACGACCCGGTTGAAGCTGTAGATGATCATCAGCGCAATGGGAAAGACCAGGTAGGCGATCACCAACCAGGAATACGTCGGCAGCACGAAGCGACCGAGTTTTCTTCGACGCCGTGCGGGACGCTCGGGCGGCGGGGTTGGCAGCGTGTCGGGTCGGTCCTGGACGCTCATAAGTACTCGTTGATCGTGCTGGTACCGAGGAGTCGCGCGTACAGCCATATACCTAAGAGAGATACCGCGAGCAACACGACCGAGAGCGACGCCCCGCCGGCGTAGTCGAAGTTCACGAGAAAGGAGTTCTGGATGACCGTGCCGATCATGGTGTTGGAGACCCCGCCGAGGATCTCTTGATTGAGGTAGTCGCCGAAAGCCGGGATAAAGGTCAACAAAAACGCCGCGAAGATGCCGGGCATCGCCAAGGGCAGGATCACCCGGCGAAAGGCCGAGGTGCGATTGGCGTAGAGATCGTGGGCGGCGTCGAGCACGCGTCGATCGATGCGCTCAATGGCGACGTAGAGCGGCAGGGCGGTGAAGGGCAGGTAGTTATAGGCCAGTCCCGAGATCACGGCGTAGCTCGTGCCGAGTACGTGAAAGCCCGAGGGCACGAGGTGGTGATGGGTGAGGAAGGTCAACACGATGCCGTTGTTCGAGAGGATGAACTCCCAGACAATGGTTCGAATTACGAAGGAGACAAAGAACGGCACGAGCAGCATGATCAAAAAGAAGTTCTTGCGATGTCCTCCGTAAAAGGCGATCCAGTACGCGATGGGAAAGGCGATCACCAGGTCGATCACCGTCGCCGCCGCGGCGAAGAGCAGACTCGTGATGAACTGCTGATGGTACAAACTGACCTGACTGGGGAGTTCCCCCCAACTCCAGGTCATGGTGCACAGACCCGTCGCCGGGCTACAGGTCTCCAAGGACTGGACGAGCATGACCCCGAGGGGCACGATGAAGAGCAGGACGAGCCACAGTCCAGCGGGCAAGCTCAGCAGATACGGCGCGAGCCGCTTACCCCAGCCCCCTGGACGCCGGGGGGTTACGCGCCTTGGATGATCGGTAAGAACAGATTCGTCCACGCCGTGATCTCGTCCTGGTTCTTGAAGGGGTAGTACGGCAGCGACGCCTTGATGCGCGCAGCGTCGGGGAAGACGTCGAGCGAGTCGGCCGTGACCGAGGTGGGGAGCTGAATCTCGGCGTCCATGGCTTTGAGGGCCGCTTTGTTCCAGCCGGTTGGGTGGAGCAACTGCGCCTTGGCGTCGGGCACGGGACAGATGTAGTCGTTGTAGTACTCGACCACCGACTGCGTGATGGGACTGTAGAAGTAGTCCATGCAGGTGAGTGCGTCGAGGGGATTGGCCGCGTGCAGCGGGATGATCATGTTGTCCGTCCAGATCATGATGCCCTCCTTGGGGACCATGAGCACCAAGTCTTGGTACTTCGAGTTCAAGTTGGCCTGGAAGATGTCGCCCGAATAGCACTGGGAGATCACGACGTCGCCATTCTTCAAGTGCTGGATGTAACTCTGGTCGTAGTAGGCGGCCACGATGCCGTCGCTCTTTTGCTGTTGCAGCTTCGTCGCCGCCTTGGCCCAGTCGGACTCGGTCGATTTGGCCGGCTCGATGCCGAGCGCCAGGAGGCCCACGCTGCCGAGTTCGAATGGGTCGTCCAGCATCCCTACCTTGCCGGCGTACTTCTTATCGAAGAGCAACTGCACGCTGTCGCCGGGATCTTTCACGACACTCGAGTTGTACCCCACTGAGGTCCAACCGGACTGCCAAGCCATCGTGTACTTATTGCCCGGGTCGAAGGGCGGATTCACCACCAAAGGACCGGCGTACTTCTCGAAGTTCGGGGTCAACGCGTGGTCGAGCGGCACCAACCAACCGAGCTGGATGAGGTAACCCAACTCGGGGTTGTTATTGGTCATCACCATGATGTCGTAGCCGGTCGCCTGTCCGGCTTCGAGTGAGGGGCGGATCTTCGCGTAGAACGACGCGTTGTCCTCGATGAC
>PKZN01000114.1 GCA_003133075.1 Acidimicrobiaceae bacterium | reverse complement strand
ACGAGGGCGAGACCCGCGGCGATTTGCGCAACGTCGAACTCGGGCTCGTCTCGTTCTTAGAGCCCCTCATCGCCGTGCGCATCAAGCCCGACCACCGACGTCAACTGGCCGCCGGCGTCGTGGGCATCGCCGAAGGCGCCGCGACGGCGTGGTTGATCCAACAAGAAGGCAAGGGCTGGCCCACACCGACGCCCGGCGTCGCCGAGCGACTCGCCGCGCGCAGCGCCACACTCGCCTGGGGTGGCCTGCGCTCCGTCGAACTCGACTAAGCGACCTCGTCGCTCTCGACGAGGGTGAGAAAGACCATGGCCATCGCCCAGAGTTGGGTGGCGCACGCGTCGTAGACGTCCTGATTGCCACCGGCGGGATCGATGACGTCGAAGTCCTCGTCGGGTACGAGTTGTGCGACGGTGCGCACCTGTTCATCGACGGCAACGTCGAGCGGCGCCTCGAGCAGGAACTGACCGAGCAATACCGTCTTGTCGGCGCCGTCGTCGAAGTTCGCGCGCACGAAGTTGACGTGGTTGGCTTCAGCGGTCACGATGACGTCGGCCCACGANNGCGCTGCCCTCGACGACGTGGGTGCCGGCGGTGCGGATGCTCCAGTCGAGCCCGTTCGCCTCAGCCAGGCTGGTGAACATGTAGCCGAGCATCACCGAGCGCGACATGTTGCCGGTGCAGAGCGTCAGTATCTTGATCGGTGAAGTCACTGGCGTCCGTGTTTCTGTGGCCCATCAGAGATCCGCAGCATCATCCCTCGTCAATCGATGGTGACGATTTCCCACGCAAGGAGTTCGTCATCAAGCACCGTCGGTAACACTCCGCTCGCCGCCTCCGGCGATAGCCAGACTGTGGCGTCGAGGACGTGCGCTGCTGCCACTGCTTCCAGGTTGAGGAGGTTCAACCGGGGTTGGCGTCCGGCGATCTCAACCATTTGCGCCACGAGACGTCGCGCGTCGGGAAGGCCAATGTCCTCTGGCAGTTGCAGCATGGCACCAATAGCCCGTTCCTGTTCGAGCACGTACAACTCGCGAAACGGTCCAGAGAGATGCCCACCAGCGCCCAGAACGGCCGCTCGGCAGGCGCGGTAGTACCAGTAGGCGGTGGTGTGAAGTTGCACGTCTGGTCTACCGATGCCGACGAGAAGCTCCTCGATGAGGAGACGATCGTCGAGAACGACGTTCACTACTGATCGGCGAGGTCGGGATCGTCAATTGCTGCCAGCCCGGCGTCGTAACGCACTCGAAGAACGCTTTTCAACTCGGCCATAGCTCGATCCACTCCTCCGGGAAGAACCAGTGCGGCGTCGCCGAGGTCAACGAAGGCGATCTCGCCACCGTCGTCGATACCCCAACGATGCCTCAGTTCGGCGGGAAGATTGGTTTGCCCACGCTGGGACACGCGGGCTTGACTGACGGAAGTGGACATAGTTGCATTGTACACTTCCATCTGTTACAAAGCGCCCTCTACGGCGCGATCTGAGGCCGCTTCACTCACGGACGTGAGAGTCCCAAGTCCAACCATCGCAGTGGCCCTCGCTACTTGATCTGCACGCCCGAGATGGCCCTCGCGATAATCAGACGTTGGATCTCGCTCGTGCCTTCGAAGATCGTGTAGATCTTCGAGTCGCGGTGCCAACGCTCGACCGGGTAGTCCCGCACGTAGCCGTAGCCCCCGAGGATCTGTATGGCTTCCTCGGTGACCTTGACTGCCGCTTCGCTGGCGAAGAGTTTGGACATCGACCCCTCGCCGCTCGTGAAGGGTTTACGCGTCGCCGCCATCCAGCTCGCTCGCCAGATCAGGAGGCGCGCCGCGTCCACGCTCATCTTCATGTTCGCGAGCTTGAACGCGATGGCCTGGTTCTCGATGATCGCGCGGCCGAACTGTTTGCGCTCTTTTGCGTACTCCAGTGAGTACTCGTACGCCGCGCGCGCGATGCCGAGCGCCTGGGCGCCGACGGCCGGGCGCGTCGCTTCGAACGTCGCCATCGCCGCCTGGCTCGAGGCGCGCTTGCCTTCACGCACGGCGGCCAACTTCTCATCCAGTTTCTCCTTACCGCCGAGGAGGCAACTGCCGGGCACGCGGCAGTTCTCGAGCACGACTTCGGCGGTGTGGCTCGCGCGGATGCCCATCTTCTTGAACTTCTGTCCCATCGAAAGTCCCGCGGTGCCCTCGGGCACGATGAAGGACGCTTGGCCCCGACTGCCGAGTTTGGGGTCAACTGAAGCGACGATGACGTGCACGTTGGCGATGCCGCCGTTAGTGATCCAGGTCTTGGTGCCATTGAGCACCCACTCGTCTTTCGCTTCGTCGTAGATCGCTCGGGTGCGCAACGAGGAGACGTCGCTGCCGGCGTCGGGCTCGGTGACGCCAAAGGCGGCGATCTTGATGTCGTCGGGGGTCCCATAACACTGGGGCACCCACTCCATCTGTTGGGCCGGGGTGCCGTTGGCGACGATCGCCGCCACGCCCAGACTCGTGCCCATGATCGACATACAGAGCCCGGCGTCCCCCCAGGCGAGTTCCTCGAGCGCGATCATCATCGATAAGCCCGTCGGGTCCTTGATGACGTTTAAGAGGAAGTCGACGCCGTAGACGCCGAGCTTGGCGGCCTCTTGGATGAAGGGCCACGGGGTCTCTTCGCGCTCGTCCCACTCCGAGGCGATGGGCCGCATGTAGTCCACGGCGAACCCGTGGACCCACTCACGCAGCGTTACCTGGTCCTCGTTGAGGTCCATTGAAAAGTCGGACATAGTCACACCTTGACGTTGAAGTTACTTGCTAGTAACCAACGTACCGTAGTGGATATCGACGTGACAAAAGCAGAACCGCCGCCCTCGGGGCGGCGGTTCTGTACTTCGAAGAGTGGTCGTTAGTTAAGAACGACGCGCTTGGCCAACGGGCCGCGATCGCCGGGTTCGATGTCGAACTCGACGGCCTGACCTTCGACGAGCGTCTTTCGCCCGTCACCTTGAATCTCCGAGTAGTGAACAAAGACGTCGGGCTGGCCATCAACAGCGATGAATCCCCAGCCCTTCTCGTCGTTGAACCACTTGACGGTTCCTGCAGCCACTGTGGGCCTCCTTGATTACTTTTACTTCCGGAACTCCGGTTTTGGGAGGGAACCACAACGGCAACCTCAGCATTAACGCTACTTGGTCGGGGCTTTGGATAACAAGCGTAATTACGGGTGGCGGATGACCGTTCCGGCGGGACCGTCCTCCACGATCCAGCCTCGTGCGACCAGTTCGTCGCGTAATCGGTCCGCTTCGGCCCAGTTCCGCTGCGCCCGGGCGGCGTCTCGCTCGGCGACCAACGCCTCACTGGTCTCATCGACCTGGTGGCTACCGGCCAGTAAGGCGAGACCCAACGCCCCGAAGAGGACGTTCACGGACTTAGCCAGGCGTCGGGCGCTTCCCTCGTGACCCTCGTCCGCGGCGGTGTTGGCCGCAGACACCGCCTCAAAGAGCTCGGCGACCGCCAGGGGCGTATTGAGGTCGTCGTTCATCAGGGCGACGACGCGCTCATAGAGTTCGAGCGACTCCTCCGCCCAGACGTGCGCGGACGCCACCTCAAAGTCGTTGCCCGCCAACACCGGGAGATCGAAGCGACGCGCCAGGGTGTCGAGGCGTGCGAGGGCGCGCTCGGCGTCGGCGATGGTGTCAACGGTGACCTCGATGGGCGAGCGGTAGTGCGAGCGCAGAACCAGCAGCCGGTAGGCGCGCGGATCGGTACGGGCCAGCAGATCCGTCAGGGAGGTGAAGTTATTCANNTCGTTCTCGTGGTGGGGGAACTTAAGGTCCAGACCCCCACAGTGCAGGTCGAAACCCTCGCCGAGCAAGTCGAGGGACATCACCACGCACTCGGTGTGCCAGCCGGGCCGTCCTTCGCCGAAGGGCGACGGCCAGCGCGGCTCGCCGGGCTTGGCGTTCTTCCACAGCGCGAAATCGAGCGGTGAGCGCTTCTCGTCGTTCGCCTCCACTCGCGCTCCGGCGCGCAGACTCTCGAGGGGCTGACCGGCTAAGAGCCCGTAGTCCGCGACGGCGCTCACGTCGAAGTAGACGCCGTCGCTCGTCTGATAGGCCACGTCGCGCTCTAAGAACGACGCAATCAACTCGACCATGTCGGCCACGTAGTCGGTCGCGTGGGGCGCGTCGTCGGGGTCTTTGACGCCGAGACGAGCCATCGCGTCCCACCACTCGCTCTCGTACTCCTTGACGACGTCAATCTCACTACGCCCCTCGTCCTTGGCGCGCGCGATGATCTTGTCGTCGACGTCGGTGATGTTCGAGACGTAGTGCACCACGAGGCCCTGGAAGGTGAACCAGCGTCGCGCGATGTCCCACACCAGCGTGAAACGGCCGTGGCCGAGGTGGGGCAGGTTGTCCACCGTCGGTCCGCAGACGTACATCGACACGCGCCCGGGGGTGCGCAACGTGAAGTCGCGCACCTCGCCGCGAGCCGTGTCGTAGAGGCGAATCACTGTTCTAAACTACGCCAACCATGCCCGACTCCCCCGCGCCGCGACCGTTCACGGTGCCCGAGAAGCCGACGGTCGACGGCCT
>PKZN01000092.1 GCA_003133075.1 Acidimicrobiaceae bacterium | reverse complement strand
TTGCGCTCGGCCTCGACCGCGGCAGCGGGAACGTCGGCGCGACTGAGGTACTCGGGCTTGGCGAATGCGATGTGCAACGTGAGCTCGTGAGCCATCTCCTCGCTCGCGCCCCTCAGGACCACGATGACGGCGTTGACGCCACGATCGGCTTGGATGTGCTGGTAGGTGTCGATGACTTCATCCGGACCGGCCTCCAGGCGATACACGCGACCAATTGAAATGTTCTCCTTCAGCGTGGTGAGCATCGTCTCAATGTTCTCCTTGAAGTGAGCCACGGAATCCTCGCCGTCAGCGACCACGGCGG
The DNA here is from genome assembly GCA_003133075.1 of Acidimicrobiaceae bacterium. Taxonomy (GTDB): domain Bacteria; phylum Actinomycetota; class Acidimicrobiia; order Acidimicrobiales; family RAAP-2; genus RAAP-2. The sequence goes on along the minus strand of PKZN01000092.1, from coordinate 3,143 downwards.
CGGCGATCTCGTCGGCCAGGGCCACAAACTCCTGGGACTTGGCGACGAAGTCCGTCTCGCAACGTAGTTCAACGATGGCCGCGACGTTCCCGTCACGAACGACGGCGACCGCGCCCTCGCTCGCGTCGCGACTGGCGCGCTTCTCCGCCGAGGCGAGGCCCTGTACGCGGAGCAACACAATGGCAGCTTCCATGTCGCCGTTGCTCTCCTCGAGCGCTCTCTTCGCGTCCATCATGCCCACGCCCGTGGCTTGTCGAAGGTTCTGTACGTCTTTTGCGGTGATGCTCACCTGATTCTCCTCTGTGGTACTGGTAGTGCTAAAGGGCGGCGGTGGCCGCGGCGTTGGCGGTGGCCGCCGCGTTCGCGGTGGCGCTCGGCCGGTTCTGACGGATGAAACGACCCTCGGTGACCGCGTCGGCGATGAGTCGGCACAGCAGCGCACCGGCGCGGATCGCGTCGTCGTTGCCGGGGATGACGTAGTCAATGACGTCGGGGTCACAGTTGGTGTCAACGACCGCCACGACGGGCAGGCCGAGCTTGCGCGCTTCGGTGACGGCGATGTGTTCCTTCTTCGTGTCGATGACGAAGATGGCGTCGGGCACGCGCTCTAAGTTCGCGATACCACTCAAGTTGCGGTCGAGCTTTTCGAGTTCGCGGCTATGGCGAAGGGCTTCGCGCTTGGGCATCGCGGTGAAGTCACCGCTGCGCTCCATTGCGCGCAGTTCAATGAGTCGCTTCACGCGACCGGCGACGGTGGTGAAGTTGGTCAACATTCCCCCGAGCCAGCGCTGGTTCACGAAGGGCATGCCGCAGGCCTGGGCGTAGTCCGCAATGGGACCCTGGGTCTGCTTCTTGGTGCCGACGAAGAGGATGACGCCGCCCTCGGCGACGAGGTCGCGCACGTAGGCGTAGCTGGTTTCGATACCGGCCAGTGTCTTGCGCAGGTCGATCAGGTAGATGCCGTTTCGCTCACCGAGGATGAAACGACGCATTTTGGGGTTCCAACGACGGGTCTGGTGCCCGAAGTGCACGCCCGAGTCCAACAGTTCCTGCAAGGTGACGAGAGCCACGATCTAGTTTCCTTTCGTATGGTTGCTTCAACCTCGTGGAGCACCGAAAACGGCGACCGTACGAAACCACGAGGACAACTCACTACTCGCCCACTCTGGGAGAGCCTGTCTATGTTACCGGCTGGCGAGCACTAGCCCCGCGGGTGAGCCTGGCGGTGCACTTTTTGCAACCTCGACTTCGAGACGTGCGTGTAGATCTGGGTGGTGGTCAGGCTCGCGTGACCCAAGAGTTCTTGCACCACGCGCAGGTCCGCGCCGCCTTCGACCAGATGCGTCGCGTAGGTGTGACGTAGCGCGTGGGGGTGGACGTGGCCCCGCGCCACGCGGTGATCGAGGATGCGGCGAACGTCGCGTGGCCCGAGGCGGTGGCCCCGGTGGTTGAAGAACAGTGCCTCCATCGGCGAGTCCGCCCGGGCCACGTCGTCACGGGCGTCGTCGATCCAGAGTTTTATGGCCTCGAGGCCTTTCAGGTGCAACGGGACCAACCGCTCCTTGCGGCCCTTGCCCAGTACCCGCAGCAGCCCTTGGGCGAAGTCGACGCTCGCCACGTTCAACCCGCAGAGTTCGGACACGCGCAGTCCCGCGCCGTAGAGGATCTCACAGACCGCCCGGTCGAGCACCGCCCATTCGTCCTCCCCCCAGTCGTCCTCGAGCAGGTTGTCGAGTTGCTCGCGCACGACGAGTTTGGGCAGGCGATGGTTCGCGCGTGGAGCGAGGAGGCGCGCCGCCGGGTCGAGCGCCACGTGACCGCGCTCTAGGAGCCAGGCGAAGTAACTGCGCAGTGACGCGCGTCGGCGAAGCACCGAACTGCGTTCGTCGCCGCGAGTGGTCATGAATAAGAGGTAGTCGCGCAGGTCCTGTTTGGTGACCGCCTCTGGGCCGAGCACCTCGCGCTCCTCGGCCCACCGGGAAAAAGCCGTGGCGTCAGCGAGGTAGGCCCGAGTGGTGGCGACACTGCGGTCCTGGGCGCGCAGCGTCTCGCCAAAACCCTCCACGCGCCAGCGTTCGCTGGGCGTTTCTCCACTGGCGTGAGCCGACACGCCACAAGGCTATCGAGCCCTTAACTAGTGTTAGCGGAGATTCCAAAGGAGTTGGGATGCCCCGCATATTGATCGTGGAAGATGACGACCACATTCGCACCGCGCTTCGACTCATGTTCGAAGGCGAGGGTTTCGTCGTCGACGACGCCCCGACCGGCGAGATCGGCGTCGCGCTGTTCTCGCGAATGACCTCAGACGTCGCGATCGTCGACGTCATGTTGCCGGGTATGACGGGCTTTGAGACGTGCCAGGCCTTGCGCTCGACGAGCGACGTGCCGATCGTGATCGTCTCGGCCCGCGACGAGACCGTCGACGTGATCCTCGGGCTCGAATCGGGGGCGGACGACTACGTGACCAAGCCCTTCGTACCCGAAGAGCTCCTCGCGCGCGTGCGCGCGCACCTGCGGCGCCGACCCGACAAGAGCACGAACGCCTTCCAGATCGGCGATCTCCACGTCATTCCCGACGAGGGCGTGGTGCGTCAGCGCGACGGTGTCGAACTGCACCTCACCTCGACGGAGTTTCGTCTCCTGACCGATTTGGCCCAAGCCAATGGTCGCGTGCTCTCGCGCGAGGACCTCTTAGAGCACGTGTGGGGCTACGACTACTTCGGCGACAGTCGCCTCGTCGACGTGCACATCCGACGGCTGCGCATGAAGATCGAACCCGACCCCGCCAGTCCCACCTACCTCGTCACGGTGCGGGGAACGGGCTACAAGCTGGTCATCTAATGCGCCAACGAAGTCTTCGACTTCGTCTCTTGATCACCTTCGGCCTGGGCGCGTTCATCCTGAGTGGCCTCTTCGCGGCGCTGACCTATGAGGGCGTGCACCACGTCCTGGTCGCCGACAGTGAACAGGCCGACCTGCACGAGAGCTTGGAGAACGCGGCGCTCGTGCGCAGCACGCTCTACACCTCACCCCCCGACTTGGCGAAGCTGCTCAATTCGATCGAACGCGCCACGACCTCGAGCGTGTTGGTCCAAACCAACAAGCTGTATCTCTCGCGCGGCATCGGGGCCAACACCGTCGAC
>PKZN01000136.1:4712-11196 GCA_003133075.1 Acidimicrobiaceae bacterium | reverse complement strand
TACGGCATCGAATGCGACTGGGAGCGAACGGGCGAACTGCGAGTCGCGGTCGCTCCGTGGCAGTTCGCGGGGATGATCGAAGAGGCGAGACTGCGCAACGAGATGGGCGACAACGTGGAAGTCCTGGACCGTGACGCGGTGCGCGCGCGCATCCACTCCCCCCTTTACGAAGGCGCGATCTACGACCACGACGGCAACGCGCTGGTCGACCCCGCTCGACTCGTGTGGGGACTCGAACGCGCCTGCATCGCGGCGGGCGTGCGGATCTTCGAGAACTCCAAGGTCGAACGTCTGGAGGACGTGCGCGGTGGCGTGCGAGTGCACACCCCCTACGGGGCCGTCACCGCGATGAAAGTGGCGCTCGCGACGAACGTCTTTCCTTCGCTCATCCGACAAGCCCGCAAGTACGTCGTGCCNNAATCAGTTTCACTACTACCGGCTCACCAAGGACAACTCCATCCTCTGGGGTGGGTACGACACGATCTACAACTTCCGAGGTAAGGCGCGTCAGCACATCGACTTCAACGCGGCCACCTACGCCACGTTGGCCACGCACTTCTTGAAGACCTTCCCGCAGTTGGCGGGGCTCAAGTTCACCCACGCCTGGGGTGGGGCCATCGACACCTGCACTCGGTTCTCACCGTTTTGGGGCACGTCGCACGAGGACAAGGTCGCCTACGTCATGGGCTACACGGGCCTGGGCGTCGCCTCGACGCGATTTGGCGCCTCGGTCATGCTCGATCTCCTCGACGACCTCGATACCGAACGGTCGCGACTCTCCATGGTGCGCAAGAAGCCCGTGCCGTTCCCGCCCGAGCCCTTTCGCTGGGTCTTCATCCGCATCACCCAGTGGTCGCTGCAACGCGCGGACGACCACGAGGGGCGCCGCAACCTCTGGCTGAAACTCCTCGCCCTCTTTAACCTCGGCTTCGACTCCTAGGGGGTCGCCAACCTACTCCTCGGTGCCGTCGCCCTTGGACATGAGGTCGGCGATCGAGTTCACGACCGTCGGGTCCGTCAGCGTCGTCACGTCACCGAGCGGTCGATTCTCCGCCACGTCGCGTAACAGTCGTCGCATGATCTTGCCCGAACGCGTCTTGGGCAATTCGGGGGTCAAGATGATCTGACGGGGCTTGGCGATAGGACTGATGACCTTGGCCACGTGATCGCGAAGTGCCTCGATCGTGGCGGACTGGTCCTTCTCGGCGTCTTCGGCCGACAACTTCAAGGTCACGAACGCGACGATGGCCTGCCCGGTCGTGGGGTCTGAGGCACCCACCACCGCCGCTTCGGCGACCGCCGGGTAGCCCACGAGGGCGTGCTCGACTTCGGTCGTCGAGAGCCGGTGGCCCGAGATGTTCATCACGTCGTCGATACGACCGAGCAACCAGAGGTCGCCGTCCTCGTCCTTCTTCGCGCCGTCGCCGGCGAAGTAGAGGCCGGGGAACCGCGCCCAGTAGGTCTCTTTGAAGCGCTCGGGGTCACCGTAGATACCGCGGGTCATCGAGGGCCACGGGTGGGTCACCACGAGGTACCCGCCCTCGCCGTTGCCGACCGAGTTGCCTTCGTTGTCGACGACGTCGACCATGATCCCCGGCAGCGCCTTCATCGCGGCACCGGGCTTCGTGGCGGTGATACCGGGGAGCGGCGAGATCATGATCGCGCCGGTCTCGGTCTGCCACCAGGTGTCAACGATCGGGCAGCGGTTCCCGCCCACGTGCTCTCGGTACCACATCCACGCCTCGGGGTTAATGGGCTCGCCCACCGTGCCGAGTAACCGCAGGCTCGAGAGGTCCTTGCTGGCGGGGTGCTCGTGTCCCCACTTCATCAAGGTACGAATCGTGGTTGGCGCGGTGTAGAGGATCGACACCTTGTTCTCTTCGATGATGCGCCACCACCGGTCCCGGCCACCCGAGTCGGGTAGTCCTTCGTACATCACCGAGGTGACTCCGTTAATCAGCGGTCCGTAGACGATGTAGCTGTGTCCCGTGATCCAGCCGATGTCGGCCGCGGTCCAACAGACGTCGGTGTCGGGCTTCACGTCAAAGATGTTGTAGTACGTGGTGGCCGCTTGCGTTAAGTACCCACCGGTCGTGTGGAAGATGCCCTTCGGCTTCGCCGTGGTGCCCGAGGTGTACATGATGAGCATCGTGTGCTCGGCGTCAAAGGACTCCGGCGCGTGCGTGTCGGCCTGCTTCTCGACGATGTCGTGCCACCAGTGGTCGCGTCCTTCGACCCACTCCACCTCACCCTTGGTGCGCTGGACGACGAGTACGGCGCGCACGTTGGGACAGCTCTTCAGCGCTTCGTCGACCGCGGGCTTGAGCGCCGCTGCGGCGCCGCGTCGAAACGCACCGTCGGCCGTGACCACGACCTGGCAGTCCGAGTCGAGGATTCGGCTGGAGAGCGACTCCGCGGAGAAGCCCGCGAAGATCACCGAGTGCACCGCACCGAGTCGCACGACCGCGAGCATCGTGACGATCGCTTCGGGGATCATCGGCATGTAGACCGCGACGCGGTCGCCGGACTTCACGCCCAGTTCGCTCAGCGCGTTGGCGGCCTTGGCGACCATTTTCTGTAACTCACCGTAGGTGATGGTGCGCGATTCGCCTTCGGCGTCGCCCACCCAGTGGTACGCGACCTTGTCGCCCTTGCCGGCTTCGACGTGGCGATCGACGCAGTTGTACGACGCGTTGAGCGTGCCGTCGCTGAACCACTTCGCGAAGGGCAGGTCCCACTCGAGCGTCTTGGTGGGCGTCTTCGTCCACGTGAGTCGATCGGCCTGCGTTCGCCAGTAGGCGACGGGATCGGCCGCGGCTTCTTCGTAGATGGAAGGCTGCGCATTCGCCTGCTTCGCGAACTCCGCACTTGGTGGAAAACTGCGAGTCTCCTCGAGCCATGCTTCCAGCTTTGCTTCAGTCATTACTTTCCCCCGCTCTGTATTGCGTTGTCACTTCGAAAACTATTCGTAGGCCGATCTGGTCGGCTGAAGTTGAGAGTACTGCGCTTTGTGCCGTAGATGCCAACAGCGCCCGATCCTCTCGGAGCGGGCGCTGTTGGCGGTTGGGTCCGGTGGCGAGCCACCAGTGACCCCTACGTTAGCCTCGCGGACCGACCGGAAGCACAACTTTGCCGTGGGTCGAGTTGATGACACCCGCGGCCGAGGCGTACCAGGCGGCGATCGCCGTGGCGATACCCGTCCAGCCACCGATGTGCGTGATGGTCGCGTGCCCCGCGCCCCACGCGCCAATGGTCAGGAAAATGAAGGTGATTGACAGCAAGACGAAGACCGTCAAGACCGCCGTGTTCACCTTCAGTGCCGCCACCGTCATGTAGAGCGTGAAGACTGTCCAGCCCAGAAGGAAGATCCCTACTGAGTCTTGACCGCCGCCAGGTATGCCGAACTTTTCGATCGCGTAGAAAGCAAGCCAGAACGCGCCATATGACGTGAACGCCAACGCCGCGAACGTGTTCTTGCGTACGAACTCCCACATACCTGCGAGCAACTGTGCACTACCCCCGTANNATGGCGAACGCCGCTAGTCCTAATGGACCCGGGTCCGCTACTTTCTCATCCATGCAATTCCCCCCAATAAAGGTTCACTCACGAACCACCAAGATGATGGTCCGTAAGAGATTTAACACCACCGAAGACCCTCGTCGCGCGAATAATTCCGGGATTGTGTGACGCGATTCACAAACTTCTTTTCCTTACTCGTAAGTAACCATTGAAATCACGGCGAAACTTGGCCGAAACTTTCCCGTTACTTTTCTCAGGAGCGTCTCGTCAATCGAGTGCGTTACGAAACGAGCGCACGAATTTTTCAACTTCGCTCACGTTCGCGCCGTCGAGAATGATCTTCACCAAGGCCGCGCCCACGATGGCACCGTCGGCGAACGACGCGGCGCGAGCTGCCTGTTCGGGCGTCGAGATGCCAATGCCCACGTAGATCGGAACGTCACTCTCTTCGCGCAGCGAGGCGACGACGCGTTCCGCGTCATTCTCCTCACTCGACGCTCCGGTCACCGCCATGCGGGCGGAGGCGTAGATGAAACCCTCACTGTGCGCGGCGATGTCCTTACAGCGCGCGGGTGGTGTCGAGGGCGCGGCGAGAAAAATCGTGGCGACGTCGTGCGTGTCACAGGCCGTTCGCCACTCCCCCGACTCCTCGAGCGAGAGATCGGGCACGATGGCGCCGCTCAGACCCGATTCGCGAAGCCGCCCGGCGCTGCGTTCGAGACCGTAGTGCAGAAAGATGTTGTAGTACGTCATCGCAACCAGCGGTACATCGCAGTCGATTGACGCGAGTTCCTGGAGCACCGACTCGATCGTGGTGCCACGCTGGAGGGCGCGCAGCCCCGCCTCTTGAATCACGACGCCGTCCATCATCGGGTCCGAAAACGGCAAGCCAATCTCAATGGCGTCCGCACCGCCGGCGACGGCCGCTTCGACGTGGTGGACCCACTCCTCGCTGGCGCCGGCCATGAAGTACGGCACGAAGGCCTTTCGACCGGTGGCTCGCACCTCGCGGAGTCGGGCNNTCCCTTCGCACTCGCTCAAGAGTCGCATCGCGGGGATGACGTCCTCGTCGCCGACGGCGAAATACTGGGCGCGATCGATCGCGGCGAGGTGCGCGTGCTCTGGTCCAATACCCGGGTAGTCGAGGCCGGCCGAGATGGAATACGCCTCTTCGATCTGCCCGAACTCGTCTTGGAGCAACAGCGACCGCATACCGTGGAGGACACCGGGTGAGCCCGTTCGCACGGCCGCGCCGCCCGCCGCTTCAACGCCGTAGAGCCGGGCGGTGGTGTCAGCGAAACCGCTGAAAACTCCGGCGGCATTGGATCCTCCGCCCACGCACGCCACCACCGCATCCGGCGTACCAACGCCGAGTTCGTCGAGTTGTTTTACCGCCTCGGTTCCGATGATGCTCTGGAACTCCCGCACCATCCAGGGAAATGGGTGGGGTCCCATCACCGAACCCAAGCAGTAGTGCGTGTCTTCAACGCAGGTCACCCACTCGCGCATCGCTTCGTTGACGGCGTCCTTCAAGGTCTTAGAGCCCGACGTCACGGGCACCACGGTGGCGCCCAAGAGCTCCATGCGAAAGACGTTGAGCTCCTGACGTCGCGTGTCGAGTTCGCCCATAAACACGGTGCACGCGAGACCCATCCGAGCGGCCGCCGTGGCGGTGGCGACACCGTGCTGGCCGGCTCCCGTTTCGGCGATCACTCGGGTCTTTCCCATGCGCTTGGTCAACAGGGTCTGACCCACCACACTGTTGATCTTGTGCGAGCCCGTGTGGGCGAGGTCCTCGCGCTTCGCAAACAGGTTCAGGCCCAAGCGGGCCGACAGTCTCGGAAGTGGGGTCACCGGCGTCGGACGACCCGCGAACTGTCGAAGGACGGTGTGAAACTCATCGAGNNAACTCACCGAATCGACCTCGCTCGTCGGGCGTCCCCATTACGTTGAGCGCTGCGCTCACCTCACTCCTCTCGCGACGCAAACGCGCGTCGAGCGTTGGTAACAAAACTAGTGACCGCTTCGTGGTCCTTCGTCCCCGGAACGTGCTCGACGCCGCTCGCGCTATCCACGCCCACGACGGTCGTTGACGCAATCACTTCGGCGACGTTGGTTGGCGTGAGTCCTCCCGCCGCGATCACCGGCACCGAGAAACGTCGCTCCTGGAGTCGCGCCCACGAGTGAGCGACGCCCGAACCGGGTCTTGGCCCATCGACCAATACCGCATCGACGTGTCGCTCATCGAACTCCTCGAAGTCGCGGCCGTCAATGTTCAGGGCCTTGACGACGAGCAACGATCGAGTGCGCAGCGCGTCGAGCAACTCGACCGAGAGGGTGTCGTGGAGTTGGACCATCTCCACACCCAGCCCCTCGAGGTCCTCGAGAATCTCTTCGTCCGGGCGACCCCGAAAAATCGCGCAGCGCCATACCGCACCCTCGGTGGCCGTGACGACGCTACGCGCGGACTCGACCGAGATTCGTCGAGGTGAGTCGACCGCCAAATTCAGCCCGAGCGCGCTCGCTCCGGCACTCGTTGCAAAGATGGCGTCCTTGACGGTCGTGACGCCGCATATCTTGACGAAGCCCGTATCGAAGGGACTAGGCACGTTGAACGGCGGGCACGAGCGAGAAGGCCTTCACCGTGGCGCTGGTGTCCGCTGACGTCACGAACGCCTCGCCCACGAGCACGGCGTCAAAACCGGCCTCGGCGGCGCGCTCGACGTCGGCCACCGTGGCAATCCCCGACTCACAGACCGTCAGGGCGTCACGAGGGAGCGACGCGATCACCTTCTCGGCGCGACTCGGATCNNTCTTCCTCATCGTGTACTTCGACGAGGGCATCGATGCCGCAGCGTTCCGCCACGTCGAGATAGGACCGCAACTGCGCATCGCTGAGGGCGGCCACGATCAACAACACCGCCCCAGCCCCGGCGGCCGCGGCGTCGAGCACGTCGTTCTCGC
>PKZN01000136.1:2618-4704 GCA_003133075.1 Acidimicrobiaceae bacterium | reverse complement strand
AAGGGCGAGGAGCCTTGTCGAAGTACCAACACGAATGATGGGCCCGAGTAGCGAATCTCCTCCACGCGGGCGCGCCAGTCGCGTTCGTCGAGTTGAGCGCGCGAGCGATGGCTCGCCAAAATCTCGTCGAGGTACGTTCTCGTCATCTCGAAATCGTAGTTGGACCTGGCGAAGCAGTGGCCGTGAGTAACGTTGGTCCATGGCGCTCATCAGGTACGGAGGTCTCTAGCGTGGACTCTTTCGCCCTCGAAGTCCTTAACCCATTGGTTCATGGCGACGACCTCGACCGAGAAGCGGCGCGTCAGGCGCTCTCGGAGATTCTCGAAGGACGCGTCGACGCCGTGTTGATCGCGAGCTTCCTCACGGCCCTCACCGCCAAGGGTGAGACCGCGGAGGAGATGACTGGTTTCATCGACGCCATGATCGCCTCAGCGACGACCTTTCAAGTGGGACCGGAGGTGATCGACGTCGTGGGCACGGGCGGCGACCAACTCCATAGCGTCAACGTGTCGACGATGGCTGCACTCGCGGCCGCGGGATGCGGTGTCCCCGTGGCCAAACACGGCAATCGGGCCGCGTCCTCCTCGGTGGGATCGGCCGATGTCCTCGAAGCGCTCGGAGTTCGCTTGGACGTCACCGCGGACGTGGTGCGCGCGTGCGTCGACGAAGCGGGGATTGGTTTCCTGTTCGCGCCCACGTTTCACCCCGCGCTCGCCTACCTCGGACCGATACGCCGCTCCCTCGGGTTTCGGACCATCTTCAACGTCCTCGGTCCCCTGGCGAATCCGGCCCTGGTGCAACGTTCACTCATTGGGGTCGCGCGCCCCGCGCTGCTCGACGACATGGCCGAAGTGCTCTACGCCAGGGGTATTCGCTACGCGATCCTCGTGCACGGCGACGACGGACTCGACGAACTCTCCCTCGGCGCCGTCTCTACCTTGAACTTTGTGTCCCCGGAGGGTCGCACCACCGAGCGCGTCGACGCGGCGGCCCAGTTAGGTCTGCACCACGACGCGGCGAGCATTCGCGGCGGTGACGTTGCGCACAACGCGGGCGTCGTCCGCTCGTTCCTCGAGGGTGCTCGCGGGCCGGTCTTTGACGTCGTGTGCGCGAACGCCGCTCTGGCACTCATGGTCGCCGGCCGGACGGCCTCGCTGGCCGAGGGATTTGCGCTCGCGAGTGCGAGTGTCCTCGAAGGCCGCGCCGCGCTCGCCCTCGAACGGCTCGTGGCGATTTCGAACAGTTAGATCTTTCGAAGTTCCGCTCGGTAGCGCCGGGCGTTCGCGACGTAGAGCTGTGCTGACGCCAAGGTTGCAACGTCGCTACACGAATCGAGCTTGTTCTGCGCGGGCACGCCCAGGGCCATGGCGTTGCCCGGGACCTCCATGCGATTCCGCACGACCGCTCCCGCGCCGACGGTCGCACCGGAGTTGACGACGGCCTCGTGCAACACGATCGATCCGCTGCCGATTAAGACGCGGTCGTGGATCACGCAGCCCTCGAGGTGCGCGAGGTGGCCAATCACGCAGTCGTCGCCGATGACCGTCGGGTACTGATCCACGGCGTGGATGACGGCTCCGTCCTGGATGGAGGTCCGCTCCCCGATGATCACGGTGCCGTAGTCACCCCGCAGCACCGCCGTCGGCCAGATGGAGGATTCGGCGCCGATGTGGACGTCGCCAATGACGACGGCGTCGGGATGGACGTAAGCGTCGGGGTGAATTGTCGGCTCGCGATCGCCGAGGGCGTAAATGGGCACAGCAGACCTCCTAGTGGGCTATCCACGAAATTATCTGATAGATCCGCCAGCCGAGATAGATGATCGACGCGACGATGAAGAAGCGCCAGCGCCAGGGCACTCCTTCAACGACGGGTTCGACGATTGCCGTCCCGCAGACCGCGCAGACCTCACCCTCTTCGGGGCGGTCGCAGTTCTCGCACCAGTTCGCCACTACTCGACTCGAACGCGCACTCGAATCGGTGAAGAGCCCAACTCGAAACGCTCTCGCAGGCTGCGCTCCACGTAGCGCATGTACGTCGATGGGAGTCGACCCGCCACGAACAAGGTGAAGGTCGGCGGCTCCGT
>PKZN01000136.1:0-2536 GCA_003133075.1 Acidimicrobiaceae bacterium | reverse complement strand
GCCGCGGAGATTCGTTCGGCCAGTCGCTGATCTTGACCGGTGGCGCCGTCGGTGGCGTCGATCACCAAGATGGCGATGTCGGCGCGGTCGAGCGCATCGAGGCTGCGAAGCACCGCGTAGGTTTCGAGCCCGGCTTCGGTGCGGGCGCGTTTACGCATGCCCGCGGTGTCGATGAAGCGAATCAATCCGGCGCTCGTCTCGACGACGGTGTCGATGGCGTCGCGCGTCGTGCCGGGCATGTCGTGCACCACCGAGCGTTCCTCGCCGATGAGTTGGTTAAAGAGGGTGGACTTGCCGACGTTGGGACGCCCGACGATGGCCACGCGCAGTGCGCCGTCTTCTTCCTCGCCGCTCTCTTCGGGGCGCTCTTCACCGAGTTCGTCGACGATGCGATCGAGTAGGTCCCCGGCGCCTCGCCCGTGTTGCGCGCTGACCGCGAAGGGCTCGCCCACCCCGAGGGACAGAAACTCCCAACTCTGGGCTTCGTGTTGTTGGTCGTCGACCTTGTTGACGACCAAGAGCACCGGTCGCTTGCTCTTGCGAACCCAGCGTGCGGCCGTCGAATCCTCTTCGACGGGCCCGGTCACGGCGTCCACCACCAGGAGCACCAAATCCGCGTGCTTGAGTGCCTCGTCGGCCTGGTGCGAGACCTTGTCTTCGAGCGTGTCGCCCGCCTCGAGCCAACCGCCCGTGTCGACCACGTCAAAGGTCACGCCGCGCCACTCGACTTCGACGGCCTTGCGGTCGCGCGTGACGCCGCGCTGTTCTTCAACGACCGCCACGCGCTTTCCGGCGAGACGATTCACGAGTGAACTCTTGCCCACGTTCGGGCGCCCGACCACGACGACTTGCGGTTTAGTCACGCTCGGCTCAGTCGCCTCGCGCGCGCTGACTCGAGTGTCGTGCGCAGGTCGTGTCCGGTCGTGGTGACGGGCGTCACGGGACGCGAGAGGTCCTCTAGCGACAGTCCGTCGAGGAATCGACCCTCGGAGAGACAGACGTCGGGCACCAGACATAAGCGCGCGAGCGCCACGTCCGCCAGGGCGTCTTCGAGGTCTCGGCCGGTCATGAGTCCGGCGACTTTGATGTTGCCCCCGAAGTATCGGTTCTTCACGGCCTTCACCTCGACGTCGCCAAAACCGTGTTGGTCGAAGAGTCGACGCAGGATCGGGGCGGCGTACTCGCCCGTCAAGACCGTGACGTCCTCTCCGTCTTCGCGAGCGACCTCGAGCGTGCGCGGCGCGCGGTAGCCAATCGCGGGGGCCCCGTCGACCGACTGGAAGAAACCCGAGCCAAGTTTCGCCATCGCGGTGCCCTCGGCGAAGCTTTCAACGAACGCGGCAACGAGCCCGACGCCGTTTTCGGCTTCGTCGAGGCTCTCGAAGCTCTCGGTTCCTGGCGGGTCGAGCCCGGCCACGAGGTAGAACTCGTCACTCGCGAAGACCTTGGCGACCCCGAGGACCTCGCGGGTGAGACGCTGGAAGCGCTCCGCGAGTGCGACGACGCCGCGTGCTTCGTCCTCGGTGTGCGATCGCATCGTCGCCTCGACCGAAAGATCGCTCACGCCCACCGGCACGAGCGCCACCGACGCGAGTTCGGGGTAGAGCGTCAAGACGTCGAAGAGGGTGCGTTCGAGTTCGGCTCCGTCATTGACCCCAGGACAGACGACCACTTGGCCGTGCACGACGATGCCGGCGCGCAGGAGTTCTCGCAACCAGCGCAAACTCGTGGCGCCACGTGGATTTCGAAGCATCTCGGCGCGCAACGCGGGGTTCGTCGTGTGGATCGACACGTAGAGGGGCGAGAGTCCCTCCTCGACGATCCGTTCGAGGTCGAACTCGGTGAAACGCGTCAGCGTCGTGTAGTTCCCGTAGAGGAACGACAGTCGAAAGTCGTCATCTTTGACGTAGAGCGAACGTCGCATGCCCTTGGGCAGTTGGTAGATGAAACAGAAGGTGCAGTGGTTGTCACAGGTACGAATCCGGTCAAAGACGGCCGAATCGATGTTCAGTCCGAGCGGCTCGCCCTCCCCCTTGACGACCGTCACCTTTCGCGCCAGTTCCTCGCCTTCTCGGCGAAGCACCAGGGTGACCAACTCACCATCGATGAGTTGCTGGTACTCAATGATGTCGGTGGGTTCGCGCCCGTTGATGCTGACCAGCTCATCGCCCACCACCAAGTCGACGCTCGAAGCCGGCGAGCCCGACGAGATGGAAGAAATTCGGGCGCCAGACACCGCTCTAGCCTAGTAACAAGGCAGATTTCCAACCCCATTAGGCTCGTGTGGGTGAATGTGGACAAGGTCGTGCTCGCGGCCCCCCGGGGATTTTGCGCCGGCGTGGAAAAGGCCATCAAGGCGCTCGACTGGATGACGAGAGTCTTTGAGCCGCCGGTGTACTGCTACCACGAAATCGTCCACAACCAGTTCGTGGTCGAGTACTTCAAATCTCTCGGCGTGGTCTTTATCAACGACGTCGCGGACGTGCCCCACGGCGCTCCGGTGATGCTGAGCGCCCACGGTTCGCCACCCGAAGTC
>PKZN01000128.1:9846-17751 GCA_003133075.1 Acidimicrobiaceae bacterium | reverse complement strand
TGGTCGTCTTGCCGTTGGTGCCACTCACCAAGATCACCTCGCGCCCCCGCGACAGGGTCGTCAGGAGTCTGGGCGACACCGCGAGTCCCACCCGCCCCCCACTGACCGTGCCGGAGCCCCGAGCCGTCCACCGAGCGAGCAGATTGACCGTTTTTACGGCTCTCTCGGCGACCATGTCGCGAGGAGAAGACCGTGGTGGCATTGGGCCAACGCTACAAGCCACAAAAAGGCAGAAGGGCCAACCGGGGGGTGGTTGGCCCTTCTGCAAAACCTTTGGATCACTCAAGGGGGGGTTTGAGTAAAGCAGGCTCCACTAAGTATGTCGAGTCGAACCGTATCTTTCAAGCGAATACCGCAGATACTTTCCATCTGTATAGTCGATANNGTGCAGTCAAATATCTCCAATCGCGTTGCTCGACTGGAAGGCGAACTCGGCACCGAGCTCGTCAATCGCGCGACGGGAACGTTGACCGAATCCGGGGAGATCGTCGTCGAGCGCGCTCGGCGCATTCTCGTCGAACTGCGCGCTATCGCGTCGGACGTGTCCGAACTCAATGCGGACATCCGGGGTCAAGTCACGTTGGGCATGATCGGCACGGCGGGCCGTTGGATCGTGCCACTGTTGCTCGAGACGTTGCGCGAGCGCTACGCCAAGATCAACCTGCGCATCAGCGAGGGGACGAACTCCGCCTTGGAACCACGACTGATCAACGGACAACTCGATCTCGCGGTGCTCGCGTGGCCCGTCATGGCCGACGAACTCGCCGAAGTCGATCTCTTCACCGAGGACCTCGTGGTCATCGCCGCGCGCGACCACCCCCTCGCCGCGATGCCCGGCCCACTCCCCTTCTCTCTCTTGGCGGAGTACGACATCCTGTTGCCGATGCGCGGCACGCCCATTCGTCGCGAGATCGACGACGCGGCGCGCCTGGCGGGGATCGAACTGCACCCGCTCGTCGAACTCGACGGACTACGCACGATCGCCTCGATGACCTTTGATGGGCACGGTCCCTCGATCCTCCCCGCGACGATGCTCTCCCCTCATCTGCGCGCCAACTTCGTGGCGCTGCCGATTGAAAACATCGCCAAACGCCGCGTCGTGCTCGCGAGTCGGCGATTCGGCTTCCCCGCTGCACCGGTACGAGCGATACACGCACTTCTCGTCGACGTCGTCGCCAACGCGACCAATACCCCAGAAGGGGTGTACCTCCCCAAGTCCCCGGCGTCGGCGTAGCGACCCCGATACGCTGCACCGCGCCCGTCACACTTTCCTGCAATAGTCACAGCATGCCCGCGCCACTGACGCCACGAGAACGTGCTGCGACGATCGTGAAAACTGATCCGGCCTTTAGGAAGGTAGTGCGAGCGATCGGCCCACCGCCCGCTCGACGAAGCGCGCCGGTGAGCGATCGTTTCTCCTACCTCGCTCGCTCCATCACGTACCAACTGCTCGCCACCAAGGCCGCCAACACGATTCACCAACGCGTGATCGACCTCTGTGACGGATTAGTAAGTCCCGAGTCGATCAACGCCGCCGGCCACGCGAACCTTCGCGGCGTCGGACTCTCGAACGCCAAGGCGGCCGCCATGCTCGACCTCGCCGAGCGCAGTCGTGATGGTCGCATCCGACTCGCTCAACACGGTCGAATGAGTGACCACGAAGTGCTCACCGACGTGGTCGCGGTACGCGGCATCGGTCCCTGGACGGCACAGATGTATCTCATGCACACCCTCGCCCGACACGATGTGTGGCCGGCGGGCGACTTGGGTGTTCGTCACGGTTGGACGCTGATCCACGGACTCGAGGAGATGATCAGCGAGGGCGACCTCCGAGCTGAGGGCGACGCCTTCACCGGGGTTCGCTCCGACGTCGCGTGGTACTGCTGGCAGGCCGTGCACCTCTCGCGCGGCCAGTAATCTCGCCCCTATGCCACTGATCTCTCTCGAGGACTTCGAACGCGACGCCCTGACCACGTTGATGGAGTTCGCCACCATCCCCTCGTTGTCACCCGACTTTGACGCCGAGTGGGTGGAACATGGCTACCTCGAGGCCGCGGCGCAGCTACTCGCTGGCTGGGCGTCGACGCGAGCACTGGCGAACGTGGACGTGACGATTCACCGTCTGGAAGGACGGACGCCCACCCTCGTGGTGACCGTCGACTCGACGGCTGGCGACGGAGGCACCGTCGTGCTCTACGGTCACCTCGACAAACAGCCACCACTGGGCGACTGGTCGGCGGGTCTCGATCCCTTCATTCCGGTGCGACGGGGCGACCGTCTCTTTGCCAGAGGGGTGTCGGACGACGGGTACGCCATCTTTTCCGCGCTGAGCGCCATCGAGGCCATGGAGGCGAACGGCATCGCGCACGCTCGGTGCGTGGTGTTAATCGAGGCGAGTGAGGAGAGCGGCAGTCCCGACCTCGAGGCCTACCTCGACGCCCTCGCCGATCACCTCGGTGCGGTGGAACTGCTCATCTGTCTCGACTCGGGAGCGCTCACTTACGACCGACTGTGGGTAACGACGTCGCTACGCGGTCTGATCAACGTCGAGCTCACCGTTCGCGTCCTCGAGCAGAGCCAACACAGTGGATCGGCGAGTGGCGTCGTGCCCTCGTCGTTTCGCCTCTTGCGCCAACTCCTCGACCGCGTCGAGGACGCGACGACGGGCACGGTGCTCGTTGAGTCGATGCACGTCACGATTCCTGAAGCCGAGATGCGCTCCGCCCACGACCTGGCCGCGGAGTTCGGCGACGTCATCGCCAAGGAGTTGCCGACGGTCGCGGGTCTTGAACTCATGGGGCGTAGCGCCGAAGATCGTCTCATTCAGCGAACGTGGCACCCGACGTTGTCGGTGATCGGCATGAGCGGCATTCCCTTACCCGACATCGCCGGCAACGTGCTGCGCGCCTTCACGACCGCGGTGTTGTCCTTTCGAATCCCTCCACTGACCGACACCGCGGCGGCCAGCGACGAGGTACTGCGCATCCTCAGTGCCGATCCACCGTCGAACGCGCAGGTCGAAGTCGCGGTACGCAGTGACGGTGACGGGTGGTCGGCACCGACCTTCGCGCCGTGGCTCACCGCCGCGCTCGACGCGGCGTCGCTCGACGCGTTTGGTCGACCGGTTGGCTACACCGGTGAGGGTGGATCGATTCCCTTTCTGGCCTCACTGGGCCGGCGTTATCCCGGCGTGCAGTTCGTCGCGACGGGAGTCGGTGGGCCCCAGGCCAACGCGCACGCGATTGACGAGATGCTGGACCTGCCCACGGCGGTTGGCGTGACCAACGCGGTAATTACTGTGTTAGCAGCACACGCCAACCAATAAGGAACGCACATGAACGAACACGTCGATCTCTGGGTGGACCCCGCCTGTCCCTGGGCGTGGATGACCTCGCGCTGGCTCTTAGAAGCGGCGAAGGTACGCGACTTCGACGTGGACTTTCACGTGATGAGCTTGGCGGTGCTCAACGAAGGACGAGACCTCGATGAGAAGTATCGGGCGTTGCTTCAAAAAGCCTGGGGACCCGTGCGCGTCCTCATCGCGGCCGAGCAGCGTCACGGCAACGAAGTGCTCGAACCGCTCTACAGCGCGATGGGCACTCGTCATCACGTGAACGGCGAAAAGGACTTCAACAAAGTGATCGTCGAGGCCCTGGCCGACGTCGGCCTGGAGTCGGACCTCGCCGAGGCCGCCACGAGCACCGAGTTCGATGACGCACTGATCAAGAGCCACCACCAGGGCATGGACCCCGTCGGCTTCGACGTCGGTACGCCGGTCATCCACGTGGGCGACGTGGCGTTCTTTGGACCCGTGGTCACGCCCGCACCCAAGGGGGAGGCCGCCGGTCGTCTCTTCGATGGCGTCATGCTCGTCGCGAGTACACCCGGCTTTTACGAACTCAAACGCACGAGGACCGAAGGCCCGAACTTCGAGTGAGCCCGCGGCGACCAGTTGGCCACGAGAAACTCGAGGACTAGCTTCGCGGAACTTCCTTCCACGCCACGTCTTTGTCGTTGCGCGGTTCGCCCGCGAGTCCGAGGACTCGCTCACCCAAGATGTTGCGCATCACCTCACTCGTGCCGCCTTCGATGGAGTTGGCGCGCATGCGCAAAAAGGCCTTGCGCATATCGCCACCGGTCATTGCCGACTCGGTGGGACGAATCTGGGGGTACGTCGAGCCGTACAGCATGCCCTCTGATCCGAGCAGGTTCACGCACAGNNACTTCGTTGCGCACCCAGGCTTGCATCAGTTCCGCTCGCACCGCGATGGCGTGCGCGTCGGACCTCGTCGCCCAGCGCGCTCGCCAGATCTTGAGCGCCTCGCCGATCAGCCCTGAGTCTCTTGGGGGTACCGTGCCACCGATCGACACCCGTTCGTTCATCAAGGTGGTGAGTGAGACGTTCCATCCCTCACCCACGCCACCGAGACGGCGAGCGTCGGGCACGCGCACGTCGGTGAAGAAGCACTCATTGAACTCCGCCTCGCCGGTCACCTGGTAGAGCGGGAGCACCTCCGTGCCGGGCGCGTGCATGTCCACCAAGAACGCGGTGATCCCCTTGTGCTTGGGAACGTCGGGATTGGTTCGAGCAATGATCAGTCCGTAGGCGGCGATGTGCGCCANNCCCGGTTCGGAGAAGAGTTGACACCAGATCTCCTCACCCGTGAAGAGTGGCCGCAGGAAGCGCTCCTTTTGTTCCTCGGTGCCGTGGATGACGATCGTCGGGGCGACCATGCCGTAGCCGATGACATTGCGAAACACGGCGGTCGGTGCGTGGAGTTTCGCTAAACGGTTCAGCGCGTGCGTCTGCTCGGCCGGCGAGAGACCGAGTCCTCCGTTGCCGAGCGGAAAGTGCACCCACGCCAGCCCCCGATCAAACTGCTCGCCGAGGAACGTGACGGGGTCCGTCGTTTCGGGGGGAAAGGATGAGACGAGTTCATCGATTAACTCATCCAACGTCGCGACTTTGGTGGTCATGGGTCTCCTTCACACGTCTGAGCGTGGCACTGGGAATCCTAGACATCCTCTCGGAGTCGCGGCGCTGAAGTAGAAAGGTCGGATGACGACTCCTCGAATTCTCGCGACCTCGGGTGGCATGGTGCCGGGCCCGGTGCAGATGACCTGGCGAGCGGGCCAGATGGTCCTCGACGCGCTGGCCGCCACCAAGAAGGATCGACCACGAGTCTGTCTTGTCGAGACCGCGAGCGGTGACTCCATGCTCTTTTACAACCTCCTCTACGAAGCCTTCAACGCNNGGGGGTTCCGTCGCGAATCTCCTGGCGCTCTGGCGTCTCCACGGCGTCGACGTCGCGATGCGCGAGGCCTGGGAGCACGGCGTCATCCTCGGCGGCGTCTCCGCGGGCAGTCTCTGTTGGCACTTAGGCGGCACGACCGACTCATTTGGTCCGACGCTGCGGCCCGTCACCAACGCGCTGGGTTTCTTGCCCTACGCGAATGGCGTGCACTACGACAGCGAGGAACAGCGCCGGCCGTTGCTCCATCAACTCATCAAAGACGGCACCCTCGCGCCGCTCGCCTTCGCGACCGATGACCGCGTGGGCATCTGGTACGAGGGCACCGAACCGACGAGCGTCGTTGCGGATTTCGCCGTTGACCCGGACACCGGACCGGCGGCCTATCGGGTCGAACTCGTTGGCGGCGAGATCGAAGAGACGCGCGNNGTCAACGTCGTCAAAGGAGAACCGGTGCGTCACGAGGAAGCCGGGCCGCAGAGTTCCTGCGTTGAGGCGATCGACGACGTCGCTGAAGGCAGCCCGGGTGTAGGAGAAACTGCCCTGGATGATCTGATCGTTGTTGACGAGGTCGTCGGGCGCGAAGTTCACGGTGGTGCCGTGAGTCGGCAGACCGAGCAGGATCACCATGCCCCCGCGCGCGCAGTGGTGCAGCGCGGTCGTTACCGCATCGGCGGTGCCCGCCGCTTCGATGACGAGGTCGAAGTCCTGCGGCGTCGTCGTGACGAACTCATCGGCCCCCGCCTGGCGCGCGAGTTCGGCTTGCTCGTCGCGGCGTCCGATCACCACCGTGGTGGTGGGCGAGAAGGATTGCACGAGGTGCACGGCGAGCAGCGCGACGGTACCGTCACCAACGACCGCCACGCGAAGCCCTTCGCGCAGGGGTACTCGCGTCAGCGCTCGCCAGACAACGGCCATCGGCTCCACCAGTACCGCGTCTTCGAGCGCGACGGCGTCATCGATTCGATGGACCAAAAATGCGGGGACGCTCACCAACTCGGCGAGGGCGCCCGGACGGGTGAATCCAATTTCGTCGTAGCGCGAACAGAGGTTGCTCTCCCCTCGCCGGCAGGCCGCGCACACCCCGTCCGGCACGACTCCCTCGACGACCACGAGCGCGCCCGCGGGCCCGACGGCCGTGACCTCACGCTCGAGTCGGCCGACCCACTCGTGGCCCAGCACGAGGGGATAGCGGACGTAGGCGGGATCAATTGTCGCGTCGATCAGTTCGAGATCGGTGCCGCAGAGACCCACGAGCAACGGGCGCACCACTACCTCGTCGAGCGCCACCTCCGGGGCGGGCCACTCGCGCGCGCCAGCGCGCTGGCCGTCACCGACGACGAACGCCCTCACCGAAGGGGGACGGGTCGCGTTCCGCCCAGCATCGTGCTCATGCGATCCGCGTGCTCTCGCACGGTGATGCCCAGTCGGCGCACCTCGCGTAGTGGAACGTCCACCTTGAGACCGGTCACACTGACGGCCCCCGCGCAGGCGCCTTGATGATCGAAGAACGCCGAGCCGACGCAGAACACTCCTTCGGCCTCTTCCTCGTCGTCGAGTGCGTAGCCCTCGGTGCGCACGCGGTCGAGTTCGCCGAGCAACGTCTCAATATCGGTGAGCGTCTTGGGTGTGTAGCGCGCCATACCCGCCTCGGCTAGTAAGAGTCGAACCGCGAGGTCATCGAGTGACGCGAGAATCGCCTTTCCGGCGGCGGTGGCGTGGGGCTGTTCGCGCTGTCCGAGGGGAGCGTGAAAACGAATGGAGCCTTCACCGTCGATTCGCTCGAGAAAGACCGGATACCCCGCCTCGTTCATCGCGAGCCGCGCCGTCATCCCGGTGGTGGCCGAAAGATCGCGCAAAGTCGGAAGACCCAACTCGGCGATGGAGGTCTGTTGGCCGACGAGGTCTCCGAGTCGCAGCAGGTTGAGACCCAGCACGTAACGCGGTCCCGGCTCCACGCCGCGCAAGAGGCCCGCCGAGGCCAGAGTGCGCGCCAGGGCCAGTGCGGTACTTTTCGCCACCGAGAGGCGCAGCGCGATCTCGGTCACGCTGAGGCCCGTGGCCCCCTCGTCGGCGATGACGTTCAACAGGCTCGCCGCACGCGCCACGGACTGCACCTGGTAACGATTGTCCTGCTCAGTTCTTCCGTTGTTCGGCATGGCAGAACACTATACGGAAACACTGTGGCAACATAGTGCCCTAACTTGACCGAACGTTGTCGACGTGCTTGGATGCAGTAATCAAATCCGACACCAGTTTTGTAGAGCCGAACAGACTCCAGCGAGCCGGACGCAGGGCTGACGCGGCGAAACGTGTCACCGACGCGCTGCGCGCGAACTTCAACGACCGGGCCCTCCTCGTCACCTCCCCCGGTTCCGTCAACTGGCGCACGGGTGGACTGTCGGACCCCATCGACGTGGCGGCAACGAGCGATCCGCTCTGGGTGCTCGACTGCGCCGCGGGCACCGCGCTCATCACCAGTGAAATTGAGGCGCCGCGATTCGACTACGACTTCCACGTGCGCGAGCACGGATGGGACGTGCTGACGGCGCCGTGGTTCGAAGCACTCGCGCCGCTTCAATTGGCGTGCGAGTACGCGAACGTGTCGCCCGAGGATCTGCTCAGTGACACCGACGCCATCGGCGAGAGCGTT
>PKZN01000128.1:9178-9757 GCA_003133075.1 Acidimicrobiaceae bacterium | reverse complement strand
CTCGAGGCGGCCGGCGCGAAAGCGGTGTGTCTCATCGTGGGGGGCGACGAGCGGCTACGGAGGTTCCGTCATCCCCTGGCCGTGGGCCAGGTCGTCGATGACGCCATTATGGCTGTCGTCGTCGCGAAGCGCTCGGGTCTCCACGTCGCCGCGACGCGAATCTGCGTGCGTCGTGCNNCTCTGGGTGCTCGACTGCGCCGCGGGTACCGCGCTCATCACCAGTGAAATTGAGGCGCCGCGATTCGACTACGACTTCCACGTGCGCGAGCACGGATGGGACGTGCTGACGGCGCCGTGGTTCGAAGCACTCGCACCGCTTGAATTGGCGTGCGAGTACGCGAACGTGTCGCCCGAGGACCTGCTCAGTGACTCCGACGCCATCGGCGAGAGCGTTCGCGAGGAACTCGTCGCGGCGCGCCTCGTCCTCAGTGACGCGGAACGAGACGAGATGCGCGAGCTCGGCGCCCTCGCCGGCGTCGCACTCGGTGCGGGGATCGACGCGTGGCGCCCGGGCGTCAGCACCGACTTCGACACCGCCGCGATCATCAGCGCGACACTCGAGGCGGCCGGCGCGAAAGC
>PKZN01000128.1:0-9164 GCA_003133075.1 Acidimicrobiaceae bacterium | reverse complement strand
GACGACGACATCGTGACGTTGATGAAGACGTTGGAGGTCGTCAACGACGCGGTGCTCGACGCCTCGAAGCCCGGGGGTACCTGGGGCGAGACGCTGAACGCGTTAGCCGCGGCCTACGCGGCGGGCGGTCGACCCGACGCGTGGCGCGAACACTTCCAGGGCGGACCCATTGGCTTCGAGCAACGAGAGTTCGAACTCGCCCCGGGTCAAGACGGGTCCCCGTTCTGGGACCTGGCGCGACGTGCCAACAGCGCGGTTGCGTGGAATCCCAGTTTTGCGGGCGGCGCCAAGCTCGAAGAGACGTACCTCGTGGGTGAAGAGATGGAACTACTCACTTCAACCCCGACGTGGCCCGTGCTCGTAGGAACTCACGGACTTGAGCGCAGCGCGCTCAAGGTTTTGCAGTAGTGCTCAGAAAGGATCAACGATGATTGATGGTGCCGGTAGTCCCCGAGGAACCTCCGCTCTGTCTCGACACGTCGGCGCGAGCGGCGAGACGCTGAGCGCGAGTGCCGCGCGATTTCCCGATGGTGCGCACTTTCGAATCGAGATCCCCAGCGTCGAGAACCCGGCCGCGCTGCGCGCGGTGCTCGAAGAAGCTCACGCACGCCGCGTGCCCATACATCGAACCTCCCAGGGCAGCGGCGCGATGTTGCTCTCGAACAGCGAGCTCGCCGAGATGGCCCAGATCGGTGCCGACGAGGGCCTCGAGATCAGTCTCTTCGTGGGTCCGCGCGAGGAGTTCGGGGTGGGGAGCGCGGTGCGCAGTCCCGAGGGAACGGTCCTGTCGGGACGTCTTCGCGGTTTTCATCAGTTGCGCTACGCGATCGAAGACATCCATCGAGCCGTCGACGCGGGTATCCGCGGGTTCCTCATCGCCGACACCGGGCTCTTAGAGATACTCGGAACGATGGTCGCCGCGGGAGAACTGCCCTCGACGATCGTGTGGAAGATCTCGGCGGTGCTCGCACCCTCCAACCCCGTCACCTTTCGCCAACTCGTCGACCTCGGCGGTTCCACCGTCAACGTGCCGAGCGACGTGACCCTGGCCGAACTCACCGAGATCAGAACCCTGAGTGACGCGCCGATCGACCTCTACTTGGAGTCACCCGACGCNNTACGCCAAGTTCGGTCTTCGCAACGCGCGCGCGGTCTACCCCGCGGGCCTCCAGTTGCACGACAACGTGATCGACAACGTGCGAGAAAAAGTCCGACGCGCGCAGTTGGCGCTCGAGTGGCTCGACCTCTCCGCGCTGGACCTCGCGATCTCCAAGCCCGGTGCCGAAGGAATTGGGGTCCCCGAGCCATGAGCTTGCGTAGCGACCGCTGGGTGCGAGGTGACGATGAAGTCGCCCTCGACGCTCGCGTCGCGTTACGCATGGGCGGCGCCGACGTGCAGGCCGCGGGGGGCCGTCCCATCATCGGCATCGCGAACTCGGCCAGTGACCTTAACCCCTGTAACCAACCCCTCGACGCGCTCGTCGAGACCATCAAGGACGGCGTCGCCGAAGCCGGGGGTGTCGCGGTCGAGTTCCCCGTGATGTCGCTCGGTGAGGATCTGATGAAGCCCTCATCGATGCTCTACCGCAATCTCCTCGCCATCGAACTCGAAGAGTCCCTGCGCAGCCAGCCCCTCGACGCGGTCATCGTGCTGGCGGCGTGTGACAAATCTGTACCCGGGGCGCTCATGGGCGCCTTCAGCACGAACCTGCCAACGTTGTTGGTCGTCTCGGGTCCTCGACCCGTCGCGACCTTCGAGGGTCGTCGCGTGGGCACCGGCACGGACCTGTGGCGACTCTGGGACGAGCGACGCGCGGGCACGCTGTCTGACGAACGCTGGGCCGAACTCGAAGCGGCGCTCACCTTGGGCAAGGGAACCTGTAACACGATGGGCACCGCGTCGACCATGGGGGCGATCTGTGAGGCCATCGGTCTCGCGTGGCCGGGGTCGACGTCGATGCCCGCGGGCGACCCCCGTCACGTGGACGTCGCTCGACGCATCGGCGCGCGCAGCGTCGCGCTCGTCAACGAGGGTGCGACGGCGACGAGCCAAATCTCTGCTGACGCGCTCGAGAACGCGCTCGTGCTCTTAAGCGCGCTGGGCGGCTCCACCAACGCCGTCATCCACCTGACGGCGATGGCGCGCCGACTCGGCCACGACCTCACCCTCGCCGACGTCGATCGGGTGAGTCGCTCGACGCCAGTACTCGTTGACGTCGAACCATCGGGAACCGCGCTCATGGAGGACCTCGACGGTGCCGGTGGCGTGCCCACGATTCTTCGGGCCCTCGGTGAACTACTGCATCTCGACGTCCTGCTCGCCGACGGTACGACGACCAAGGAGTTGCAAGCTCGCGCGCGGGACACGAACGGCGTGGTGCACAGCCTCAGCGACCCGGTTGACGCGGGCGGTGCGTTTCGCGTGGTGCGGGGCAACGTCGCGCCCGAAGGTGCCCTCATCAAGCGCTCGGCGGCGACGGTGTCGCTGCTCACCCACCGAGGGCCGGCCTACGTCATCGAGGGGTACGACGAGATCGCCCCGCGCACCGGACCAACCGCGCAGTGCCCGGACGACGCCGTGTTAGTGCTCCGCGGCGTCGGTCCCGTCGGCGGGCCGGGAATGCCCGAGTGGGGCATGATCCCCATCCCCGAGCAGTTGCTCGCACGCGGCGTGACCGACATGGTGCGCGTCACCGACGCGCGGATGAGCGGTACGAGTTACGGCACCGTCTTCGTCCACGCCGCACCAGAGTCCGAGGTCGGGGGCGTCCTCGGTCTCGTTCGTGATGGCGACATGATCCGGGTGGACGCGGAGGCGGGCGAAATCGAACTCGAGGTCGCGGACGAGGAACTGAGCCTTCGCGCGATGTCCTGGCGCCCTTCGCACGCCGCCGGCGCACGCGGGTACGTCGAGCTCTATCGGCGCCACGTCACCCAGGCACCCGATGGCTGTGACTTTGATTTCTTGGCGCAACCGCGCGGCCAGACGCCGCGCCTCGTTGAGCCGATTGTAGGAAGGTCTTGAGAAGTGGAAGCTTCACGAGAGTTGGGGTTCACGGTGGACCCCGAGCGAGTAAGGGGAGAATGACTTTGAAACGGATACGAACCAGAGGTTTAGGAGTGCTGGCCGCCGCCTTAATGTTGGCGGGCACCTTCTACGCCGTCGCGCCGGCGTCGGCGAGCTCCAAAGTGACCCTCACGCTGTGGCAAAACTACGGCACCGAGGACAATGCCACCGCCACGACCAATCTCATCGCGGCCTTTGAGAAACTGCACCCGAACATCACGATCAAGGACGTCGCGCAGCCGGGAACGAACTACTTCCAGTTGCTACAGTCCTCGGCGATCTCGGGCGACGGTCCGGACTTAGCGGTCATGTGGACCGGGGTCTACGACCTGCAGTACTCGAGCTTTCTCGTGAACTTAAAGGGCAACGTCCCCGCGGCGGACTTGGCGAAGATGGGTGGGCTCCAGTGGGAGTCGCCGAACTTCGACGCCGCAAAGGGTCCCCTGGTCATGCCGTTAGAGACGCAGTTCTACATCGGCTTCTATAACAAGAAACTCTTCAAAGAAGCCGGCATCACGAGCGTGCCGACGGACTGGTCACAACTCTTCGCGGACGCCAAGTTGCTGAAGGCCAAGGGCATCGAGCCCCTCGTCTACGGCAACGGCGGCCAGGCGATCTCGACCGAGTTCTACCCGTGGTACGACATGAGCTACCTGATGATCGGCGCGCACTCGCTGTCTTCTTGGAAGGACCTCTACGACGGCGTGACGCCCTGGACGAGTTCGACGAACGAGGCGCAGTTGGCCAAGTGGGCGGAACTCGAAAAGGACGGTTACACCAACTCCGACGTCTTGACCAACACCACCAACATCCAGCAGTTCGAAAAGGGCAAGGCGGCGATGCTGGTCGACGGCACGTGGGACACCGCGCAGTACACCGGCGCCATGGGCACCAACGTCGCGGCCTTCGTACCGCCGTATTCGAACACGCCGATCAAGGGCGTCGTGGAGTACCCCGGCGACGGCTTCTCGGTCACGAAGTTCTCCAAGCACAAGACCCAGGCCTTCGAGTTCTTGGACTTCTTAACGACGACCCAAGCGGGCAACATCATCAACAAGGCCGGACTCATCCCGGACATTGCGGGCCTGAAGACGACCAACCCGGTCAACCAAGAGATGTTGAACTTCGTCACCCAGGACCACATGACGGCCTACCCGATGATGGACAACTACGTCCAGGTCAACGTCGGTAACGCGGCGGATAAGGAACTGCCCGCGGTGCTGGCGAACCAGGAGTCCCCGAAGGCGGCACTGCAGAACATGCAGCAGGCCTGGCAACAGTTGCCGGCGGCCCAACGAAGCACGAAAGACTTCGCGGGCTAGAACGTCAACAGTGTCCCCACCCGGCTCGGTCTCGAGCCGGGTGGGGACGTCCCCTTAATTTGAGGAACGTACATGAAGAACGCCACACCATGAGCGTGATGACGACGAATGCCCCGCGCGCGCGACGTCTGACGTTGCGTCGGCGACGCCAGTTGGCCGGGTTCGCCTTCGCGTTGCCGGCCATCGCGTTGGTGGTCGGCTTCATCGGGGTGCCCATCGGACAGGCCGTCTACTACTCCTTCACTCAGTGGGACGGACTGACCTCGACGTGGATCGGCTGGTCGACCTGGTCCCAGGCGTTCCATAACACCGACCTTTGGACGGCGCTCGAGAATAACGCGAAGCTGCTCATAACCGTGCCCTTCGCGCTCGGCCTGCCCCTCTTGATCGCGGTGCTCCTTCACCAGCGGGTGGCGGGGTGGCGCATCTTTCGCTCGATCTACTTCCTCCCCACGGCGATCTCCTGGGTCGTGCTCGGTCTCGTTGCGGAACGGTTCTTCGCCTACCAGGGCACCTTGAACTCCATCATCCACTTCTTCGGTTTCGCTCACACCAACACCAACATGCTGGGCTATGAATCAACGGCGCTCACCGCGCTCGGCATCACCTTCATCTTCACCATGATCGGCACCAATACCATCCTCTTTCTCACGGGACTCGCCACGTTGGATCCGACCCTGGAAGAAGCCGCGCGCATCGACGGCGCCGGCCGGTGGCGGATATTTCGCTCCATCACCCTCCCCCACCTCAGCCGTTTCATCCAACTGGCCTTCGTGGTCACCGTCATCGCCCTCTTCTCGGCCCTCTTCAGCCTGATCTTCGTCATGACCGGCGGCGGCCCGGGCTATTCGACCACGACGATGGAGTTCCTCATCTACCAGACCGGCTTTAACCAGGGCGATTTCGGCACGGCGGCCCTCTACGGGCTCATCCTCTTCGTCTTGACCGCCATCGTCGGCATCGTGCAGCTGCGACTCATTGGATCGAACGAGTGACCACCCTCGCCACTCCCCCCGACACCGCACCGCTCGACGACACGCCCGCGGTGCCCGATCGAGCACCGCGGCGCAAGGTCGGACGTTGGATCCTCTTTGCGGTCATGTTGGCCATCGCCGCGGTGATGCTCTACCCCTTCTGGGTGATGATCTTCACGAGCCTCAAATCCGAACAGCAGTTCCTCTCGGGCGGCGGGTTCTCCTGGCTGAGTTGGCGAGATCTCACCTCGGTCATCCCTATCGGACAAGAGATCTTGAGCTCCACGATCGTGTGCTCGGCCTCGATCCTGGTGATCCTCGTGGTCGGACTGCCCGCGGGCTTCGCCTTCTCCAAACTGCGCTTTCGCGCATCGACGGCCGTCTTTTTGATCATGGTGAGTGCGATGATGGTGCCCCTCCAGGCGATCTTGATGCCGGAGTTCGTCAACGTCACCAGGTTGCATCTCACTGGTGGGTACCTCGGGGCCATCCTCGTCTACGCCGCGCTCGGCACTCCCTTTTCGGTCTTCCTCTTCACGACGTACTTCCGCGGCGTGCCCGATGAACTCATCGAGGCCGGCATCGTCGACGGGCTGGGGTACTTCGGCGCGCTGTGGCGCCTCGTCGTGCCAATCGCCATCCCGGCGATCGCCACCGTGACCGTCTTGCAGTTCATCCAGATCTGGGACGACCTCTTGGTAGGCCTCTTGTTCATTCAAAACACCAACGAGCGCCCCATTACGGTCGGACTCGCGGTGTTGGCCGCCGGTCGCACGACGTCAATTCCTGAGTTGATGGCCGGCTCGCTCATCAGCGCCGTCCCGGCGATGGTGGTCTATTTGATCTTCCAGCGCTACCTCGTCAAGGGTCTCACGATGGGCATCGACCGATGAGACAGCGCTACCCGCGTAAAGGAGAACGACCCCGTGGCTGAGATTGATTTCGAAGGGGTGACCAAGGTCTTCGGCGCGGGACCCCCCGCCGTCGACGGCCTGACCCTGCACGTCAACGAGGGCGAGTTCATGGTCTTGGTGGGTCCCTCGGGCTGCGGCAAGACAACGGCACTGCGCATGCTCGCGGGACTCGAGGAGATCTCCTCGGGCACGCTGCGCATCGGTGGGGTCGTCGTGAACAACACGTTGCCCAAGGACCGCGACGTCGCGATGGTCTTTCAGAACTACGCGCTGTATCCGAACATGTCGGTGGAGAAGAACATCGGCTTCGCCCTCAAGATTCGCGGGGACTCCAAGAGCGAGATCAAGCGCAAGGTCGACGAAGCGGCCGCCATCTTGCACCTGGAGGACTACCTCGAGCGCCGACCCAAGGCGCTCTCCGGCGGTCAACGTCAGCGCGTCGCGATGGGTCGGGCCATCGTGCGCAGCCCCCGGGCCTTTTTGATGGACGAGCCGCTCTCCAACCTCGACGCCAAACTCCGCGTGGAGATGCGCCTCGAGATCGCCCGGATCCAACGCCTCTTGGGCGTGGCGACCGTCTACGTCACCCACGACCAGGTCGAGGCGATGACCATGGGTGACCGCGTGGCGGTCATGCGCGACGGGAAACTCCAACAGGTCGATACCCCCCAGGACCTCTACGACCGACCGGCCAATGAGTTCGTCGCCGGGTTCATGGGTTCGCCCCCGATGAACTTGATTCGTTGTCGCGTGCGTTCGGGCGAGGACCGCGTCGAGGTGGTCTTCGGCGACCAGGTCGTCGAACTGCCCTGGCACTACACGTCCTCGCACACCTTGCCGCCGAGCGGCGTCGACGTGGTGGTCGGGGTTCGACCCGAGGACGTACTCGTCGCCGACGCGTCGAGCACCAACACCATCAAGGCCCGGGTCGAACGCCGCGAAGCACTCGGCTCGGAGATCCTCGTGCACCTCTCGCACCTCGACGTGACCGTCGGCACCGAGGTCGCCACCCGGGACGACGCGCGAGTCTCGACGCTGGTGGCGAAGATGGGACCGCGCTCGAGCGTCTCGGTGGGCGACGTTTTGTCGGTGCAGATCTCACCCGAACACGCACACTTCTTTGACGCCGTGACTGGCGCGACTTTGAGGGAGAACTAGATGACGAATCCGATACCCGAGTCCTTTGATCGCCGCGTCATCGCGAGCGGTCTCGACCACGTCGAGGGTCTGTGCTGGGACGCCAAACGTCGCTGCCTGTGGGCGGGCGGCGAGGCCGGTCAGCTCTATCGCATCGGGCTCTTCGGCACCAAGCGGGTGATGGCCACCATCGAAGGTGGCGCGCTGTTGGGCATGGCGCTCGACCGGGAGCACTTTCTCTACGTCTGTGACCCGGGGAACCATCGAGTCTGGCGCGTCGACGGGCACGGGGTCGCCGAACCCTTCGGCGACCCGATCGACTACCCCAACTACCCCGCCTTCGGTCCCGACGGTCGCCTCTACGTTTCGGATTCGGGTTCGTTCGACGAGCCCACCGGCCAGCTCTTCGTCATCGACCCGGACGGCACCACGACCAACATCACGCCGAGGCCCATCGCCTTCGCCAACGGGCTCTGCGTGGACGCCACCACGCTCTACGTCATCGAGTCCAGTGCGCCGTCGGTGAGTGCGATGGCCCTCGCCGGCGGTCCCTTAGAGACGTTGGTCGAGATGGAGCGCTGTGTGCCCGACGGACTCGCGAGCGACGCGGAAGGGGGCCTCCTCATCTCGTGTTACCAGCCCAACCAACTCTGGCGTTGGACGAAGGAAACGGGCCTTACGTTGCTCTTCGAGGACTGGACCGGTGAGTACGTGCTCTCGCCGACCAACATCGCCTTTTACGGCGAGCACTTCGACCGTCTGGCCCTCGCGTCGCTCTGCGGGACGAACCTCGTGTCGGTGAAAGTGCCCTACGCCGGTACGCCGGTCTACTACCCCTACCAAGTCGGGGCACCCTCGTGACCCAGGTCATCAGCGTCAATCCGGCGTCGGGCGTCGAGCGGGAACTCGACGAGGAAGAGACGACGCCCGCCGAGGTGAACGTCGCGACCCAACGAGCGGCTCTCGCCGCGCGCGAGGTCGCGTCGCGACCACTCCCCTGGCGAGCCGGCCTGCTCCGCGCGATGGCCGACAACTTAGAAGAAGACGATCAACGCCTCGTCGACGTGGCGATGGACGAGACCGCCCTCTCGCGAGTTCGACTGGAAGGTGAGCTCCGTCGCACCGCGTTCCAACTGCGGTTCTTCGCCGACGTCGTGCTCGACGGCGCGTTCCTCGACGCCTCGATCGACCACGCGGGTGACTCGCCCATGGGTCCGCTGCCCGACCTGCGTCGCCTGCGTGTCCCGCTCGGTCCCGTCGCGGTCTTTGGCAGCTCGAACTTCCCCTTCGCCTTCTCGGTCCCCGGCGGCGATACCGCCTCCGCCCTCGCCGCCGGCTGTCCCGTCCTGATCAAAGCGCACCCCGCCCATCCCGCGACCAGTCGGGCGACCTTTGACGCGTTGGCCCGTGCCGCGCGCGTCTTTGACGCGCCCGAGGGTCTCCTCGCCCTCGTCTACGGCTTCGACGCCGGTGTCGCGCTCGTCGACGCACCGGGCGTTGCCGCCGTGGGTTTCACCGGTTCAGTGCCCGCGGGGCGGGCCCTATGGACCCGGGCGAACACGCGCGCGACTCCCATCCCGTTCTTCGGCGAACTCGGTTCGGCGAATCCCCTCGTCGTCACCGCGGCCGCCGCGAAGGAACGCGCTGGGGAACTCGGTGCCGGAATCGCGGGATCGATGACCCTCGGCGTCGGACAGTTCTGCACCAAACCCGGTCTCCTCTTCGTTCCTCGAGGCGAATCCGGCGACGA
>PKZN01000042.1 GCA_003133075.1 Acidimicrobiaceae bacterium | reverse complement strand
GACGAGCACTATCGAGACCAGCAGCTGAAGGCCATCGTCGGACTCGAGATCGACGTTCTCTCCATTGAGGGAAAGGCCAAGCTTTCACAGAACCGAGCGGACGTTGACCGCGAGTACGTACGCGACGAGTTCGCGAAGGGCTCACTCGCCGAAAGGGCTGTCGCGCAACGGATGGAGTAATACGGTCGCTGCGCCCGGGGTCAATGTGGCGACTCGCCCATCACCTCACGGAGATCTCGCACCACCACGTTCGCACCGTGCTCGTGGAGTGCATCCGCGTAGGCGTGCACTCCCGCTGCGTCGTGGTTGTCGACGCCGACGACGAGCGCGAAATGGCCCGCGCGACCGGCCTCCACGCCCGCGAGCGCGTCTTCGATGACGACGGCGTTCTCCGCGGCGACCCCGAGCATCTTCGCGCCCTCTAGAAAACTGTCGGGCGCGGGCTTTCCGGCGAGGTGCAGTTGCTTCACGACGAGCCCGTCGACGCGAGCGTCGAAGAGATCCTCGATGCCCGCGGCCGAGAGGGCCGCCTGGGTATTTTCACTCGCCGAGACGACGGCGACTTTGATACCGCGACGGCGAAGTTCCTTCACGAGCACCACGGCCCCGTCGTAGACGGCGACGCCTTTGGTCTTCATGACCTCTACGACGAGTTGGTTCTTGCGGTTACCGACGCCGGCGACGCTGCGCGCGTCGGGTGGATCGTCGTCGTTGCCTTCGGGCAGCGAGATGCCGCGCGCCGCGAGAAAGTTCCGCACGCCGTCCGCGCGGGGTTCCCCGTCGACGTACCTCTGATAGTCGCTCCCTACGTCGAAGGGCGCGTACGTCGCGCCGGTGCGCTTGCCTTCTTCGAGTAAGAACGCGTCGAAGGCCTCTTTCCACGCCGCGGCGTGGACGTCGGCGGTCTTGGTCAAGACACCGTCCATGTCGAAGAGCCACGCGCCGTAGGCCGACACGTCCACCGAAGCCGGATCGCGGGCGGCGGAGCCGGCGTCACTCACGCCGTGACGTCCTTACGCCCCGCGTCGGCGACTCGGTGTTGTGGTGCGCGGCCGCGCGGCTGGACGGGTGGCGGCCAGGCGGTCGGCAGCGCTTCGAGGGTCCGATCGAGCACGACACTCGCTCCCGGTGTGACCGTGAAGGCCTCGTAACCGTGGCGCAGTTCGAGCGCGTCACCACGTGAGAGCGTGTACGTCGTTGTCGTCGGCGTCGTCTCCACGCGAAGATGACGGCCCCGAAAGACGAGATTGAACGCGAGGCGAGTGATGCCCTCGGGTAGCTGGGGAGAGAACCGCAGCGACTCGCCCCAGGGTCGCATGCCGGCAAGTCCCGCCACCAGGGAAATCCACGTGCCGGCGAGCGATGCGACGTGTAGACCGTCACGCGTGTTGTGCTCGAGGTCCTCGAGGTCCATCAACGACGCCTCGGCGAGGTAGTCGTACGCGAGTGCCAGGTGACCGACTTCGGCAGCGAGCACCGACTGACTACAGGCCGAGAGCGACGAGTCACGAACGGTGAGGGACTCGTAGTAGTCGAAGTTGACTCGCTTCTGCTCCGGGGTGAAGGCGTCACCACGCAGGT
Organism: Acidimicrobiaceae bacterium; assembly: GCA_003133075.1. Lineage (GTDB taxonomy): Bacteria > Actinomycetota > Acidimicrobiia > Acidimicrobiales > RAAP-2 > RAAP-2. Next base: position 11,739 of record PKZN01000042.1, on the reverse strand, counting down.
ACATCGCCATCACGAGGTCGGCCTGCTTGACAACCTGTTTGCGGTAGAGGTCGAAGTAGGGGAAGTTCAAGAGCAGCGGATACTGCTCGTCGGTGGTGCCCTCGAAGTCCCAGAACTCGTGATCGGTGAATCGCTCCGCCTGGGAGAACACCCCGAGGCGCTCGTCGAAGGGAATTGTCATCGCCGCAGCCGCCGCTCGCCACGCGGCGATCTCTTCGTCCGTGACCCCGAGCGCCGCTGCTTCATTGGCGTAGCGTTCCGCGACGTCGGCGGCGGCGCGCAGGTTCTGCTCAGCCATCAAATTCGTGTAGATGTTGTTGTCCGCCACCGCGCTGTACTCGTCGGGACCCGTCACGCCGTCGAGACGGAACTTGCCGATGAAGTCGTAGTGCCCCAGCGCGAGCCACAGCCGCGAGCTCTCCACCAGGAGTTCCAGACCCTGGTTTCGCTCGAAGTCGACGTCACCGGTGGCGTGCACGTAGCGCAACACCGCGTCACTAATGTCGGCGGTGACGTGGAACGCCGCCGTTCCCGCGGGCCAGTAACTCGAACACTCCGCCCCGGTGATCGTGCGCCACGGGAAGGCCGCGCCTTCGAGTCGAAGTTGCGTGGCCCGCTCCTTCGCCATGGGCAGGGTGCTGTGTCGCCAGCGCAGCGCCTCGCTGACTGCGTTTGGTGCGATATAACTCAGCACCTGGAGCACGAAGGTTTCGCTGTCCCAAAAGGCGTGACCGTCGTAGCCGTTACCGGTCAGGCCCTTGGCGGGAATCGCCCGTCGTTCGTTGCGCGCACCGGCCTGGAGCACGTGGAAGAGCGAAAACCGCGCGGCCTGCTGGATTTCCGCGTCGCCGTCGATCTCTACGTCGGCCCGGTGCCAGAAGTCGTCGAGGTAGTCGCACTGGTCTCGACACAGTCCCTCCCACCCGCGCTCACGCGCGGCCACCATGGCGGCGTTCGTCTGGTCGCGCAGCGCCTCCCAAGTCTGTTCCGAGGACCAGCCGTACGCGACGAACTTCACGACGCGTAATCGTTCACCGGGCTCCACGTTCACCGAGATCGTCATCCGCGCCACGTCTTCGAAGCTCTCGCTCGTCACGATCGCCGACGGTGGTGCGTCGATCTCGTGGTCCATCACCGCCGCCACCGTCAGCCCACTGAACGCAGTGCGGTGCAGCAACTCGGCCCACGTGCCGTCGCTGGTGAAGGTGAGCGAACTCCAGGGTGCATCGAGGGCAATGGCGTCACGGGGGTCGTTACTCGCCGGCGGCGCGGGCTCGTTGGTGACGAGCTCGGACTGGAGCACGAGGTGGACCGGTTGATCGAGCGCTTCGACTTCGTAGCAGATAGCGCCGATGGAACGTTGTTCGAAGGAGACCAGACGCGTCGAGGTGATCCGCACGCGCTTGCCCTTGGGCGTCGCCCAGTCGATCACGCGCTCGAGGAGGCCGCTACGAAAGTCGAGGAACCGTTCGTGGCTCGCCAGGACGCCGTAGCGAACACCGAAGGGCTCGTCGTCGACCAGGAGACGGAAGATCTTGCCGTCGGTGACGTTGACCGCCACCTGGTCCTGTTCGGGGTACCCGAAACCGACCTCCGCGTACGGCAGCGGCCGCAGTTCGTGAACACCGTTTAGGTACGAGCCGTGAAGTCCGTGGGGTTCACCCTCGTCGAGATTGCCCCGCCACCCGATGTTCCCATTGGACAGCGCGAAGAGCGACTCACTCTGGGCGAGCACCTCAAGATCTAAGGACGTCTCGCGCAGTCCCCAGGGCTCGACGTCGTAGTTGCCACGCTGATTCATGCCGGCGACAGCGTCAAGCTGACGGGACAGTGGTCGCTGCCCATGACCGAGGGGTGGATATCGGCGGCGACGACGCGCGGCACGAGACGCTCAGAGACCAAGAAGTAGTCGATGCGCCAGCCCACGTTTCGCTCGCGGGCCTTGGAGAAGTTGGACCACCAGGTGTAAAAGCCGTTGCCCTGGTGAAAGAGTCGAAAGGTGTCGACGAACCCCGCGTCGAGGTAGTTCTGAAACCCCTCTCGCTCCTGGGCGGTGTAGCCGGCCGAGCCGACGTTGGCCTTGGGATTCGCCAGGTCATCGGGGGTGTGCGCGACGTTGAGGTCGCCGCAGAACACCACCGGTTTGCTCGCCTCGAGTTCCTTGAGGTGATGTAGAAACGCGGGGTCCCACTGCGTGTGGCGCAGCGAGAGCCGCTCGAGACCGCCCTTGGCGTTGGGCGTGTACACGGTGACGAGGAAGAAGTCGGGAAACTCCGCGGTGAGTACGCGGCCCTCGTTGTTCGGATCGCCGAACTCGTCGCGCTGGAGCGAGAAGCGCTCAGCACTCGTCGTCGGCAAGCCCGCCGTGACCGCCAGCGGCGCGACCTTGGAAAAAATCGCCGTACCGGAGTAGCCCTTTTTCTCCGCGGAGTACCAGTGCTCCTCGAAGCCGGGCAACTCCACGTCGGACTGGGACTGTTCGGCCTTGGTCTCTTGGAGGCAGATCACGTCGGGATTGAGCTCCTCGATACAGGGATTAAAGAGCCCCTTTTTCGAAACTGCCCGAATTCCATTGACGTTCCAGGAGATTAAGCGCACCTATGAAATGTAACAACCATCGAGCGGCCGTCACGCCCCCGGCGTAGCGCTAGCAACTCAGGTGCGAGAAGGCCACGACGTGGGTCGTTGATCTCTCGGCGCCGTTCGTCGGGTAACGATCCTGCGTCCACACCAGGTCGGTCGCCGTAACCCGCAGTGCGCCGACACCGCCGACCTTCGCCGACGCTCCGAGGAGACCTGGCACCACGCACCACGCCGTCGCGCCAGGGTAGAGACGCAACAGCGACTCGCGCGTCCCCGTCGTTGAAGTCACGCTGGCGAAGAGCGAACCGTCTGGCGCCATCAACAACGATGTGCCCAGCGGCGGCCCCTCGGGGGAGTCCTCCCCGTCATTCTCCGGCAGGGAAATCGATGACCAATCGACGCCACCGTCGGTCGAGCGAAGCAGTGGATACTGCGAGGAAGGATCGAGCAGAACGAGTCCGTCACTCGACGTGGCGACGAGCTGCTGGGAGAAGCAACTGTTGACCGTCGTCGGCCAGGAGGAGTTTCGCCACGTTGTTCCGAGCGCACCGCTCACGCCACTCCGTGCGACGAGTAGGGCCTGCGAGGAACCGTTCATGGCACAGTTGCCCCACTGGTACGGCCCGAAGGACGCGCACGGACCGGACGGTGGACAGCCCAGTAGTGAAGCCGCCCACGTCACGCCACCGTTCGTCGTCAGTTCCGTCGCCACTCGGCCATTCGTCGTACCGACCGGCGTATCGAACCCGCCGCCTTCTGACGAGGAGAAGAGCGCTTCGACCACGTCGTGATTTGAAATGAAGCCCGCGAAGTTTTCGTCGCTCGAACCTGGTGGTATCGGTACTCGCTCCCAGCGCAAGCCGCCGTCGGTGCTATAGAGGCCCGCTAAGAAGATCGGCGGAGCCCCCTCACTGGTCGCGGTGTTAAATCCCGCGAAGACGCTGTTGGGATATCGCGGCACCATCAACACCGTCGAACAGGGTGGGCGAGCCGTTGGCGTGGCGAAGAGCGAAAGGTTGGTACCACGCAGCGCCGCCGCGACGCCGGCGGTGGGGATGGAGGTCATCGTCGAGCCGTTCGTGATCTCGAGCGACGTCGGTTGGCACCACGCGACGCGGTTCGAGCCACTCACTACGTCGATGGGAGACGGGCCCGCGAAGCTGGAGGTGACGTACCCCAGGTGGCCGAGGCCCGACCAGGTCTTGCTCGCTATGACGTGAAGAATCTCTGGCGCGAGGTCGACGCTGAGATCCCCGCCGCTCGAGGTACGCAGAACCGACAGCGCCGAGTACCGAGCGCCCGCGGCGGCGCGCGCCACCGAGAGTTGGAATCCGAACGGCTGACCGATGATCGACTCGAGCGGGGCCCAGCCGCTCACCTCCACCACGTCGCCCACGCCCGAGCGAGTCGCACTGAGATGTAGTGACGTACAGGGGCGAGACGCAGCGCATCGCGTCGGCGATGGCGCCGCGAGGTGCAGTTCGACTGATGCGTCGCTGCGTCCCAGCGCGCAGCCCGAAATCTCACCGAGGCACTGCACGCCCACCGAGTAGTGACCCGAGGTTAGTGGATGCACACTCACGCCGTGCGAACTCGACTCCAGCCACGCGGTTCGAGGAACGAAGAGCGTCATCTGAAAGGTTGTCGTCGACGTCCACTGAATCGCGACACCCTGTTCGACGAGTCCGCTTTGGCATCCGTCCCAACAGAGATTGGCGTAGGCGTTTCTCGGCGAGGGCGCGTGCAGTCGGTAACGACCGACTACGACGACCCGCTCCCCCGGCGTCACGTCGCGAGATTTCACCTGGATCGTGAGGCGACCGCCCGGGCGCGACGGCACGGTCGTGGTGGGCAAGGTCGAAGGAGTTCCCGTCTTCATGACGTAGGTCTGTAGTGACACGACCAACGATGACGCACGAAGCTGAGGCACACGGAAACATCCGCTGAGGTCCCCGTTGACGGCTTGGGTGAGAAAGGTGGCGCCCGAAGAGCACTGCGACGATGGAGCGAGGTAGCCAGTCGGGGTGACGGGTGTAGAGTCCGTCGGCGCCGACTGCGCCTGAGCCCCACAGCCCGCCAGGACCGCCGCGGCGACGAACATCGCGAGGAAGCTCGTCGACCATGAGCGACCTCGAAACGACAACCTCGACGCCATCACACAACTCCGTCCGTCCTGGTTATCGAGGCAAGACGTCATCGTTCTGACCTCGGAGACGGACGAACCCACGATAACGAGGTAGTGAGGCGGATGCCGGGCAGTGCGTGGGCGGTACCCCGGCGGGTAACGGGCCTACGGTACTATCGAACGTATGTTCGCTTCGGGGTCGACCCTCAACGACCGACAACGCGAAGCGGCGTGTTTCGGCGATGGCCCACTGCGCGTGATCGCGGGACCAGGCACCGGCAAGACGACGACTCTGACGGCGAGAGTGGAGTTCTTACTCGACGGGGGGATCATCCCGGAGCGGATCTTGCTCTTGACCTTCACCCGCCGTTCTGCTCGCGACGTCATTGGGCGCGTGCGCGCGATGCGCCGCGCCGACCAGTCTCGCCGAGTCACGGGCGGGACCTTCCACTCGGTCGCGCATCGAACATTGCGCCGATACCACGACGCGGTTGGTCTCCCCGAGGGGTTTGGCGTCTTGGACCACGGCGACGCCGCGGACCTCTTGGACCTCGTCCGAGGAGATCTTCGCGTCGTCAGCGCCGAACGACGCCTACCCAAGAAGTCAACGTTGGCGGCACTGTATTCGCGAACGGTGAACACCGGCGTGCCGCTGGTGGAAGTCCTCGCCGAACACGCACCCTGGTGCGCTGACCGCGCCGAGGAAGTTGGAGCGATCTTCAGCGCTTATACCGCGAAAAAACGCTCGCTCGGGCTCTTGGACTTCGATGATCTCTTGCTGTATTGGCGCGTGGTCGTGCAGCACGACGTGCTGGGTAAAGCGATCGCCGCGGACTACGACCACGTGCTCGTCGATGAGTTCCAAGACGTCAACAAACTCCAACTCGACGTACTCGTCGGACTGCGTACGGCCGATCCGCGCGTGACGCTGGTCGGCGATGACGCACAGGCCATCTACGGTTTTCGTGGCGCGTCACCTCGATTTCTGCTCGAAGCCGAGAACTACTTTGACGGTCTCACGACTATTACCTTGGATCTCAATTACCGTTCGACCGCCGGGATTCTCGCCGTCGCGAACGCCCTCGCCGCCGACGCTCCCGAAGGTTTCTGTGCCGTGCTTCGAGAGAACGTCGCGCACCCCGGAGCGGGACAGCCCCACCTCATTCACTGCAGCGACGAACGCCAACAGTCCGAACTCGTCGCTGATCGGGTCCTCGACCTCTACGAATCTGGCACCGCGCTGCAAAAACAAGCCGTTCTCTTCCGTGCGTCCCACCACAGCAGTGACCTGGAGCTCGAACTCGCTCGGCGCCGGATCCCCTTTGTCAAATACGGTGGCCTGCGCTACCTCGAGGCCGCTCACGTCAAGGACCTGCTGGCGTCGTTTCGTCTCGCGGATAATCCCCGCGACGAGGTGTCGTGGTTTCGTTTGCTCCAACTCCTGCCTGGAGTTGGTCCGGCGACGGCCCGTCGCGTGCTCGATGGCCTTCGCGACGACGCACGGGCACTGCCCCTCTCTTTTGACGTGGTCACCAGTCGATGGCCCGACGTGGTCGCCTACTTGCCCGAGGACGTCCGCGATATGTCCACGCGACTCATCGACGCGATGTGCGTGCGACAAGGCGAAGCGGTCGTATTCCAAGCGGAACGCATTCGTGAGGCCCTCGGCCCCTTCATCGTCGCCACCTACGACGACGCCGCGCCGAGACTTGAGGATCTGAGCGCCCTCGTCGTGGCGTGCGCCGATGCGGTTCGCCTGAGCGACGTGGCGGCCGACCAAGCGCTCGACGCACCCGTGTCGAGCGGCGACCTCGCGGGACCGCCCATGGTGGACGAAGACTGGCTCGTCCTCTCAACGGTGCACTCGGCCAAGGGCCTCGAGTTCGACGCCGTGCACGTCATTCACGCCGCCGACGGCAACTTTCCCTCCGACATGGCGCTCGGCTCTCGCGAGGGACTTGAAGAGGAGCGGCGGCTGTTCTACGTCTCAGTCACGCGAGCGCGACGAAACCTCTCGATCTACGTCCCGTTGCGCTACCACCACCACGTCGTGCGCGACGATCATTCGTGGGCCCAGCCCTCACGATTCCTGAGCGAAGGCGTGCGCGCGACGCTCGATGAGGTGCCCGCGCCCGACGTCACGCGTGAGCGTGCCGCTACGACCGCCGCAAAGGTAGACGGCGCCGACATCGTCGCGGGTCAACTCTCGCAACTTTGGTAGACACGTCGCTCGTTCGGCTCGCGTTACGCAGCGGGCTCCGCGTCGCCGAAGACCCGACTCTGGTTGCCGCCGCGTCGTTTGGACTCGTACATCGCCCCGTCCGCTTCTCGGATGACGTCACCAGCCTGCTCCCCCCGGGTCGCGTCCCAACCGACGCACGACGCGTGGGTGACACCGATACTCACGGTGACGTCGAATTCGACGTCGTCGACGACGAAGGGCTCACTCATGGCCCGCAGCACGCGCGTCGCAACCTCTTTGCCGAGCGCTCGAGCGTCCGTGCCGTCGCGAGCGCGGTGCGCGTCAGGCGAGGAGCGATTCCACGGTTCGACGATGAGCACGAACTCGTCGCCACCCATACGCGCCACCGTGTCGCCGTCGCGCAACGCTCCACGGAATCTGGCCGCGGCCTCGACGAGGACGGCGTCGCCCGCGGCGTGGCCGGCCGCGTCGTTGACGCGCTTAAACCCGTCAAGGTCGCAGTACAAGACGGCGATCGCTCTCCCGTCACGCCCGGTGCGGGCGAGGGCCTCTTCGATACGGTCCAGAACGAGGGAGCGACTGGGCAGTCCCGTGAGCTCGTCGTGCAGTGCGTCCTGCAGTTGACCTTCCCACGTGTTGACGACGTCAGTCACGTCACGAAGAACGCCGAGCACCTCGACGACCTTGCCCGAGGCGTCACGACGAAAGGGCACCGCGTGACGGGTCATCCAGTGCCACCGACCATCGGCGTGGCGAAGCCGGTAGCGGATTTGCAGTACCTCGCCATCCTTCAAGTCCCGTGACGCGTCGTTCATCGCCTCCCACGCCGCAACGTCGTCTGGGTGTACGAGTCGCTTCAGATTGTGACCAACGAGCTCGGTGCTCGAGTTGCTAACACCGAGGAGATCTCGGTCTCGTGAGCCGTAGACCAAGACGCCGGTCTGTATGTTCGATATGAAGGTGTAGTCCGGCGAGGCAGTCATGACCGCCTGCAAGAACTTGTTCGCGGCAGTGACCTCCTCTTCAGCGGACACTTGATCTGTCACGTCAGCGACCGCACCGACGAGACGCGTCACGACCCCGTCCTCCACGATGCCGCTCGCGCGCGAGGCGAACCACCGCGTCTGTCCGTCGATCACTCTCGTCACTCGGTACCGGAAGAAGCTCGACTCTCCTCGACGACACGCATCCATGGCTGCGTCGACGAGCTCCCGATCAGCCGGGTCGACGCGACTCGCCGCCTGAGCGTACCCGTCAGGAAAACTTTCGCGTTCGATCCCGTGGAGCACAAAGAGACCGTCGGACCACGTGATGACGTCGCTCGCGAGGTCCCACTCCCAGGAACCGGAGTGTCCGATGTCCTCGGCGTCTCTCAGTCGGCGGCGTTCGTCGCGCACCATCGTCTCTGACTCGCGAAGCGCCCGCTCGGCATCGCGCGCGGCCGTGACGTCCAGGACGAAACCAATCCCCGCCACGATCTGCTGGTCGTCGTCTCGCAGTGGTGCGATTCGGTGAAAGTATGTCCGACCCGCGTAGAAGACGTCGAGCGATACCTCCTTGCCCGCGAGCGCGTCGCGAAAGGGCTGTTCGAGTACCGACGCCACTGCTCGAGGAAACACCTCGTAGATCGTTCGCCCCTCGTAGTCGAAGCGGGTGAGCCCGACGAGAGCGAGACCTTCTCCGCCGGCGCAGAGGTAACGAAGATCCCGGTCAAAGACCACGATCGCGCCCTCAGGAAAACCACGCACGACCGGATGCGATCCGGCCGATTTGAGAATTTCCAGAACTGACGTCGACGTTTCGATGGGCGTCACGGCTGTCCCGGTGGTCGCGCTCGTGCCACGCTCTTCGTCTTGAGCGCACTCACCAAGAAGAAGAACATCCTTTCAGCCTAGGTAGAGCGGTTCTCGCTGAGACGGCACCCCACGTTGATCCCGTTCGATCCACCAACGCCAGTCGCCAAACGTGAGTGCCGCGACGATTCAAAGGAAACTCGAACTCTTCTCCCATCGTTTCAACAGTTTCCTCACACCGCTCTCACAATCGCGCTGCTTAGTGTCGAGTTTGTTCTTGTGAAGGGAGAACCTAATGAAGAAGTTCAATGTCAAGTCGCTGGCCACCGTCGCCGTCGTCACCGCTATGGGACTCAGCATTCCCGCAGTAGCGGCCGCGAGTTCAACCACCACGTCGAGCACCTCAACGACGTCGACCACCGGCGTCGCCACCAACACGACGAGCGCTACCGCTGCCTGGAAGGCGTTCCACGCCTCATGGAAGTCATACGTTGAAGGTCTGAAGTCGATTCGATTGACATATCGAGCGTCGGTCGAAAGCGATCGCGCCGCGTACTTCGAAGCACGATCGACCGCGACAACTCCGGCGGAGCGTCAAGCGGCGCTGGCCACGCTCGAAACGTCACTCGCGGCGTCACTCGACGCCCGCATTACGGCAATTACCGCGGCGGGTGACCCCCCGACGCCGCCGGCTGGCTACAACGGCACCGCCTACGTCATGGGCATCCAGTCAGCGAACGTGGCGTTTCGTGCAACGATCGTGGGCGCACAGGCAACACTGGCCGCGGCATTGGCGATCGCCACCACTCGGCCGGACGCCCACACCGCACGCTTGAACTACGACTCGACACTCGGCAGCGCCCTCGTTGTTCGTAGTGCGGCCCTGCTCGCGCTGGGATCGCCGCCGGCCAACCCTGGTCAGCCTTCGTAGCTCATCGGACTCAACCTCAACGAGGCGCCGCCCGCGGGAGGCGCCTCGTTGTACGTCCCGTCTGATTCGACGACGGTCGTGCGATGTCGAGCAACGACGTCCTCAACCCGCCGTCACGGCTCGAAGGTCCGCGAAGGCCGCCCTCATTCGTAGCGGTAAATCGTCATCGCCCGAGAGGGACACCCACTCCTCAAAGCTGATCTTTAAGACGGCGATGCCCGCCTCGGCCGCCAAACTGGCGATGGGGTCTTTCACGCCGCGTCCGCGAAGGGCCTCGGCCATCGCGGCGGCGAGTGCCGCCAGCTTGATCAACTCTCGCTCCTTGAGTTCCGCGTTCGCCTCAATGACCGCTTGGCGCGTCCTCGATCCGTCGCGTCGCTCCTGAAAGAGAGCACCGGCGATCTCAATAGCTCCAGCGACCGCGCTGATGGGCGACGTCCCCGCTGGCGCATCGGTGACGGTAGTGACCAGGAGTTCTTGTAGCGACGCTGCTCCGTAGAACAGCACCTCGCGTTTATCACTGAAGTACCGAAAGAAGGTCCGCTCCGTGAGCCCCGCACGGCTGGCGATCTCGGCGACCGTGGTTTGTTCGAATCCCCTCTCCACGTAGAGGTCCATCGCGGCCCGTTCGAGACGACCTCGGGCGTTTGGTTCCCACCGACTCACACCGGAATCGTACTTGATGGCAGCGACTGACATTAGGTGCTACTGTGATGTCAGCGAGTGACATCGCGCTTCTCTCGCCCAGTGGGCCGGGGAGATTCTTCTAATTGGAGGTTTCACTTATGCGTATTTTCGTCACCGGCGCGTCCGGTCACATCGGTTCCGCCGTGATTCCCGAACTGCTCGGTGCGGGCCACGGCGTCGTTGGATACGCCCGATCCGACGAAGCCGCCGCCGTGATCACCGCGGCGGGTGCCGAGGTCCAACGTGGTTCACTCGACGATCTCGACGCGCTGCGCGCCGCGACCGAGGCGTCAGACGGTGTGATTCATTTGGCGTTTCGACACGATGCCATGCGTGCGGGTGACTTCGTCGGAGCAGCGGAGTCCGACAGCGTGGCCATCAACGCCATGATCGAGACTCTGGCTGGCACCAATAAGCCACTGGTTATCTCCTCGGGCACCCTCTCATTGGCGTTCCTCCAACTTGGACGCACTGGCGTCGAGACCGACGTCGTGGAAAGCGGCCCGCGCATCGACGCGGAAAACGCCGTGATCGCCTCGGCCGAGCGCGGCGTACGATCCTCGGTGATCCGTCTGACACCCACCGTGCACAGCTCGCTCGACCACCACGGGTTCGTCCCGGGACTCATCGCCATCGCTCGGGAAAAGGGATTCGCCGCCTACGTCGGTGAGGGGACGAACCACTGGCCCGCGGTCCACACGCTCGACGCCGCCCACCTCTACCGACTCGCGGTGGAATCAGCGCCCGCGGGCACGAGGCTGCACGCAGTTGGTGACGAGGGTGTCCCCTTCCGTGCGATCGCCGAAGCCATTGGACGCAACCTCAACCTCCCCGTCGTGTCGATTCCCGCGGATGAGGCGGACGCGTACTTCACGTATCTCAGCCTCTTCGTGCAGCTCGACAATCCGACCTCCAGCGCCGCGACCCAGCAGCTCATGAGCTGGACGCCAGCGCGTCCCGGATTACTAGACGACCTCGACGAAGGGCACTACTTCACGGTGTGATTCGGCGCCCGACGACAAGGTGAGCGTTAGTCCTCGAGGTCACCGGGTCCCGTCGGAACGTCCACGGCGTGTTCGCGGAGCGTCGCCAGTGGGACGATCTCCAAGGCCCGTTCGTGCGTCGACGCGAGTACCACGTACGCGGCGGCGCCATCGTGGTGGGCGCGCAGCCAGTTCGCGGCGGTGACGCACCAGCGATCCCCGGGCACCAAACCGGGGAACCGGTACTGCGGCATCGGGGTCGACAAGTCGTTGCCGATTGCGCGCTGGTGCTGGAGAAACTCGTGGGTCACCACCGCGCAGATCGTGTGGCTCCAGTAGTCTTCCTCACCCGACGAGCAACAACCGTCGCGGTAAAAGCCCGTCATCGGGTCAGAGCCACAGGGCTCTAACTACCCGCCAATGATGTTTCGTTC
>PKZN01000043.1:6166-57990 GCA_003133075.1 Acidimicrobiaceae bacterium | reverse complement strand
GCGCTCTCGGCGGGCGCGCTCGCGACGAAGCCGCCGTTCGACGCGGTCGCGCTGGAGGAGCTCACGGCGCGCCGACCATTCGTCGAGACCATCGTTGTCCGGCTCGTCGGTGGTGTCGTGGTCGAGGTCGTCGCGGTGATCGTCTTCGCGGTCGTCGCGGTCGTCGCGGTCGTCGCGGTCGTTGTGGTGGTCACGGGGGTGATCGGAGGTGCGAGCGCCACCTCCGTGGTGGTCACGGTCGTCGTGGATGAGGTCGTGACGGGGTGCGTCGCGACGGGGCGAGCCGGTGGCGAACTCTTCGACGCGCTCAACGTGAACACCAGTACCAAGAGCAGGATCGGACTCGACCACATCACCCACTGCGTGTTCTTGAGTGAGTGGAGAAGTCTCATGGAGGTCCTCGAAGGGCGGTTGGTAGGTTAGGGGGAAATCGTGGTCCATTCATAGCCTTTGAACGCAGTTAGAGCAAATGGCGAAGCGCGAAGATCTGCAACTCGGACTGCAGCGAAACCGGTGCGCTGTGGTCGTTCGCGGCGAGTTCGCGAAGGGAGCGGCCCTCGAACACTCGCGCGTAGGTGAGTCGCACGAGTCGGTCGTGTTCGCCGCCTCGCAAGCTCTCCAGGCGGGTCATCAGCGCGGAGCCTTCGGGTGCCGGCCGTTCGGCCACGTCGAGTGAGGTGAGGGCCCGCCGCGCGTCCTTTTCTTTCAAGAGCCAGCGGCGAAGACGACCCCGCAACGCGGAGAGCACGTCGGGCGCGGCGTACTGGCGCGACTGCCCCGCCCAGTCGACGAGCAACTCACTCAACAGCGATATCGCAACCGACAGCGTCTCATTTGCCTCTTCCACGATGCCTTCGCCGAAGCGCAACTGCCGACAGACGCTGACCACCCCGGGCAGCAGTGTCTGGAGCAGCGCTCGATGGACGTCGGGGTCGCTCGCTTCTTGGAGCAGCGCCCGCACGATCTCGGCGCGTTCAATCACGCTGCGCCGACTCCTCGATTCGAGCAACGCCACGACGTCGAAGAGATCGTCTTGCGAACTCAACTCAAGTGCCGGGTAACGTTCGTCGAGTCGGCGAGTAGCCGCGCGAGCGCTGGGTCGTCGTCCCACGCGGCGCCAGTCGTGTCGGAGATCCGTCAAGAGGTCAGTGGTGAAGTTCATGGGACCCAGTAAAAAAGTCACCACGCACCGCACGACGCCGCGTAGCGCACTCCGTGGCGCACCATTTCTCACGCCCTGAGCGTCACCCGGGGCACGCACTCGGCAGCGCACATAGTGGCGACGTAGGCTACCCAGATGGACATTGAATCCTTCTACGAGCAGAACGAGGCCCGTCGCGAGAGCGCCGAGTTCGAGTTCGGCAGTGAGTGGACCGATAGCGCGGACAACGAATACGAGTTGTCCTGGGTCGAGGCGACCGGTGAGCTCTATTTGATGGTCGAGCCCGACGCGGTGGTGACCGAGGACATATTCGGTGACTTTTTGGTCTCCAACGAACCGGTTACTGACTTAACGGTCGTAGTGATTGGCAAGGTCGCGTCGCTGGCCGCCCTCGAAGACCTCATCGAAGGGTGGGAAGAGGCGATGCTGGACGAGAACTCACTCGCGTGGCTCAACGAGCGCTTGCCGGCACAACCCTAGGCCCCGAGGTAGGGCGTCGAAGAGTCGGCCACCTTACAGAGGCGAGTGAGCGACGGCACGAGATTGGCTAGAGGCACCCGTTCGGATTCGTTGATCGTGGTCATCAGCGCGTTCCAACTGCCGTCCGCCGACGTGGCCGCCGCGGCGAAGGGCGTGGCCTTTAAGAGTCGGCTTAACGCCGCCGCCTCGAGGCTCCGTTGTTTCGCGCCGGAGAGACCGGGTTGCTCGCTCTGACGCTCGATGGCGAGGGCGCGCGTCACATCGACGCAACTCTTTCGAGCGTCCGATACCGCGGAGTTGGTGCCGCAGGAAGCCAGGGACACACTCGCCACGCTCAGGGTTGCGAGCACTACCAACGATCGAACTAGCCGAGCCACGAGTCCGCGGATTGGAGCAAGAAGTCGCTCACACTGCGTCCGCGCTCAAAGATGTCGCACAGAGGGTCTTCGCCTTTGGCGACTTGGCTCAAGGAGATGGCCCGTCGCGCCACGATAGAGATCCGCCGTTCGGAACCTTCGGTGGGCGAGGAGAAGGCGTCGGTCGCGGTGACTTCTAAGGGCATCTCGAGCCCACCGATGGGCGCCAAATCAATCGCCAGGCGCAACAAGTCGGGTCCGTGCGGCATCGGCGGCAGACTCCACGTTAAGACCAGTGGAAAATGGAACTCGTCGGGCGGGTCGACCTCGTCGGGGAGGCCGAGCACCGCGTCTTCGAAGGCGAGCAGCGTGCGCGGATCGACGTCGAGTTCGATGTGTAAGTCGACCGGGCCGCCGCAACCGTCCTCGGGGTGGAGGTCGACCTCCCAGGCTTGACGAAGTGAGTACGTCTCGACGAAGTGTCGTTCGTCGTGTACGTGAAACCCGTGCGTCACCGCGTGATCCTTGAGGTCCGCAACGAACCCTGCAACGTCAATAGCGGCCATCACCATTCAGGATAGCCGCGAGGCCCGGTAGCGTTACTGCGTGCACGCATCACTCTTCACACCACTTCGCGACTGCGCGCACGAGATCGGCGAACTCGTCGAGTCCGGACTTCATGAAGGTCTTTCGGGTCTGCGAACGTCGCAGTATCGACTCGATATAGTCGCCGATGAAGTCGCGCTGCGCGTGCTGCACGGCGCGGGATTTCGCGTCGTGAGTGAAGAGTCGGGAGTCTCGGGCGACGGCGAGTACACCGTCGTCGTCGACCCGATCGACGGGTCGACGAACTGTGATCACGGTGTGCCGTTTTTCTCCACGAGTCTCGCCGTGCTTCGCGAGAATGATCTCGTTGCGGCGCTCGTGATGAATCACGCCACCGGCACGATCTACGAAGCCGAAGTGGGTGGCGGTGCTCGTCGTGACGGCGAGTCGATAGCCCCGAGCGCTCAAGACGACCTCTCCCAGGCGATTGTCGGCTTCTCCGGGCTACCCTCGCGCCACCTCGGGTGGGCGCAGTATCGGGCGCTCGGTTCGGCGAGTTTGGAGATCTGTCTCGTCGCGGACGGTTCACTCGACGCCTACACCGTCGCGCGCGGTTCGACTCTTAACCCGTGGGACTACCTAGGTGGACTGTTGGTCGCCACCGAGGCTGGAGCGGTGGTCGCCGAGTACGACGACGAAGAACTTGTGACCGACGAGCGAGTGCGCCGTCGTCCGATCTTCGCGTCCACTGCAGAACTGTTGGCAACCTTGCGCCAAGCGGGGAACCTCTAGGCTGGGCTACTTCGGGCGCTTAGCTCAGTTGGCTAGAGCAGCTGATTTACACTCAGNNTCGAGTCCCTCAGCGCCCACCATATGTAGCAAGGAAATGCTAGAATTTCGTTGTGAAGTCACTACTTGCATCCCTCAATTATCCCTCACAAAGGGGAAACGCCGTCGTTTCCTGTGGCGCCGGACGGAGCCGGAAAGGTGCCACGTGAGCGGCTCGCTTCGCCAAATCCGACCTGGGGTCTGGGAATTGCGAGTCAGGACCGGGCTGGACCCTCTTACGGGTCAATATCGGCAGGTCAGCCGTACCTTTCATGGATTGAAAAAAGATGCGCAGGTGACCCTGAACCAACTGGCCGTTGAGGCCGACCAGGGAAATCTAGCTAACTCCAATGCGACGTTCAGCCAACTGGCCGAACAGTGGCTTAACCTCGCCAAGCCCGGTCTCGGGCATCAAACTCTTCGCTCGTACAGAGGGCTCCTAGACAACCACATCCTTCCCGCCATTGGAACGTGGCCGCTCCGTCAGATCCAGACTGCAGATCTGGACCTGCTTTATCACAACCTCGTTAAGCGCAAGGGTCTGTCGCCGAGCAGCGTACGACGAGTGCACACGATTATCCACCAAGCCTTTCGACAAGGTGAGCGATGGAAATGGGTTCGAGAGAATCCAGCGAGTTTGGTGAGTCTTCCGAGAATGTTCCGAAGCGAAGTGACGCCGCCAGACCTGCAGCAAGTGCAGTTGTTGTTGGCCGCGGCCGCAAAGCGGGATCCGGTATTCGGTCGCTTACTCTATTTGGCCGCTACTACTGGTGCACGCCGCGGTGAACTCTGCGCCTTGAAGTGGAAACATGTTGACACAGCATCTTCAGCACTTCTCATCGAAGGCGCGATTATTGAAACCCCCGGCGGGGGATGGCTAGAGAAGGACACGAAAACCCACGCGAGCCGGCGGATTGCGATTGACGCCGAGACCATGAATGTGCTCGCCGAGCAACGGTCCCACGCGGAGGAGTTGGCCCAATTGGCTGAGCTTTCACTCACCGATGAGAGTTTCGTGTTTAGCCTCGAACCCGATGGCGAGCGCCCTCTACTTCCGACGTTTGTGACGCGTCGATTTGAATTAGTGAGGGCCAATCTCGGTCTGACGCAGATTCGGCTTCACGATTTCCGACATTTCGCGGCGACTCGACTCATATCTGCCGGTGTCTCTGCAAGAACTGTGGCTGGCCGACTTGGACATTCGAATGCGTCGACGACGCTACAGGTCTACAGCCACTTTGTCGAAGCGGCGGACCAGGAAGCCGCAGAACTCATCGGGTCCATCGTCGCTAGGAAGCAGGCAAAGAAAAAATCGAAAGTCCGTCCGCGAAAATGACGGCCGAGAAAGCGGGATTCTTTCGACAGATGGAAGTGATTCTGACACGGTAGTGAGCGCGGCTCGAGAGGTCTAATGGAGGCGACAGGCGTGTCGGGATGTTCGAGTCGGCGCAAAAATCTAAGCATCCTCTACCGGGAGGACGACCTCGAGCAATTTCAAGTGTTGCCGAGCGAAGAACTGGCCCAAAACAATGACTTCATGACGTGCGAAAGCAAAATTGACGACTGGATTGGAGAACCGCCTTCGCTCGTTGAGTCGTGCATTACGGTCTCGGGAGTTGGTACCTTATCACGCGCGAGGACGTGGCACAACGTGCCACTTATGATGAATAACGGCCTTCCCGTCGACGTGGGCAATGCGGTTCTGACTTGAACTCAGTTCAAAATATGATAAACGAGCAATTTCCCGAATATTTTGCGGCTCTGAGATGGTAAACATCCATCAAGTTGAGCGGTTAAAGCTCGGCGAATGTCACCGGCACGAAATACATGGAAGCGGGAAAAAATGTTAAATAATTCAGGAAATTCGAAGCACTGATCCGCACCTTGAAAGTTTCGACAGCGGCGCTGCTAACGACTTTCGCCACTGTTTTCATGATAACTGGCGAATCGTCAGCGAGTTCAGACATCTCCGCGACGTCAGCTATGCCAATCCCAGTTCAAGACGCTCTAACCGTCGTGGCGAACTCTCTTGAGAGTGGGCCTCTTACGATTGACACAGCGGCGGGAAGTTTGTCTAGCGGAGTATGGGTTTCAACCACGGAGAATCAAAGCGTCGGGATATCGCAACATTGGTCACTCGAAGCCTCCGACAGTTCTGGAACCATTGCGCTGGGCATTACGGTCGCCGATGACGGCATGGAGGTCATCAGCGGTGGGTGCCCGGTACTAGCCAGGTTCTCAACTGGGTTCTAAATGGATCAGGCGCTTCACCCGCCGTGATTGATCAAGTGACGGTGCCGGGGACAACGGAAACCATTTCTGAGTCTTCGTCTGCACCCAGCGCGAGTCCGGATCTCATTAGTTGCAATGGAATAGTGGCGGTTCCATATCAAGTCGGCACCTCAATCATCTCCAGTGGCTCCGTCATCTGCGACGGGCCTGTTGTAATCAATGACTTGCTACGACTGTGGGATTACTACAACAATTCGACGTACGAACTTATTGAGTCCACAGTCTCGGCGGGAATAACGGTCGATTACCCGCAAGGCACTGCCGCGTGCGCTTCTGGCTACGCACCTAGGAACTCCTTCCATGACGACTTGAATACCGATCTCACGTGGCCTCCGGGCTACCCGCCCACAGCCCCTCGATATGCAGTTTCGGCACCCGTGCCACTGCCATGCAACCAATAGCTTCGACATAAGGGAGTGTTCCAAGGTCAAGATCGGAACCCGGCAGGTAGCCTTCTACTTCGGTCGTGGAGGCATGCGATTTGAAGATGCCTTAGTCGGATGGCATTGGTGGCGACGAGAGTCGACGAATACTGAGTGGAGGTTATTTTCGCAATGCGGTCACCTCAATGCCGGTCCCTTTTCCGCAACGCCTTATGTGCTGGGGGTATCGGGTTATTGTTGGCGAGTTGTTCGGTGAACACTGCGCAGTCAACGCGGAGCCACCGATTGCACTTGGAGGAGGTCGCCTGTAAACAGATCGGGACGATTCCGAAATTGCCAAAGTCGGGCCCCGGAAGCTTCACCGAGATATCAGTGAAGTCATCTTTGATTTTGGCGCTGGCAGACTCAAATGACCAAACTCTCGAGGATGTTGCCCGAGATTTGAAGATTGCTCTCCGTTCAAAATCGCCGTCGGGAAACGGAACGGCGATGGTGCGAGCGCTCAAACTAGGAGTGGCGGCTTGCGGTCGTCTTGGACTACCTACGACCAGCTAGGAAACGAGTGAAGAAGGTCTAATGAAGATCGAAAGTGTTCACATTGCAGAATTCATTCGCCCCAGAAGCACCTTGGCCGACGTGCTGGAACGAGATTAGATATTGGCGTCGCCCGAATCGGGAGAA
The DNA here is from genome assembly GCA_003133075.1 of Acidimicrobiaceae bacterium. Lineage (GTDB taxonomy): Bacteria > Actinomycetota > Acidimicrobiia > Acidimicrobiales > RAAP-2 > RAAP-2. Next base: position 51,262 of record PKZN01000043.1, on the reverse strand, counting down.
GCAGTTTCGGTCGTGCCTGCGATGAGCCGCCGATGGATCAAGGCAGCACTTGACGACGGCGAGGGCGAAGAAAGAGGCTTATCGTCATTGGTACGCGATCGTCATCATCGCCCCAGCGCGGTACCGTGCGGCACTTTGGGACGTGGTAGGCGAGAGCGACGGTGAACGTCAATGGTTGTTCCGTCTGCGAAAATAGGACGGTTCTCGTCGGCTACAACGACTTGGCCACGACCCACCCCGAGATTGCGTCGCAAAGCGAATGGATGGGACGCGACAACAGTTGTCGCCGGCAACAATCGAAAGTCTTCGCAGCCTCGTTGGGGTGATGAGTGCTTTGGCAAGTGAATTAGGTGACTCGCGCTCGGAGAAGCTAGACGTGGGATGCTAGGCGCAGATTTATCTCTCGAACAGATCTGAGACGCGAATGAAGTCAATTCGTCTTACTATTTATTTGCTGAAGGATGTCGATCAATCAGACCAGGCGGTTGCGTCTGATAAGAAACCCAAATCGATTCACTTAGATTCCTCGGTTGCTACTGATGGCATTTTCTATTACGACTCGCGTCCGGCAACGCCACCCGCATGGGTTTCATTCGTGCAACCCCTCTTGGACGACAATCTCGCCTCCGTCACTTCTTCTTCGGCATCTGGACTTCTCGTTTTGAAAGTGGAAAGTAGATTTTTTGCATTCACCTTCGGATACGGGCGGGGATTCCTCAATCAATCAAAGATCGAGCATAGGTTTGGGCTCAAGGTAGCCCTCAATCGAATCGACCCGAGTCAAATTCGAAGTCTCGATACCAAGACGTTTGAGGACATGGTCGTCGCCAAAAGCACGCAAGTAAGTAAGAGTTCCGAATTACCGACGTTTGGTGTCGATATCTCACGCGACATTCTGCGAGCGGTGACGGGCAAGCCCTCAGACGAGTCGTTCGCAAAGACGTTGTCGGGTGCCGACGCCCTTGTAGTAACCGCACCGATCGTTGCAGCAGACCTATCGAAGTTCTGCGAAGGACTCCTTCGAGCATTCGAAGAGGATTCGTATAAAGAGAATTTTGCCTGGATCGATAACTTGACACTCGTCAATGGGACTCTGTTGATTGAAAAGTTAAACAACTTGACTATTGAACAATTACGAGCGGCCGATACTTCAAAAACTCACATGGCCATACCCGAAAACATAGGTTGGGAGGATATCGACGCATTCAAAATGGCGGGAACTCGCAGTCATGAATATGACGATCTCGATTTGGACAAGTATCTAGAAAATCTTCGATCCAAGCGGAGTGAAATCTCCCTAGAGAAATTGAAACGTGGTTCTGTGGCAGTTCGATTCAGTAGATCGAGTGACTGGGACGATAGATGGAATCTGTACCACTGCCTGGTTAGTGAACAACGTTTGGATGGCCAGTTGTACGTTCTGATTGAGGGGCGTTGGTTCATGATTAACGAATCATTGGTGTCCGAGGTTGATTCTTTTGTCGCATCTTTGCCGAGCGCCGCAGCGACATTAATTCAGTCCAAATCAGGAGAGACTGAGCCAACCTATAACTCAAGATTGGCAAATTCTTCATCCACCGAGTTCCTTCTTTTAGACGCTCGCGTGAAACGGCCGGGAGGTGCATCGAGTGGAATCGAATTGTGCGATGTGTTTACTAAAGAAGGAGAATTCATTCACGTAAAGAGACGGTCACGATCATCAACCTTGAGCCACCTCTTTGCCCAGGGCATTATTTCGGTGTCTACATTCCTTGCAGATGGGCCTTTTCGGGACGAAATTCGCCGCGAACTCAACTTGAAATCGGACGCGAGCAATCTCGCAGGTTGGCTTGATCTAGTGCCCGACGCCAGCGGCACGGTTGAAAGGTCTAGATATTCCGTTTCGTACGTTGTCATCGCTAATTCTTCCAAAGCAGAAAACGATTGGCTCCCGTTTTTCAGCAAGTTGAACCTTATGCAATGCGGGAGACAACTCCGCAATCTCGGTATCAAGGTCACGCTCTCTAGAATTTCAGCGCCTTAGATTCCCGTTCTGGAGATGAAGGATCCAGAGCTACGGCCCGCCAAAAATGGCGTCGTTTCTTACGCGGCTCGATAATCTGAAATTCGTTATGGCGACTTCAGCCCCTCAACATCTGAGGTCATTTTTGTGTGGTCAGAGGCGCCGAAAAGTACGAGATTTGGCCATCTTCGTGGGATTCAGAGCAGTATTGTTGCAAGACGATGTATATCTGTGTAGTCTTGCAGTATATGAAATCAACTCGCATGCCTGTAACGACCGCATCTCGAAAAGGCGTCTCAAAACTCGCCTCGGAAGCTGAAAAGTGGCGAGTCGTCTTGACTAGCCACGGCCGTCCTATCGCGGTCGTGGATTCGGCTGAGCGGCTCGACGAAGACCTCCGGCGAGTTCGTGAAGCAAGCCGGTCTGTTGTCGAGACTGCGGGTGAACTTGCTTTGGGGCGTTCTAACAAGTTCACGTTGGAAGACGTGTGCGCCAAGTTAAACATTGATCCTTCGCGAGTGCGCGAGCGTGTCGCGGCAAAGCGAGGGTGAGACGCGGGAGTCGCTTCCCTGACGATCAAGCCGAGATTGTCTTTTCCGATGTGATCATCGAGCAACTGGAAGAGTTGACTGAAGTCGACAGGATAGATGTATTAGTTGAAGTTGTTCGACTTTGCGAGGATCCCGGGGGCAAACATCCCCTCAGTAGCCCGCTCTCTGGATGGAACACGCTCGACGTCTTAGCCGCCGAATATCGAGTCGTGTACAAAGCCACCGTCACTGATGGCGTCGTACTCGTGGAAGTGCTGTGCGTGGGCCCACGTTCTGACTCCGAGGTCTACGACATGGCGAACGCGATCACGAGCACGGGATTGTTATCCAACGAAGAAGTGGTGCAGTTATGGGAGGCGCTCGGTCTTCTGGATGTTGTGATCGAAGACGTTGGCTTGGAGGGATGGGATTATCGTCCCGAGCCAGCGCCCGAAGGAATGCGTCGGGCCGCCGTGAAAGCAGGTTTGCTCGACGCGGACACCGCGAGCGTTCTGTCCAAAGACGAGTTGGAAGTCGCTATGAATTCGGGCTGGGGGCCCGATGGTGCTGATCCAGATAAAGCTCTACTCGCGGCGCTGGAACGCGCTCGCGGGAGCGCGGATTTCTCCGTGCGCAAGATTCTCGAATTACGTCAAGACGATAGATGCGGCGCCTTGATGGTGCGTGCCAAGTCCACGTGTGTTCGCCGGCTCGGCCACCCCGGCCCTCATCGCTCGGCGTAGGTAATCACAGTCGAGGGAATTCTCTCAACTCGGCCCTCTTGAGTGTGATTGAGGCGGTGTAAATCATCCCTCAATTCATCCCTCACACCGAACTAACCCTGATGAACAGGACCGACATGGTGGTCAACACTAGTTCTACTAATGCCAACAACGAAATTAACGCCATGCTCGCTGAAAACGTCCAGTACATGTTCGTAATCACGTCTCCGTCGCAATCAAGAATCGAAACAGGTGGAGCGACTGGGACAACGTATGGCGACGCCGACGCGACGATCGCCTCGAGACAATCCCCGGCTGTTGCCGCCTTCTACCTCGAGCGCCGCAGCAGAGATGAGATCGCCGCTTCGTAGCCAACGATCTCGCCATGGCTTGCAACTGACACATACTTTGGTAGCGAGGCGAGTGTACGTACCATTGAAATTAGCAGCCGGTACGAATCTTCGCCCAAATATTGGCAATCTCGTCAAGGTCACTACAGACAATGGAACCTGGAATGCCGATGCCTAAGAGATACACCTTGATGAGGATTTTTAAGCGGTGCGCCGGGCGAGACTTGAACCCGCAACCTGTTGATTAAGAGGTCTAGGCGGCGTGTCTTGACGTTTGGTAAATAACAGGAAACCGTTGTGTTTTCGAGAAAGTCGGTGGTGCAAACGTCTATAACGTCTTACCGCGTTTTGGAAAAATAAGGGATGTAATGAGGGATGTAATGAGGGATGTTCCGGTCTGAGAGCCATCATTGATCATGACCGAATTCGATGAGGGCATCAATCTCGACTCACCATTATTTCCCCAATCCGGCGCAGAGCTGTCGTATGGACTCCAATTTCGGTTGATTCTCGATGCCCACTCTTCTCAGCACGAATTGATCACTTCTCTTGACACTGAAGTTCAACGACTTGACGGTCGAACCCTCGCGGACCGAACCGAACCGCTTCTACGTGGATTGGCAATCCCCGAGTCAACTCGAATTGCGGTAGATGAGGCTTTTACTCGAGCGCACGTGAATTGGGAGGAAGAAGCCTCGGCGAGATTTGAAACCGACCCGACAGACCTAGAGACTTTTCTCAGCGATCCCGAGAACTTCATGTTCAAGACCGGTGCGATCGAAGACTTTGTTTTTGAACTCAACTCCACATCACGGAAGTCCTTTCTCTCCCCGCCGCGCTTGAGTATTTCAACGCGCTGACTATGGCCGACACAACTTCTTCTCGAGAGCAGCTCTTCATTGCGTCGGCGCTGATCGTCCTTGTGAGTACCGCAGAAACACGGCTTCGAAGAATTATGCGGAGATTCGTCGAAATTAAGGGGACTCACCCCGACCCGGTGAAACGGAGAGCGTTTCTTGGACAATTGTTTCGTGGTGGGCTCGGTGCTTGGGAAAACCCGTTTCGAACAAAGCTCGGCATTGAGATCAGGGACTGGTCGAACGAATGGGAGCGAATCACCGAGATTTTTGCGCGTCGACATGCGCACGTTCACCAAGGTGGTGTCGTAGACGCCGCTTATCGGGAGATCACCGGTTCCAGCGAAATGATCGGAATGCCTCTGCTGCTTTCGACCGACTACCTAAACGAAGCGAATGACATACTTACGGCTCTTGCAATCGGAGCGCTGTATCGACGTGGAGCGATGCGAAGCCATCGATTCGATATCAGGCTGCAAGAATGCTCGACCAGTGTGTACACGATGCACTTATCGATGGTTGTTTCTATCTAGTCGAGCAACTCGCCTCAATCATCGAGGGGAACTCGAACGAGGACGATGTGCGATGGCGTGCCAAGGTAAACCGACTACTTGCGCTTGAGGCACGCGCAGGATCGACCGCCATTGAAGATGAGATTGACGACTGGGACACTTCCGAACTGCCACTGCCTTACAAACTCGCTCGATTGATTCTCCGCCGCCAGGACTACGAAGCCCGCGCGCTGTTCGATGAACTGAGAGTCGGAGGGGTTATTAGTGACATCGATGTTGCGACTTGGGTTATCTTCAAGCGCTGGCGCGAAGAAGGCGTTTTCATCTGATCAGCCTTGTTCAATTGCCTAGGGTCACCAATTAACTGAGTTGCCGCGCACGACGATGATGACGAAGACGATAACGACGAAGAGGACCAAGGCGAGCACCACGGCGACCACGGTGTTGGCGGTGAATAAAATCTGCCGTGGCCTTTTCTGTTCGTCGGCAAGTTCAGAGACCTTCCGTCGCGTAAGGATTTAGGATCTGTCGTCGCCAAAGTTGTAAACGCTCACTTTCGGTGAGTCGGGCGACGTCACAAGCTTCCGTCCATTGGGATCGGATGATTTCGAGTTGTTCGTCAATAATCTGCCTTGCCTCAACTTTCGAAAGGAAATATATTTCGGACGCCTTGATGCAACCAGCGAGTTGGCTGTACCTGAAACCTGGCGCAATTGTCATGGCTTGAACAGCCTCGCCTCCGGAACGTTGCTGCGGGCATATGTCAAAAGCGGGCGTCAATGTGAGCGAAGTACCGTCCCAGAATGCAGCGTGATTTCTTGCGTGATCATCGGTGTTCCCTACGCATATGTTGAATACGATGCGCGAGAAAAGCTCGTGCAGCGTGGGAAGTGCGTTGCTAAAGCGCTCTTGAATAATTGGCACTAAGGCGTAATATGTGGCATATCGTGCAAACATTTCGTCGAGTTCCAGGAGGGTTAGAGCGGAAACTATCGAATGGCGTTGTCCTTGGGTCGAGGTCCGGTCGAATCGTTCCACTAGCAGCACGTCCCTACCCAAGCTTTCGATGACTTCAGTGTGCGCCACCTTTAATCCAACTCGTCTGGCGAGTTCCATCGCAACACCTTCGGCTTTGACGACCGGATAACTGTCTGTAGTTGAGGAAAATTTGGCAATGAGCGATCTCACGCCGTCCTTGAGCAGCGCTTTTGGTCGGGCTCCCCCAACTGAGGAACCGTGGAGGAGTGCCATTTCAAGTTCAGCTGAGAAGGGAACGCCTTTTTCGAGTCGTTCTGCGGCCTCTTGCATTTCAGCGAGAGTCGCTTCGCTAGTCCTTGGAACGTAAATTTTAGGGCTTGACTGAAAATCGATAGCTCCAATTCGATCGGAGCCTGATTCGAGGAGGTAGGTCAATTCCGTGAGGTCGTCATCCTCCGAGTCCAAGTCGGCTGTTCCCAGCATCCGATATCGAATGACTCGTCGGCCCCAAGCGTCGGGTCCCGCGTCACTGAAGCATCCAGCGATCGTTAAGCCTTGGAGGGGTCGAATGCGCCCGCGCTGGAGCGGCAGTTCTGGAAGATAAATGGAGACGGCGTTTTCTCGCTCAAGATAACTGCGGCCATAGTTGAAATAAGCGACTTCGCCGCTCTTTTCAATCACGCCGGCGGGAACCGGCTCGGTCGATCCTGGAAGCCAGACCCACACGTAAACCCTCTTTGGCGCAGCGTTAGAAGTCGTCATCTACAGGTCCTTCCGGCTCGCGAACCCGAGCCGGAAGGAGTGCCAAACGTTCTTGGCCTCGGCCCACGAGCGCGGCTAATTCGTTTCGGTCCGCACCAAATAATTGAATACCGAGCAAAGTTGCGACCTCAAAGACGATTCCAATCGCGACAGTTGGATCGCCGTGTTCGACGCGTAATAGCGTCGTCCTGCTGATGCCGGCGCGGCTCGCCAATTCAGCTGCCGTCCATCGACGGTTTCTACGGGCTCGCGCAATTTCTAGCCCAATTACCCGGGCGGCGTCTGAAGTTTGGGGTGTGTACGTGTGTGGTCGACGCATTATATTATCCTATATATAGGCCTTTAGAGGCTTAAAGCACTATATATGAATCATTCTCCGAAGTCAATAGTCAACTGAGCATCGGACGGGACCCCATCACTTCCGCGTCAATGTATCCAATTTGACTGAACAGAGCCCATTCTTTTCTTGCACCTTCATTGGAGGCAAACCGGGAATTGAGATCGAGGGCACGATGGCTTGGTCATATGTGCACGCTTCCTCGTTGCTCCATGATCACGCCCTTATCGAAGGCAACGGGAGAAATCACGAGGATGGCAAGGAGTATTCCAATCGCCAGACGCACCATCGACCTCGGGGAAAATTCGAAACTCACGGCTCTCAGAAGGAGTTTAACGATTTCAGAGAGGAAGCGCATCTGTTAGCCAAGACGCTCGGTCGGATATTTCGAGTGATATTGGCTAATTTTCGCCGATCGAGAGCAGCCCACGGTGCAATCGACACGCCTTTCGGGCGTTCCACGAAGGTCGGGGTTCGGCCCATACCGGAAGACGTGGTCAAAGCTCCCGCGAAGCTGGAACGCTCCTTGCGCTTCTTTGATCAATTCTCCAGCCGCAAGGATACCCGGAAAGGAGGAGAGAAACGAGAGCGATGGTGCGCGAGAGTCCAGCGGAGCGTCGCAATCTCTGGCGTCCTCTTCGAGGATCCTCGTCATTTGTCGCGAGCATCCCAAGCAGCCGTATCGACCAAATTCAACGCGTTCCACGCGAGTGTTCATGTCTCGACCTGTGGCTCCGTCAATCAGAATGCGGGGAATATCCCGTTGGATCTCCCAACGGGCTTCGTCATTGTCAAGACCGGCGACCACGACGTCATATCGGCGATCCTTGCGGAGAGGAGTCCGGAGCTTGAACTCTCCATAGGTCTCGCGAAATCCAGTGACCGTCAGGTTTGGGCTGCGCATGTGCAGAAATCGAGTTGCTTCTTCGACTTTGGATGCACCAGCCTCGGCGGCTTGTGTCGACGAATATGACACTCGGTTGAGGTTGTGCACTGTCAGCATGTCTGCGTCTACGAGGGCGAGCGTGCCGGTCACTCTGGACCCAAGTGCAGCGATCACCCGTAGGACGCCGGCGCCAACTCCACCGAGGCCAACGAGCGTTGCGTCCAGGTTGACGGGGCCCATTGGGGGATTGGCAAGATCGAATGCGTACGACGAGAGAGAGAAAACACCCGACCACTCGCGGAGTTCGGGTGCGGTCGATGGCTCGGTATGCACCTCACTGAACGCCCACTTGAATATTTCGGCGGCGCCCAGCGCTGCCGCGGCCAAGGGTCCTACCGGATTACCATCGTCTTTCGCTTCGACCGTTGATCTGATCCCGGCGAGCCAACCGGCGCCGTCGACGAGTAGAGCAGCGCCATCGAAGTCGCCAACTCCCACGCAGAACTCCGGTAGCGCCTTCACATCGGTCTGCTCGAATGGGACTCTTCTCGCAAGCTCGGCGACCCACTCAAATTCGTGTCCACCTGGCATATCGATCACAACTTCGCCAACCAGAGGATCCAACCGCAAAAGCATGTCCACAAGAGATTCCGCGAGGAGGCGACGTGCGGGATCGGCCGCCAAGGGAAGACGTACACCAACAGCCACCTGGCGATCGGTACGTCTAATGCCCAGGCTCTCCAACTGGGCGGTCGTTCTGCATGCCGAGCTACCTACGAGTTCATGGAGTCGGGACCGAAGGGCAATGGCCATTAGTCAACTCGAATGATCGAGTCGTCGATTATGAATTGATGAGCGAGCTCACCTTCGGAGAGTTCGTGCCACCCGCCCGCGCCGAGGAACCTATGTGCCGACCAGTTCGCGACCTCCGCGAGGTCTATGAAGCCGAAGTGCGGTAGGACGATCGACATGAAGCCGGGTACCGCAACGAGCGGCCGAATGGCGTCGATGGGGGACAGAAATGCGGCCCGTGGGTGACTGTGGATCTGGAGAAGGGGGACGAGATCTCGCTCGTCAAGAGCTTCGAGCAGATGGGCGGTAGTCTCCGCGCTGACTTCGCCGTCATACTTACCGAGTTCGAGCTTCGGGATTACTAACGAGCAGATGTACGCGTTGCCTTCGGCGATGGATCCCGCCCATACGACGAACCCCTCCTCACCGCATTGCCCGGCCTGTCGAAGGACCAACTCTGTGTGATCAACAATGAGTGAAGGCACGAACACGCGCTCGAATGAAAACTCCACGTCTCTTCGACCGAGCGCGCGAGGAGTCTTAGGCTTGCTCGTAGACACGCGGACTGATGTCAGCTCCGGCTGAACAACTACGCGCGGCGTTGCGACAGTCGAGGCCCGGTCGCGATGACCCTTACGACCAAACATTGAGAATCGCGTTTCGCACGTTCATGACGAGCTGGTAAGGAGAGTGTTCCCGAGTCGGTGGATTACTCCAGCCACCGTGCCAACCTGCCGCGTAGTAGTCACGGTGACCGATGATGCACGGGACAGGAAGCGGGCCACGACCTTGGTTGGCATCGACGATGTGAGGACCGATGGGATAGAAGACTGCACCTGCCTCAGCTTCAGCCAAGGAGTCGTCAACGGCAACCGGGTCTATGAACCGTAGTTCTGGGGCTATCTCGGGGTAGTCGTCGAACTTCAAACGCATGACGAAGGTTCGACCAAGAGGTTTTTCGACTCGGACGAAAGTCACGACGTAGTCGCCGACATCGATGATCGTCGACTGCCAGCCATACTCGTCTTGTTGCGCCGAGATCATTCGGTACTGCTCCCTTGCATGTGCCTTTGATTCATCCTCGGGCGAGATCGCCTCATCGGTCATCGCTCGCCGAAAGGCGTTCCGGCAGCGAGGGTGACCTTCTGATCGTTCTTCAGGTGATAATGCTCGACCTTTTCCGCCTCCTCGAGCTGTTCTTCTTTCTCGTCGACCTTGGTCTTGAGGACGAATTTGTCCTTGTCCTCCCGGGCAATGCTGAAGAGTTCCATCGCGTCGAGCTTGACTGTCTCGATTGTCTCGTCCTCTTGGACCGTTAGGGGCTTGTTTACTCCATAGACGATGATCAGCGTGATCTCGTGTTCGGGGTTCTCTGACATCCGCAACTCCTTAAGCGACTCGCGCCCTTGCAACTGCGGCTCGACTTGAGCCGTCCTCGAGCACTCGGGTCGTTCTCATCACGTTATCACCACTGTCCGTATTCCATACGGGGGTGTTGGTGAAGCAAACGTGTCAGCATCACTGACGTAATGTGTAGGCTGAACACATGGAGGTTTTCTACCGAGATTTCGGACGACTCCTCGCGCGTACCCGTCGAGATCACGGGATGTCGCAGCAACTTCTCGGCGAGCGCGTGTCGCTCAGTCGCACATCCATCGTGAACGTTGAAAAAGGTCGTCAGCGCGTTCCGCTCCACCTCCTCATCGATATGGCCGCGGCCCTTGGTGTAGAACCAACGGCACTGTTGCCCGAGCGGAGCTCGACTGGAGACGAGAATCTTCCGGGGGGCTTGCAAGGAATGGATGAAGCGTCTCAGGCGTGGGTGCTTCGCCAAATCCAACCGATCGTTACCGATGACGATATAGGAGCGATGAGAAATGCCAGATAAGCGAAACGTAGAAGAAAAGGCCCAGGCCGTACTAAAGGAACAGGGAGTGAGTCGACCACCCGTTCCAGTTGAGGCGATAGCTCGAAGTCTCGGTGCGTCCATCACATATGAACCGTTCGACGGCAATATCTCAGCGATGCTGTATCGAGATGGGACGCGTACAGTCATCGGCGTCAATACGGGACATCCTGATGTGCGTCAACGATTCTCGATCGCTCACGAGATTGGCCATATGAGCCTTCACCAGGGGAGAAAGGTGTTCGTAGATCGCCTCGTTCGCGTGGATTTCCGCGACGACCGATCGAGTGCCGGGACGGACCAAGAAGAAATTCAAGCCAATGCGTTTGCCGCGGAGCTACTTATGCCAAAGGATTTGGTGATGCGCGCCGTTACAGAAACGGGCCTCGGTCCAGATGACTCGGTGGACGTTCTTGTGGACTCATTGGCGGAACAATTCGGAGTAAGCCGTCAAGCGATGGACTATCGGCTTGTAAACCTTGGCATCAGAGGACACGTCTGAGCCAGCCTTTTGCCGAATTCTCTTAGAAACTGGAGTTGGGCGCGACCGTTGGGATCCGTGGGCAAGAATTCTGAGAGATATTTCGTGGGTATTCAGACGAGAGTGGACCGTGGAAGTCCGTTCTGATGAAGTAAAAAAGCGGGAATGAATGTGACATGACGTAGTTGCGATGTTGCTTCGTTGACCCTGGAAGCCAATCGCAGAATCGCCGACAATAAGTTGGGCACTGGACACCCGTGGGCTGTAGTCGACGGAGCACTTTATGAATCACGCCGGGTGTTGTGTAGACAAAATTCCTTCCAAACCGGCCAGACTTTCTGACTCGTTCGAGTGATAGTAGCGAGCCTCGAACTCTGCAGGCGGGACCATGCCGATCTCGCCGTGCAGACGCCGTCGATCGAACCAGTCGACGTAGTTAAGCGTCGCCCATTCAACGTGTTCCACGTTGCGCCAAGGTCCTTGCCGATGGATTAGTTCCGTCTTGAAGAGTCCGTTGAACGATTCGGCGAGCGCATTATCGTAACTGTCGCCGCGACTCCCAACTGATGCGACGACGCCGGCTTCACCGAGTCGCTCCGAGTAGCGAATACTTAAATATTGGACTCCACGATCGCTGTGATGTATCAATTCACTCAGGTCTCGGTCGCCTCGCGCAAAGATCGCCATCTCGAGCGCGTCGATCGCGAGGTCACTGCGTAACGAGTTCGACACCTGCCAGCCCACGATGGCTCGGCTGAAGACGTCGATGATGAACGCCACGTAGGTCCAGCCACTGTGGGTCTTCACGTAGGTCAGGTCCGCGACCCAGAGACGATTCGGTGCACTGGCGACGAACTGGTGATCGACGAGGTCACTCGGACGGTGCAGTTGGTCATCGCCGAAGGTCGTTTTCTTGAACCGGCGACCACGCCGGGCGCCTTGCCGTTCCAGGTCTTTCATGAGCCGCTGGGCGGTGCAGCGCGCGACCGAGTGGCCCTCGCGCTGCAACTGTTTCCAGACCTTGACGACGCCGTAAACGGCGAAGTTGTCGTGGTGCACGCGTCTGATCTCAGCCTTAAGTTCCTCGTCGCGAATCCGGCGCGCGCAGGTGGCTCTCGTCTTGGCGGCGTAATAGGTCGTGGGAGCAAACTGCAGGGCCCTGCAGATCGGCTCGACTCCCCACCGGCTCTTGCGAGCGTCGATGTAGGTGACTACCTCCGCGTTTGACCGTCGAGCTCGGTCGCGAAGAAAACTGAGGCATCCTTCAAGATGGCATTGGCCCGTCGCAAGTCGCGCACTTCGCGTTCCAACTCTTTGAGGCGAGTTCGTTCGTCAGTGGTAAGACCAGGGCGACTGCCTTGATCGACCTGAGTCCTTTGGACCCAAGTTCGCAGCGTCTCGGGCGACATGCCGAACAGTTTTGAGAAGGCCGTGACCGTCGCCCAGTCGGACCTGTAGTCCTGGCGGCGTTCTTGCACCATCTTCACTGCACGTTCACGCAGCTCGGGTGAGTATCGGGGAGTTCCTGACATGAAGTAATCCTCTCAGAGGAATTACCTGTCCCACTTTCCCGGCGTGATTCAGGGGCAAGTTTGGACGAAGGAGTAGACGGCAACTTGAGCGAAAGTTACAGTCGAACGATGGACCTTGGCGACGGAGTTCGAGTATTTGGGAGTACGCGTCCGGAGGCCGATTGGACGTGGGGGCTTGGTCACGTTGAGGGGTTAGTGGCCGGCTGGTATCCCCGGCCGGGGCGGATGCCCGCGTGTTTGGTAAAGCTGGTGGAGGCGGTACCGCTTTCGGAACGCGAAGCGCATATCGGACCCCCCACTGGGCAGTATCTGGTATTGCGATTGCGCTACAAAGATGCCGAATGGGAGAGCGAAGGCGTGGTACACGTGGAGATATTCGCGGTCGAGCCGGAAGAGATGGACTGGGATAATGGAGATCATTGGGTCGATGGTCGCGCTTCATATGAGCTTTTGCCAACGACAGAATGATCTCTACAGAGGATCGGTGAATGCTGCTTCCGTCACTTCATAGTTCACGGGTCCTGCAACGGTGAGTACCCCAACTCGCGAAAGTGATCGGAATTTGGCGATATCTCTTGGCAACAAAATTGATCCAGAGACCCCGAATGAACTACTCGCTCGAGCCCTGGGACCCTTCGTCAAGATGAACGTCGGAGATGGCAACGAGGGCTGAACGTGCGCATGACACGTGTATAGAGTGACTCGTTATGGCGCTCTATCTAATTTGGGCAATTCGCCAAACAATTCGAAAAGTTCGCTGATGTCCAATTGGCCATCTATAGAACCGCCGTCGGTACACTGAGTCTCGCCGCGGTGAGCGCTGTTACTTTGCGGCAGAATCGATCGCTCGTGAGAACCGCATCTGATGAGGTCAACGCTTCAAACAAACTCATTGCAGAGGTCGTTCGAGATCGAGAACTTCGGTGGCAGCCTTCGCCCGGCGTTCGTTGGTTTCAGAGTGCTGTGGGAACTGGTGGTCCAGTCAACGGCATCGAACTGACCAACGCGGGAGGAGGTCCGGCATTGTCGTGTCGGCTCGTCGTCAAACAGGATGGCCAAGACGGTTGGCTTACGTCGGCCATTGATATCCCGCCGGGCGTTTCCCTAAAAACTCTTGCCGACCAGGTGCTTGACGCTGCGACTTCGGTGCCGCTTTCGACATGGAAAGCAGAAGATGGCTTCAATCACAATTCGGAGTCGCTCGGCGCAATCTTCACGAAAGACATCCTTGGCAACCGCTATCGATTCTTAGTTGTAAAGGACGGTTCGAAAAGGGCAATAGTCGAACATCGGGAGATGTGGCGCGTCGGAGAGACACCTCAACCTGAGTGGGCCACATCTCCCGTCATTTGGCCAGACTATGGCAGAAGTGACCTATCTTCAGAAAGTCCGTTTGGGTCATAGGGTTTGTCGCTCCAGGGAAGGTGTCGCAGGGGACTTCACTCTTGATCACCCAATACTCTGACCGCTTCAGGGGTTAAGGAGTACCGTCCTCTCTCGGGGGGTACACCCATCCGCGCAGTCTGATTTGAAGATCGGGCGCGTTCGTGGCAAGTGTCCAGGCCTGACGACTTATTGTTCCCGGGTTGCCTTCGACGGTCCGTCACATCCTCCGTTCCTGAGGCAAGCGTCTGAGGAAACAACGGTCACCCGTATGTCGGAGGACGGTTGAACCCGATATCTGAAGTAATTGTCACGCCAGAAGAAACGGGTGGAAGTCTTTTCCCCGATAATCTGTGTCTGTCGGGAAGTCGCCAATGGACGGGCGTTAGTTTGAGGAGGTTTCGCGATGGGGCAAGCGCAGCGGGCTTCAGAATTGTCTTATGATGCCATTCAGCAATACGCAGAGCGCATAGGTACGAAATACAAGATTTATGACGCGGATGGCCGAGCAAACCTAAAAGATCTGGTTAAGACTTTGGGCGGACAGATTGAATATGTGGATACTGACGAGTCTCTGTTCGTGGCCGACGAAGGCAAATTCACCATTTTTCTCCCGAACCACACCTCTCAGAGACGCGATCAATTCACCCTCGCGCACGAGTTGGGCCATTACTTCTTGCACTATCTCCAGTTGGGCGAAACTGGCGAAATGGCCTTTCAGCGCGGGGGTCAAAACCGACTCGAAACGCAGGCGAATTTTTTTGCGGCCTCCCTTCTGATGCCGAAAGAAAGCTTTAAGAACCAATATGAGAGATTTGGCTCAAATTTCTTCCACATTGCTCAAGTGTTCGACGTTTCCCCCGCGGCAGCTGAGATTCGCGCCGAGGTCCTCAGGCTTACATGAGCGGCTCCGTGGCGGAGTCACTCTTGTTTTTGTCGTGCGACGTAGTGGGATCCACGGCTTATAAGCAGCAAAACGTCGAAGGGTGGCGCGAGACTTTCCTCTCTTTCTACCGTGGATTTCCGCAGGTTCTCGGAGATTTGACTCTTGAACACCAATATGGTCCTGGTTTCGAACTTTGGAAGGTTCTCGGTGACGAGATGCTCTTCTTTTCTCGCGTTCGAAGCGAGGAAGACATTTGCGCGGCGGTGAGTCTCTGGCTCAAAGCGATGGACAAGTATGAGACGGACTATTTAAGAGATACGTCCTTAAGTACGAAAGGGGGTGGTTTCATCGGTACCTTTCCCGGACCGGACAGTCAAAGTTCAATACCGCGAGATCCCACAACCGAAGTGAGTGACAAAGGTGTGGTCGAGTTAAACCATGAGGCCATCAAATCTAGCGACGGAAAGAAATTTCTGTATGACTATTTCGGACCAGGAATTGATACAGGATTTAGGGTCGTTGCTGCCAGTTCTCAGAGACTATTCACGATGACTCTCGAAGTTGCTTGGGCAATGCTGATTTGCCTTTGGGACAAGACCCACAAACACATCGAAGATCATGAAAGAGCACTTCTATTTGAAACTCGTTCTTTGAAGGGAGTTTGGAATGGACGCGAATATCCCATCTTCTCGATTGACCGGCAATGTGCCGACCCAGTAAACGCCGCCATCGAGGGAATGATGAGGCAGAAGCCGGACGTGGAGGCCGCCCTGAAATTGTGTGTTGCATGTGCCGAAAGCGCGATGTGGCCATCAAAGTTATATCTTCCTAATGCGAAGACGAAAGAATTCCACGAGGTGCCGCGTGACAGCCTTGAGGCACTTCCGCGCGGCAATTCAATGGAAGGCGCTGAGTCGGTGCCTCCAGACGTGAGGACGGGAAACGCATTGCCCGAAGATGTCCCTCTTGGCGGAAACTAGGTTCTTGACTTCGCGTCCAACGTCCGGGAAGTAGTTGTTGGGGGAACTTTTCTAAAACTACCGTTGTTGACGCGTCGAGCATCTCGGACCGTATTTCTTTGAGTGTCATGGTCACCGTCACAAATTAGAAAAGGCATCGTTGACAAGTTCGTCAACTTCCTCGAAAAGCGAAACCCTTATTCGTGCGTAAATCTTCAACATTTCATTCGCGAAGCGAACCTCTCGCGTTCCATGCGGCGGAGTTAGCAGGATCCGTCCGAATGGAGACGCTGACCTTTGTAGCCTTCGAGGAAGTTTGCTGCGTGTTTTGAGGATCCATAAGGCACGCAAAGTTCTTTGATTTTATGCGGTGCAGACGTCTTGTCTTTCTTTGGCCGCTCTCGTAGTTTCGCATTGACGCCGATCCCCACAATCTTGTAATGAACAGGCACGTCGGATTGTCGGCAGGAGAAGTTGCGCTGCAGAAGAATAGTCCGATTTCGATTCGAAGTCGACGCTCTAGCCGGCGGTAGCCATGAGTCAGAGTAGTGGCTGCAAGACATTCAAAATATGATCATCGAAGTACGCAGTATTGAGATTGCTGCTGCCCTCGTCTAATACTTTGCGTCTGTCGAAATACAACGAGTGGCGAAGACGACTTCCTATCTATTGAGAGGCGGAACCTGCGCCCGGCAAATCGGAGGACCATCCTCCCTCAGACGGAATAGGGGCCTGGCTCCTGTCGATCGCACGTGTGGTGAGTGACCTCTTCCAGAGCCGCCAGCGTTGGCGCGTGGAGGAGTTTATTCTGTCATTGACGCGGATCAGAATCCTCGCATTTGTATCAGCGTCACCTCTTTCGTCAGTAGAGAGGCGAGTGAGAGGATCTGCACTTTTGATCGAATCCCCTAACTGAGCGTCACTCAACTTCTTCCGCATGGCTGGAAATTATAGGCATGTCGGCGCTCTAAGAGGCGTCACTCGCGAGTTTGAGTGGCATGGTCATACTGCGCATAGGTTTATTAGTGGGCCACCCACTACACATTGGTCCGCGCTTGTGGCAAGGGATGGGAAAAAATGGAGACGGTTGCGTGACAAACTCAGGTCAGAGGTTCACGCGCAGGAATGCGTCATTCAAGTTACGCTCGTCTGACTAATCCGGCTCGCCGCGCGGCAGACCTCGATGATTGCCAATGACCCCCGTTTCGTCTTCTTCAGAATTCTCAATATTCGCTGAGCAGCATTCATCTGCGATGATGAAGTACGCGAGACGCAGGTGGGACGATGTCGAAGGTTGCGAAGACGTGGTTGTCGATGCGCTCTTTATCGCCTGGCAGAAATGGAGGGACAGGCCGGACGAAACGCTGGAGCGCGCGTGGCTCTATGGGATTACATTTCGCGTCCTTGCAAATCTTCGAAGAGCTCGAGACCGTAGACAGAGTTTGTTTGTCCGACTCGCGATGGAAAGGACCGAAGAGAATGTCGAGGTCGATACAGTCGGTACGAGAAGCATTCGTCTTGCTCTATCGAAGCTACGCAGCAACGAACGTGAGTTGCTTCGACTGCTTTATTGGGAGGATTTGAGTCATCGAGAAGTTGCTCAGGCGATGGGAATTACTGAAAACGCAGTAGCCATACGAGTAACGCGCTCGAGATCAAAGTTACGCAACCTTTTGGTACCTCCCGAATAGGTGCCTCGTTTGACCACGAGAATTCGGGGCGGTCTCGTTTATAGCTACGCAGGACAAGTTGTCGCGGTTCCGGTAACCGGTAAATGAGCCTGAAGTGCAAGAGTCCCTTCGATCAAGCACTTAGTAATTGGTCCGGCAACTTCTGCCCCCGTAGCGCTGAATGTCTGGAAAGGAACACTGACTGCGATTGCGACGGTTGGGTCGTCGGCGGGCGCAAAAGCGATCATCCAATCGTCAGTGTCGTTTTTTAGGTTATCTCCGACTTGAGCGGTGCCCGTCTTTGCAGCGACGTCGTCAGCCGGAAGGAAACCGACTTCGGCAGCCGTTCCATACTTCACCACGTCTTCCATGAGTGGAACAATGGTTGCAGCCTGAACGGCACTAAGTGGCGCTTTCCATTCAGAATCTTTGTATCGAATCACCGTTTTGCCTTCCGGTGACGAGATGTAGTTCATAAGGTGCGGAGTCATTATTATGCCGTCGTTTGCGATTGCCGCAGCCACTAATGCGTCTTGAAGTGCCGTAACGCTGACGTCTTCTTGGCCAATGGCAGAGTAAGCCAAGAAGGGTGGATTGGCGGCAAGATTGGCCTCCTTTGGAAAGAAGGATGGGACGCCTCCCGGCAGGTCTAGGGGAGGAATCTCGTTGAAACCGAATGCGTTGGCCATGTTCGTTAAATCTTGAGCACCCAGAGCAAGACCGAGCAGTCCGTATCCTGGGTCACATGAAGAGGGAAGCATTTCCGCAACCGTTCCCCCGCAGGGTTCGCCACCATCGTTATGTAAAAGGTTCGTTGTGTCAGGAAGTTTTGTGTAAGTCATGGAGGGATACCTTTTCGTGAGCAGCGACGGCTTGTACTTAACAATTCCGGCGGTCGTCACAATTTTAAAAGTCGATCCAGGGAAGATTGTTTGTTCAGTAGCAACTAGGCCGAGGGGCGGATAGCCATCAGCGTCCTTTCTGTTGTCCTTTTTCCACGCGGCGGTTTGCTCACTTGGATGAACTGAGGTGAATGGCTTCGGATTGAATGTGGGATTCGAATAGAGGGCCAAAACTGCGCCACTTCTAGGGTCGAGAACAACCACGGACCCGTCGCGACCTGCGAGTTCCGTTCGTGCCAGTTGTTGGAGAGCGGGTTCCAGAGTGATGTTCAAGGAGTCGGTTCCCATTGACGGTGCAAGGAGTTGTTCAAAACTTTGAGGAGGCTCTCGATGCGATTCCAGGTACTTGTTGTATTCGACTTCTAAGTACCAGTCTCCGTATTCTGATGAGGTGAAGCCGACTACATTCGAAGTCAGTGACCCAAAGGGATAGATCCGTCTCCAAGGGTTAGATTTTGATGACGTCGCGATTGATCTTGCGAGCACTGCCCCATTTGCTGCGTAGATACCGCCGCGATCGTATTGGTCACTACTAACATTGTTCCTTGGGTTAATTGGTGAATTATCGAGCGCTTGGGCGTGGAATAACTGAACCCAAGACGACTGGACGGCGACCAATACGAATAACAGCATTATGACAACGGCTAGCGCCCAGATTCGGTGTGACACTATCTACCCATCTGCGAAGTTGATTCTGCAAGCCTGATTGAAGTCGATAGTGGGAATCATATCGACATCCAAAATGGTGGTTGAATCGCTTGAATTGTGCATTCGCCCGTCTGCTTCTCGTACCCTTAGAGTCTCGTGATACAGGAGAAGGGCAATGGGAATCCGGAAACGAACCCTCTGCTTCAGCGCATTCATGACTCCGATGGAGGATCAATGCGCTGAAGCACAGGGTTCAACTGAATTTTCTTTGAACGTTTAGTAGTAGCTCGTTGTTCCCGTCGCGGCAGGTCCGGAGGCTGTAATTAAGAGCCAACCGTATCCCTGTGTTTCGATGCCAGCGTCGCTGTACCAGCCCGTTGTGACTGAACTCCCCGAATTGAAAAGGTAGTTGCATGTCTCGTCCGTCCCCGAAGGCTCGGTCGAAACGTGCAAGCAAGCTTCCATCTCCTCACCCAAAGTGAGTGCCTTATTCGACGTTGCAATGGCCTTTACGTCTCGGTCACAGGAATCGTAGTACAACGAGATCTCGCCGTAGGTTGTTCCGGAGTTCACCAGGGGTGCATCGGCAACTAGTACGCCCGTACACCCATCAGGTGTATCTGTGACAGTCGTTGGGGCCAGGGATGAAGTCGCATTCGATGAACCGTCTGCGAACGCCGACGGGGAACTCAATATGCCTAACGAAAGCACGACGGAAATCAATCCGACCGCTTTCACTGCATTTCTTATCATTGTCTCTCCAGTAGCGGGCTCGAAGCATTCGCGCCCGTACTCAGTTAGTGTTCGGCAACGGCTCGCACCTTTCATCAATGAGCTCGTGTAATTCGAAGCGACTGTGAGGAATGGAAGATTTACGTCCAGAACCTCAGATGGGACGTTTTTCCTGCGCGACTACGCCTCTTGACGGGGTACTTGCCGATTTCCAGATGGGTGACTCATCGCTCAGCGTGCTTACGTTTCGAGCACAAAGTCTTGGCTCCAAATCTGAGGAAGAGCGTTTTCTGAATTTGAGGAGACAGATTCCAGTCGCGCACTCGGTATCGCGAAGTCGGTGTTGACGATCTGCGCGGCAGCAAGAATGCGATTTCGGTGAGAGTCCTGGTCACAGGCTTGGGGATTGTTACCAGAATGCCGGACTATGTCCTCACCTCCCCAGCGCTCAAGATAAGCGGCGCCGTCGGTGACGACCCGTAGCCAGCACTCATGAGCGTCACGGTCCGCTGGTGGAGAACCGAACGCCCGTACCCAGTCGTCGCCGCGTTCAATTGCGAGAGTTGCGAGTTCGCGCGCCCGTTGTTCGATGGCGTCGACGCGATCCCCGATTGCCCTGTCGGTGTCGGAATCAATGGAGGCAATCGGTCGCGGAAAGAGACCGACTACGAGCTGCTCATCGACGAGAGCAGGAAAATCCACCGCGCTCAGAAAGTCATTGACGCGCTGATGGAGCACGTTCGCCACGTCAACCGCGTCGTCGAAGGAACGGCCCTTAACGAGCAGGCGAAGATCGACCGAAACGTCGAGACCTCTCTGCTCCGCCTCCCGCAGTTTTGAGACCAAGGTGGGATAAGCGGGGGAGGACGTTGCTCGCGCGAGCTCTGCGCCGCTGAGTCCCGACTTGAGAAGTAGCGTCTTCCAGCGCTCACCATCAGCTAAGGCGACGATGGTCTCGTATTCCGCGACCAACGTGGCAATGGACACACTCTGAGCCGTACGAATCATGTCGGTGGCGGACACTTCTGCCCCCTCGCGCCGCAGCACCCCTTCCAGCACCTCAACCGCGCTCGGTGTCGCGGCTAGACCGTCGTGGCCCGTATCGGGATCAGGGTCGTAGTGGGTGTCCACATAGAGGTGGTTAGCCTCAGCGCCACGGGTGAGCGCGACGTAGAGGACCTCGCGAGTCGTGGCCGGACTCACGAAGGCGTGCGCGGTGTCGACGGTGCGACCCTGGGCGCGGTGCGCCGTCGACGCGTAAGCCAGATCAACGTGCTCGGCAACGTAGCGGGTTGGCAACCGCACTGAGGCAGAGCCCTTAGTACGCATGACGCTCAGCGAACCGTCCTTATGTGCCGCGAACACGCGCCATTCGTCGCCGTTCTTCACCCACCCCCCGTCGGTGACGAGTCGACGATCGTTCTGGCGCGTCACCACCAGGTCGTTCACGCCGACCATCAAGCCGCCTCCGCGACCGACGACGTCAACAACGAGGCCACTCTTTACTCGGTCGGTCTGTGCTCGCAGGTTGAGCTCCGCGACGGTCTCGGCGTCACCGGCCAGCATGAGCGATCGTCGTCCGCGTTCACAGTCGGCGTTCCACGCTGCGTAGAGCGAGTCGAGGAGATGGTCGCGACTGCCTTCTACAATTCGGTCGCGGGAGTGGTAGGCGTGGAGCGCAGTGGGATCGCCGCGTCGGATCTTCAGGCTTTCGCACCTCTCCCATGCGGACTTGAACCGTCGAACGTCCCTCAACGTCGGTGCGTCGTCGCCCCTGTCGCGTACCAATGTACGAAACATTCCGCCGGCGTCAATGCTGGAGAGCTGCGCCCAGTCACCGGCGAGCACCACTTTTGCCCCTGCGTCGCCGGCAGCGGACACGAGTTCGTCGAGGGCGAAGGTCGAGGCGAGACTGGCTTCGTCCACGACCACCAGCTGTCCCGCACGGAGCGTCCAACGTTGAAGGACCGCTTCACGTTGAGCGGCCGCCGAGCGTAAATGGGAACTCGATCCGCGACCGAAGCGTCGGACCGTGCGGGCTCGTTCCCGTAAGGTTGCAAGCTCGCGCACGCGTCGACCGTGTTGGCGGTGTTCGTAGATCCATTTCGCGAGGTTGTCGGTTTCGATACCCATCTCCTCTGCCAGGACCTCCGCCGACGCCGCGGACGGGGCGAGTCCCAGAACCGAGCCTTGACCGTGACCGACCTCCCAGACAGCTCGCAGGCCCGCCATCGCGGTTGACTTGCCGGTGCCCGCCGGTCCGACCAGTAGGTCGAGCGCTCGACCGGATGTGGTGATGGCGTGCAGGCAGCGCGCCTGGTCCTCGGACAGGGTAAGCCCCGTGCCGGGGAGACGGCTCTTGGTGATGGTCGATGCGGCACTCCTGGGCACCACGTCCGCGTCGACTCGCTGACCTGCGGCGAGCAGGCGCGCTTCGGCGTCGAGCAACGTCTTCGTGGTGTAGAGCCAGTGCCCGGTTGACTGGAACTTCGAAGAACCGTCATTGCGGAGTAGAAAACGTGGCGTGTGGTGCAGGCTCGGCATGGTAATGAGGAGAGCTTGTTTCAGCGCGAGTTCGGTTGTGCGCTTCGCCGTCAGGATGCGTTCAGAAGGATCACTGAAACGGACTGCCTGCAGCTGGCGAAGAACTTCGGCCTGAATGTTGGCGTTCGAAAACGTTGGACGCTTCGAGCTCACTACGTCCAATGATGCTCTCGCCAGATCGCGCAAGATCTCGTCGGTAAAGTCGCCGCTCGCGAACGTGGCCACGATGTTATTGCCTAGTTCGTGGACCCAGGCGGTCGGTTCGTCGTCGAGGTAGGGGCGGGCGCGGACGGTCCACGTCGTGGTCAGTTGGCCGAGACTGAGGCCCTTCTTCGCGCGTCGCGTCGCGATCGTTGCGGTCTGGCGCAACTTCAACACTTCGACGTCAGTGGGGGGGCGGCCGTGGTCAATCTCGAACTCGGCGATGAGTTGGTCCTTGGCTGTGACGATCGCCGCAGTGCGCCGTGAGAACTCGCCCATGAGCGCTGGCGAGACGCCAGCGACCTCCCACTTGGGAACCGGACTGGAACGTCGAGCGTGCGGTGTCCAGTCCCAACCGAGTTCTTCAGTGAGCAGGTCGGACAACACACCTTGGTGGAGTTCGGAGAGCATCACCGCTGACGAGAACAGTCCTCGACTGTCCAGCGTGCGCCAGCGGCCGTCGCTCGTCGCCTGGACGCGATTAAGAACGACGACGTGATCGTGAAGCTGGGGATCTGCGTCGCGCGAGTCGAAGTGGGTATAGCTCGCCGCTACGACGCCGAGCGTTTCTTCTTCGACGCAGCCTCGAGTGCCGGACCGGGTGCGGAAAACGTCGCGCTCGGCGTAGGCGAGGACCTCGGCGACCGCTTGTTGGTGGCACCGGTAAACGACGTCGCGGGTCTGCCTGTCACCAAGTGCCCAGGCAACGGACACGCTCTTCGAAGGGCTGAAGGTGAGGTCGAAGCCTCCGACGGCTTTCGCACTCGGGGCACGACCGAGCACCTCTCCCGTCACGGGATCGGCGCATTCTTGAAGCATCCGTCTGAGGTTCTCTGCGGTGACGCTCTGGCCCGTCGCAACACCGCGGCCGCCGTCAAGTCCGCCAAGACCTGCGCCGAGAAACACGCCCGGTGGCGTGCCGGACTCGCTGTAGTAGCGGACGAGATTTGAGGTATCGGCACTCGTGGGCCCGTCGCCAACAGCGATGGACTTGAGCAGGTATTTGTAGCCAGATCCGATGGTGAGGCGTCGGATCGTCATCATGATGTCAGGACTTCCATCGCACCCAACTGTCGGCGTTGGGCGAGTTCCGCCGAGAGTGCCAGACGTGTGAGACAAAAAATCGAAGGCTTACTGAAGGAGAGACGAAATGCTTCTGAGGGAGAGGGGACCTGAGGACAGGATGGCTGGTATGGGTACGAACGCGAGTTGTGTGCTGGGAAGGGCGGAGGGTGTGTGCAGGTCGTCGGGCCGTTCCCGAAGACCGTCTCAAGGTCAAGCATCAAGTCACACCCGGTCCGTATTGTTTGGCCAATGAGCGATCACTCGAACTCAGCTAAGGCAGCGGGCCTTTGGGTCGAGGCAAATCGCGAGGTTGTGGAGGAGACTTACCAGAGTTTTGCCCGTACCGGCGAGTGGCCCACCGCTAGCGAATTGCAGCGTCACTTTGATCGAGCGGGCGAGTCAATCTCAGTGCAAGACGTCATCGACAGTAAGCCACGGGTACTGAACGAAGCAAGGCCTATCTACTTGCAATATCTCACCCTCCATCTTCGCCATCTCATGTGGGTGCCAAGAGCGGGTCCCTTAGTCACGGTCTGCGTCAGAGCAGTCCAAAGAGCGGTGGTGTCTTACCTCTCGGATGCCGAGACTCCCTTTGTTTCAAGCGAGGACCCTCTAACGGAGCCGCCGTCGAAACTGGATGGCGACCTCTCGAATCGTGTGTACAAAGTTCTCTCCAATGAGTATCCGTCTCCATTCGGTGGCTCGGGTTCCAGTGGCGATAGTTGGCGTATGGAAGTCGACTCCCGATTCGTTCGTCAATTTCGAGATGTCACGAACATTGAGGACCTTGTGGCTCGTCAGGACGTCGTGCGAGCGGAGATAGCTGCACAAGCAGGCATGATGGCGCCAACGTTCCAAGTCCGCTCAGCATTTGATGTGCAGGAATTTGTCGAACCTGAGCCTGAACAGAGCCTCGCTTCAGTCCCCGACACAACTCCGAAATACCCCGGCGCAGAGGTCTTCGACTCGAGAACTCTCGATGATGTCCGAGATAACTCCGAGCAAGAGCCGATTCTCTTCATCTCCTGGAGCAATGGAAGAAGCCGGTCCGTAGCTGAGAAACTAGTGCCGCTGCTCGTAGAGCGACTGCCGGGCGTCGATGTGTTCTTCTCTCCAACCAGTATCGAACCGGGAGCGGACCCGTCGCGAAGAATGTTTGACGAAGGTCTCTTAGGTTCAAGTGCCCTACTCGTGGTCCTCACGCACAAGAGTGCTTCGAGCGCTTACGTCATCTGGGAGACGGCTAGCGCGTGGGCACTTAGAAAGCTCGTCATCCCGCTCTTCGTGGAAATTGAGCCATCCGACGTTCCGGGTCCCCTCGTTGGAAAAGTTCAAGGTGTGCACCTCGCGGACCAGGACGACGTCGACCGCGCAATAAGGAGGATTGCTGCTCACTTCGGCGTCGTGACGCCGACTGACTTGAGTAACGAAGAGTACGACTCGTTGCTCTCATCTGAGGGTCAAGGGGAGAGCAATCCGCAATCGAATCTCGCCGGGGTTCGAAGTCAACTTCTTGGTTACGTTGCACGGTGGCAGACTTTGTATGACGGCCTTCAAGGTACTTTTGACACCGTCGACCGGTCAAGGCTTGCTGCAGAGATTCAACAGATTGTGGCTGAAGCGGTTCGCTTCCTCGCTCAGGACGATCCTGAGTCCGCGCTTGCCAGCGAACTCTCGACGATCGCCATAAGAGCCGGTGACGTGAAGCGTATTCGGGTATTGAGCGATGGGGGCATCTCGTTCAATGCCTTAGACGGCGGTTGCTTCGAACTCATCGAGCGCGTTCGAAGTGTTCTCCACCATTAACAGGGACATTTCGCTATCGGCGTTGGCCCACCGCCACCGGCAAGACTCGGCGAGTCGGCTCGCGTGACAGACCTCTTCTGGGACAGCCTCTGTAAAGAACACGGGGGATTGAGCCACGCCGTCGTTCACGAAGCTTCTCACGCAGTTGTCGCCATACATCTCGGCGTTTCGTTCGTTGACGTTTCGGTAAACAGTGATCCGTGGAATCATCGGTTCGACGAGACTCGTGTGATAGGTGGCGGTGTACGTCTCACCTCCATCGAAGATTTCGAAAGAAGGGTGAGAGAAGATCCGCTAAGTAGTCTTCAGTTCTGTCTAGCTGGGGCGCTGGGCGAGAGGGCTGCCTTTGCACACTCACTCGACCGATCTTACGAACTCGACGTAAATCTCTGGCGCACGCTCGCAGGGTTGCGAGAAGAGCAGACGATGGAGACGATTGAAAGGGCTCTTGGTGTTCCAATTGCCGAACTCACAGCATCAACGAACGCAATCTTGAAGGCTCGGAGTTCATCACTCGTCGCTTTGGCCCAATTACTTGGTGAAAGCGCCGATCTCTCGCTGACCTTCAATGAAGTGGCAGAGATCGTGACCCACCATGGCTAGAACGAAGAGGCGTGTCAGTTGCACGATGCTGCAGGAAATTATGAGTCCCTGACGCCGCAGCGTCGAGCGACTGATGAGTGCAAAACAAGGATGCCGACCGAGTCGAAACGGCATCGCCGCCATTCAAATATTCGAGGCATCACCCACAAGTACTTCAGCTGAACCTAGGAGGGCGTTGGCGTAATTGAAGGCTTGCCTCTTTACCCAGTTTCGCGAGACAGCCCAAATCCACAATGCGATGACAATTAGGTTGCCGACCGCAGCAGCGCCGAACAACGCCGCCTGCGTTGAATGAGCGGGCAGGGCGACGAGCGAAGCAACGACCGCGACACCTAATGCGACAAGTCCAAGGCAAATACCGAGTGGTCGAAGGCCAAGTGTGTTTCGCCGAAATCCGTAGCCTGCATTCTCTGCGGCAATCAAATGAAACTGGTCGCGATCCCGAGTCAGTTCGCGTAATCGAGCGACATAAACCTCTATCTCTCCGTCGGATGGCGCCGCCCCGTCAATCTCGATGATGCCATCGCGCATTATCCCTCGCATGAGCTGCCATCGTCGTGTGCGAACTTCGACGGAGTCCTCTGCATCACCTCTCAACAACAGAGTCGTCGGTGGTGCTCCCCACGAAGACCAAAGTTCATCCTGGAGTCGTTTGCCGCGATCTCTTACCAGCGTCGCAATGAAATAGAACACACCGGTGCTTGCAGCAAACGAGATGGCTCCGCTCAGTGCGCTCCCTGAGAGACCAAGTACCAATGCGAGAGTGAGTGACAAGGGGAGAACGCACAAGAGCGCAGGCTGAACCCTCGAACGGTACTGAAATGAATCGACGTTTGCCATCACTCTTCAACTTCATCAAAGAGCGGAAGCGGCTCAATTTCGACCCAACCCGGGCGCGGACAGCCGTTGTGATTGTGAAAGAGCTGATTGCCTTCAGTAACGAAGACGCGCGCTCCTCGGCGGGTAAACGCGTTCGTCACTTGTCGTGAGGGGTGCTTGGGGCCGCCACCGGGTGCTGCAGATACGTAGGCCGTTACGTTCCGGGGCTCAGGGCTGGTCTTCGGGCCAATCATTCGATCCAGTATCGAAGGCCCGACGTTGTGCCGGCTGCCGTGGTGGGGTACCTGAATGAAGTCGAGCTTCTGTGTCAGCCCGAGGGAATCGAGCTGGTCTGCCGCGAGGTCTAGGGCAGCTATGCCAGCATCGCCAGTGAGTAAGACCCGCTTCGGGTCGAAGTCGAAAAGGGTGATGACACTCGTCTCGTTTTCGGCTGACGTAGTCCCACCGTCTTTGAGCGTCTCCACGCCAAAACTTTCTCGAACGAGCCTGGTGGTTTCAGCCATTTTGGCCAAAGGCCCCAGTCTCGAAGGCTCTGGTGTGCTTCGGAACTCGATGAGTTGCTTCTCGTAGAAGTCGACGCTAGGTCCGAGAACCCGCAGAAGTCCGTCGAAGGCGGTGACACCCGTGAACGGCTCTGTCACGGGGACGCCGCGCTCAAGCGCTGCCTCTGCCAAGATTCGCGCACCGGTGAGTTCATCTCGTAGTTTCTTGCTCACGCTGTTGTCAGTAATGCGGCCATCGTGAAAGAGTCGAGCGAGATCTTCCGTGTGGTCCCAGGGCAGATGCATCCAAAGTGCATCCACTTCGAGAGTTTCAATCACAGTACAGAGACCGTTGATGTGATCCGTATCGGGGTGAGTAGAAATAATTAGGTCAACACGGTCAGTGCCTACCACGTCTTGGAGATGCTTGACGAGCGCGTCACCGGTGGTCGAGTAACCACCATCAACTACAACGACGGACTGCTTGTCTCGTGAGGAGTTCACCTGACCGAACCGCACGACAATCGCGTCGCCACTTCTTGATCCTTCGCCTACCGGGAAGAAGTCAATCTCAAATCCCGCATCCGCGGGGTAATAAATGGAAGCCATGAAAGGTCCTCTCTATAGGACCCGCTCTGGCGCTACTGTCTTAGCTGTATGACATCGGGCAGCTTCGCCAAGGCGGGTTGGTTCGAATGACAGGAGGCTGGTTCGCGCCAGCCTCCTGTCACATTCCGTGGGCACCTTGCCCACCTTGGCGTATCGCGCTTTAGCACTTCAAGCGTTGGACTGCTAAGGATGCCATTACAGCACTGTAATTACACGGTGTCAACTACTTCTCAACGACTTTCGAGAACCTCGAGGGTGGGTGAGGTTAGTCGGTTTGAGGCCCCGATCAGCGAAATCCAAGGGGTACGGAGCTGACGCACCTCATTGACTGCTCTTTCGACAGGAGCGACTCCGCGCCAAGCTTCAGGACTGATAGATCGTCCACAAAAGTTGGTCCTCTCAACGATGAGGCTCGTTGAAGCGCGGTCGGTCAGTTCCTCAGGAAACTCCGATAGGTGCGATCAATTCAGTTAGCGCTTGAGCGAGGGGCGCCGCAATTCGAACAAAATTGCTGTCCCGGTAAAAGTCCCGTACCGGACTTGACGCAACCAGGCAGCGGAATTGGCGACTGCACCACCACAACTTGAGGCGTCTTGGATTTGACCGCCATGGCGAGCGCCACGGCCCAACCCACGAGAGTCCATCCAAGAAGAAAATTGATCACGAAGACGGAGCCAGCATTTGTGACCTTGCGTGACGTCGCGACGATCGTGGGGATGAAATACAAAGCAATAATGATGATTACTCCGATGAGGCCGATTCCGCCCGCCGCTGCCGCTGCCCCCAATACGCCCATCGGTCCCCCCGCGAANNAACCTGAGGTCACATGGCTCAAACGGCCTGAATCCCACTCAAGATATTCAAGCGACGAGTCGGTCAGACTCGTGAGACCTCGACCATGGCGTGGATGGACGAGAGTTAAACGATCTCTGAGATCTCTAAGGCCTGGCGACTTTCGTGACAGCATTCCATGCGTTGGCCCAATGATCATTCACGGATCGGCCCCATCTTCGTTCTTTTGACGTTCCGGCGCGACCGTTGCGGCACGTGGATGGTGACTTTCCGATATCGAGGGTTGGAATTCTTGACGCTGAAGCACGACCCGACTGCAGAATTCGAGTGAGTCCTGGTGTCGATGGGTATGCCCTTGATTTCGGTTTGGCATCACGGTGAAGAAGCTCGCTTTCCTCATCGCAGTCGCCATTGTTGGCTTCGCCTTGGCGTTACTCGGTCTCATGATTGTTGCGGGTTCTGTTGGCGGTACGACGGACGCAACCTCGTGTGCGCTTTCGAATACCCAGAAGCCGTCAGCAGACGACATAACTGCGACTGCTACCACAACGACGAATGCTGACTGCGGCGCGTCGGCCACAGCGACTTTGCCAAGTTCACCGCTGGTCGACAACGGCCTGCCTTCGGACTACATGATTCCCGCAGACGCTGCGGCGCCCGAGACCGTTGCAATCACTTACGCCCTCGCACAGCTCGGAAAGCCCTACCTCTGGGGCGGAGTTGGGCCCGACGCCTTCGACTGTTCGGGTCTCACGATGATGGCCTGGGCCCAAGCTGGTGTGACGCTACTGCACTACACCGGCGACCAGATCAACGAAGGTGCGCCGGTCTCTCACTACGCCGATATCTCGCCGGGAGATCTTGTGCTCGTTCCCGGCAGCGACGGGACCGTTGTGAACCCGGGACACGTCGGGCTGTACATCGGTGACGGACTCGTTGAGTCGGCTGTTGATGTGCGGTACGGGGTTGTCGTCCAGCCGTACACCCAGTTCATCAGTGGTGGATTGTCAGCGATCCGTCACGTGGTTTAGTGGCCGTTTTGAAAGTAACGCGTCAACCAGCAAAGGAGAAGTCATGACTCAACTCACTTCAGTCCGACTCGTGGCGAGTGGTGTCAATGTGACGCCCAATTCGACCGCGATTCCGGGGCTCAACACCCTGTCCACGCTCGTGGGCTCATTAATGGCGTTCGGGCTCGTCCTCGCGCTCGCCGGGTTCATCGGTTGCGCAATCGCCATGGCCGTTGGGCATCACAGCGCCAACCCGCAATGGTCGACCCGGGGCAAGATGGGACTGCTGGTCTGTCTGGTTGCGGCACTGCTCATCGGTGGCGCAGATCTGTTGATCAACACGTTCTACAACCTGGGCTCCAACCTCAGCTGATGGGATCCTGGCACTCGACTCACGCAAAGTTGCTCTTCGCCGTCCCAGTTCTCCTGATCACCATCGTGGTCGTCCTACTTATGGTCCGGCCATCTTCTCCATCATCGAGCGGGCGTGCCGGTCATAGTCAAAGCCCCACAACCATTGCTTCGTCGCCCAGTTACTTCCCGATGCGAGTAACACCACCAGACAAAGCAATCGAGCGCACGGTGAATCAACAACTCGCTGCGGAGTGGACCGGTGAGAGTCTGGCGACCGCCGTTGCGCTACCCAGCGCAGCAACGTGCGCGACGTTTCCTCCCGTGGACGCGGCCGATTCGTCCTCGCCCTCCTCGTACGCGGGGGCGTTCACCCAGGAGCTACTTGACATCGACTTCGCGACTTCGACCAGGGTCAAGTTGCTCGCTTGGGCGAGCTTCAACAATGCGCCAAACAGCCTGGCCTCCGAGCCCGCTTCAATCAATCTGAAGACATTGCCGGCGTCGCTTACGACGGGCTCGGCACCCGTGCCACCAGGGTCCGAGTGGCGCAGACTGGGCGAGACGAGGACCCACTGGCGCGTCAGCGGCCTTGTGGTCTCAGTGAGTCCGGAATGGACCGAGCTCCTCGGTACTGGCTGGCAACCCATCGATCCCCTCATGGTCATGTACGACGTGTCGGGCACCCTCGCCGTTTCGATCCCGGACCACGCGCCAACGCTCGAGTCCATCTTTTTCGTGCTCACCCTCGGGGGCGCGTCCCTGCATCCCGGTTACGGCGCCGTGGCCGTGAATGACTGGACCGTGAACTAGTGTGCGACAAGATCGACATCGCTTGTGACGTCGTCAGCGTTATCGGTCGCGTGGGCAGCAGTGTCACGACCTCGGTGTTTGGCAGCATCGCGTCGGGCTTCGGTAACACTGCCGACTCCGCGATCAATTGGCTGTGGCAACAACTCTCCACTTCGACGACCGTGTCGCTCAGTGGGGCCAACTTCGAACTCGACCTGGGCATCGCGGTGGCGATTGCGGCGGTGCTCTGTCTCGGGCTGTTCGTCGTTCAAGTGGTGATCTCGGCGCTGAAACGTGACGCCGGCGGAATTGGGCGGGGGCTGCGAGGCCTCGTGATCGCGACGGTCGGGTGCGCTATCACCTTGGCGACCCTCAACGTGCTCCTGGCGGCCGTAGATCAACTCTGCGTGGGAGTCGTCAAGGTCGCGACCGGGGGCACCATCGCGACGATGGGTACCAAGATCATCGGAGGGGCCGTGTTCACGACGGCCCTGGCCAGCCCGCCGACGGTATTAATCCTGTCTCTGGTAGCGCTGGTGGCGGTTGCGATTGTCTGGTTCGCCATGGTGATTCGCAAAATGCTGATCGTCATTACCGCGGTCTTCGCGCCTATCGCCTTCGCCGGTGGCGTCGCCGACGTGTCGCGAGGGTGGGTGCGCAAATGGCTCGAGGCAATGTTGGCGCTGGTGTTCTCCAAGTTGATCCTGATCCTCATATTTGTGATCGGCCTTGGCGTGCTCGGGGGTATGGGTTCGGCAACTGGTGGAACTGCTTTCACCGCCATTACTCAGGAGATCACAGGGCTGCTCATACTTCTGGTTGCGGGATTCTCACCGTGGATGGCGCTTCGGTTGGTGCACTTCACCGGTGATCACGTGGCGACGATGGCCCACTCCGCCTCCAGCGCAAGTGCGGGCGCGAAGACCATAGTGGGGGCGCCGCAGAAGATGGCGCAGCTGAAGTACTCGGCAGCCTCACTCGGAGCTGGGCGCGCGCGGCCATTGGAGTCCTCCGACGCTCGTGGCACCGCTCGCCACCACGAGGACTCCGGGCGATTTACGCCAGGATCGTCGACTGGAGGTGGTGGGAGCCGCGGCTCCTGGGCGCCAGCCGCGTCCTCAATTCTTGGATCCAGCGCGGCCGACACCCATGACGCCAATCATCGCACGACCGCGGTAGGCGCGCCGGTACCACTGAGAGCGACTCGGGGCGCGTCGCCCAGCAGTGACCTCGGTCGAGCCAACGGCACGGATCCCTCGATACCTTCATCGGACGCGCCGTCGTCAACCAACACTCGTGTGGACGCGCCGCGCCCAGTGACACCTCGCCCAACTAACGAATCCACTCCTACGCCACCTTCCCAACCACCGCATTCAGTGAGTCAACCCGTTGCGCCGGGCGAGTAGGCGGTGACGTCCGCTCCCACGTCCGTCCGATTCGCTCGTCGACCTACACGAGGGCTGCTGCTCGGCTTCTCGGCGCTGCGCTGTGGAACCCTCGGCGTCGCCTTCTCGGTGCTGCTCATCGGACTGCTCGTCGACGGCGCGTGGGGAGTGGTCGTCACGGGGCCGCTCTGGGCAGTCGCCGCCGCGAGTGCCTTTGTGACGCGACGCGGCGAGCCGGTCGTGGAGTGGTTGCCCGTGGTTCTGCATTGGTCGAAGCGGGTCTCAGCCAAGCAAACGGAGTACCGGGCGAGAGTCACAAGACCACGACCGGCGGGCATGATGGCACTCCCCGGCGACGCGGCCGCGCTTCGTTTCTTGAACGACCCGGAGTCACGGGCATGCTTCATCCACGACCCGCATCGACAGACCCTCTCGGTGGTCCTCGCGCTGTCGCACTCGGCTTATGTGCTGCTTGCCCCTAGCGATCAGACCCAGCGCGTCTCCGCCTGGGGACGGGTGTTGGCGTCATTGGCTCAGACCGGGACGTGTGCAGCGATTCAGGTGCTCGAGACCACCATCCCCGATCCCGGCACCAAGGTCGCTCAGTGGTACAACGAGCGCGGCACACACAAGGACGATTGGCCGAACGCTCAGTACCAAGAGCTGCTCGCGCAGTCCTCTTTCGGTTCCTCGACGCATCGAACCACCCTGACGCTCTCGCTTGACATGAAGAAAGCCGCGCCCGCCATCCGTGCGGCCGGGCGAGGGGTAAAGGGTGGCGTCCATGTGCTGCGTATCGACATGGCGGTGCTGGAGCAGGGACTGCGCACGGCGGGTCTGCGTCTGGGGGGTTGGCAGAGTGAAACGCAGTTGGCGACGCTGGTTCGCCAGGCCTACGACCCATGCGCGGAGGTCACTGTCGCTGGATCGCGCGCGAGCCTCAGCACGGCGGGACCGATGGCGGTCTCTGAGCACTGGTCGTTCCTGCGCCACGACTCGGGTTATTCGTGCGTGCTCTGGATCAGTGAGTGGCCGAGGATTGAAGTCGCTCCGAACTTCCTCCACGCGCTGGTCTTTGCTTCCGATATTCGCAAGTCACTCTCCCTTATCGCCCGACCGTTGGGCACCGCGGAGGCGCTGCGGGCGCTGCGAAAGGAGAAGACCGAAGCCATTACTGACGCCAGCCATAAAGCAAAGGTCGGTCAGGTTCAGGACCTCTCCGACGTCCAGGAGTACCACGATCTTTTGGCGCGCGAGCAGGCACTTATTGGCGGCCACGCTGACGTGGAGTTCAGCGGCTTCGTCACGATCACCTCTCACAGCGAGGAAGGACTGACGCAGGCGGTGGCGCTCATTGAGCGCGCGGCCGGTCAGTCGGGTTGCGAGACGAGAGTGCTCTATGGGCGCCAGTCGCAGGGATTCGTAGTCGGCGCACTGCCGCTCGGTCGAAGTGTCTTCTAGGAAAGGAGGTGGCAGTAGGTGGCAGGGCGGAGAACCAGGAGGCAGCTAGGGGGAGAGATCGAGGAGTTAGCGGCGGCAGTAGCGACGCCGCAACTCGCTCGAGTGCCTGGTTCTCACCACGTCGTCGTGGTCGGCCCGAAGGGGGGTACGGGCAAGACCACGACGGCCGCCATGCTAGCGATGAACTTCGCGGCTACGCGCAGCGAGATCGTCAGCGTCCTGGACGCGTCACATCAGTTGGGCACGCTTCGCCGCCGGCTAGTGCCCTCAGTCAATCCGCCGACTCGTCCGTTCCAAGAGCTCGCCGCACTCGCACTCTGCGGTGTGACCCCAGAGTGGTCGACGCTCGCGCCGTATGTCGATGTCGTTCGTGGGCTTCGCGTGCTGCGAAGTGTGAGCAGTTCCACCGAGAGTCCGTGTCTTACGCCAAAGGAGTACCAGGCCGGCGTGGCCGTGCTGAGGTGGGCTGGACAGGTCGTGATCTCGGACATTGGGACGAAAGCGAACGGCACACTCATAGTTGCGTCGTTGGAATGCGCCGACACGTTGGTGATCGTCACTGATGCCGCAGTCGACGCACTGGAGATGACGATCGAGATGGTGAGTGCCCTCGCCGGCGAACCACTCAGCTATCGGATGGACCCGGACGACTGGTCGGGGCTCGGCGATGGACGCTTCGCATCATTGATTGAAGGCGCGATCGTTGTCGTGTCGTCGCTTCGATGTCGATCTGATGACTCGGAAGACGGAATCGGGAGTGGAATGGCGACAGCGATGGTGGACTGGTTACGCGTCGTCTGCGGCGGGGCCGTCGTTGTCGTCAAAGGTGATGATCACCTGGCTGAGGGCGATCTCATCGATCTCGAAAAACTCCAACTCGAGAGCGCCGTCTCTCATCTTGGCGTTGCCGCTGCGGTCGCGGCGCGATTCCCTCTCACAAGGACGATCTAATGCTGCCCGAGCTACCCACTCAACACGACCGAGCAAAACACGTCATTTGTTCGAGTGGAGCGTTGCGTTTGCCCGTGTCATCTATTCGACGAAGGAGGCGGGCGAGGACTCTCAAGTACGTAGCCGTCGGCGCGATCGATGTCCTCTTGATCGTGGCGATTCTCGATGCCGGACTAACCCGAGAGATCATCGGATGGGTGACGCTGACCGTTTCACTGCCAGCAATCGTGGCGCAGCGGTAGACGAGTAATGGGTGGGCGAGACTGCAGAAGTATTGAGGTACCGGTAAAGACTCAGCTGCCGCCGTATCCCGCGTTCGTCGAGCGACGACGCGCGGAAACATTGGTTTCGCATCGGCAATTACGTAAAGTCCCTGGTCGTCGTCGGGTACCCAGGGTCCACCAGTCAATCACGGAGCCCGTAGAAGCGATCCTGGATGGAGGAAAGTCGCTCGGTGGCGCCTTTTATGGAGGAACTGTGACCTCGCGACGGGAGAAACGAGCTCTCGGCCGCACGACCCAGCGAATCTCCAACGCCGACAGGGTGGCCGAGCGCGAGCGAGTACGAAGATCCAAACGTCAACTTCAACTCGAAGCTCGAGAGGCCGCGTACCTTCCGAAGAACGGCGAAGCCGGCGAGTTGGCACTGCGCACATATCGAAGGTTGAAGGTTGAACCACATCGCGCGACCAGTGAAGTCTTGGCCGGGGCGTATCCGTTCCTGGCCGAAAGTGGTCTCGGTAGTGAGGGTGTACTCATCGGTCAAGACGCCTGGAGCGGTGCGGGATTCGTCTACGACCCTTGGGAGCTCTACCGCATCGGCGTCCTCACTAATCCGAACGTCATGCTGGCGGGGGTCGTCGGTCGAGGCAAGAGCACGTTGGCGAAGTCGATCGCCACGCGTTCGATCGCGTTCGGCCGGAGCTGTTATGTACCCGGCGACCCCAAGGGCGAGTGGTCGGTCGTGAGTCGAATGGTCGGGGGACAGGTCATCGCGCTGGGCGACGGTAGCGACGCTCGTCTCAATCCCCTGGACGAGGGTCCGCGACCGCAGTATCTGTCGAATCACGACGGCACTAGCGCCCACCTTTCCGACGTCGCGTGGCAGCAACTCATTCGCCAGCGTCGACGTGAGTTACTTCGCTCGATAAGCGAATCTGCGCTCGGTCACTCGATGGCGGCGGTGGAGTTGACGGCGCTCTTCGCTGCGCTCGATGAGGCGGTACGAAGTAACACTGTCGCGACGTTGCCACAAGTCGTCGCAGCGATGTTCGACCCACTCGGAGACGTCGTCGGTTCTAGCTGCGCGCAACTGGTGGACGACGGTCGTGACGTCGCGCACGCCTTGAGTCGTCTGGTCGGGGGTGACCTCGGTGGGCTCTTTGACGGACCGTCGACGGTGCACTTCGACGCGCATTTACCAATGGTGAGCGTGGATCTCAGTCGCATTCAGGGTTCGGACGCGAAGATCGGTTTGGTCATGACCTGTGCTAGCTCGTGGATGGAAGCGGCGCTACAAGATCCCGCGGGCGGCCAGCGCTGGGTCATCTACGACGAAGCGTGGCGGGTGTTGAAGCAGCCCGCGCTGTTGTCTCACATGCAGTCGCAGTGGAAATTGAGTCGCGCCCTCGGCATCGCGAATCTCATGGTGATCCATCGGCTCAGCGATCTCGACGCCGTGGGGGAGCGCGACTCCGAATCGCGAAATCTGGCACTCGGACTGTTGGCGGACTGCTCCACCAAGATCATCTACGCCCAGGAGTCGGGCGAGGACGCGAAGACCGGTGCATCACTGGGACTCTCCTCCACCGAAATCGACCAACTCTCGAGCCTCGTACGGGGTGAAGGACTGTGGCGCGTGGGCGAGCGGTCGTTCGTGGTGCGCCACGTCTGCACGCCGGAAGAGTTGGCGCTGTTCGACACGAATCAACGGATGGTCCCGTGAGCGCGGGGAGGACCGAGGATGCGTGGCTGCTCGTGGTGGCGGGCGCCTTCCCGTTGTATCTGATTCTCGCGTGCGGTGGTTTACTGAGCGCAGCGACCTCTGGTCACGGACTTCCTACGCACCACATAGGGGGAGCGATCTCGGCCTTTGCCCACGCGAGAGACCCGTCGGTCGCCTGGCGCGTGCTCGTCGGGCCCGCCTGGCTGTATTGGAGCGCGACCGCCGTCGTGCTCACTCTCGGCGTAGCGGCCACTTTGGTAGGAGTGCGGTACGTAAAGGTTGACGCCCGTCGACGGGCCGACGATCCGACGCGCGTAACTGGACTCGCGGAGCGGCACGAGGTACTCCACGCCGCGGGGACAAAGAACTTGCTCAGTCGAGGGATCGTGCTACGACCGTCGCTGGAGAAACCGAAACCGAATGAGCTCGGCTTCTTCGTGGGGCGGAGTCGCAACGCTGACTGTTTTGCGAGTGTCGAGGATTCGATGGTCATCCTCGGACCACCGCGCAGCGGAAAGGGACTGAACCTGGTCATCCCTTTCATCCTGGACGCGCCGGGCGCGGTGGTGACTACGAGCACGCGAACCGACAATTTGTCTGCGACGATCACGGCCCGAATGAAAGGTGGTCCGGTCGGCGTGTTCGACCCCCAGGGTCTCGCGAAGGGCGTTGTCGGCGGACTGCGGTGGTCGCCCATTCGGGGCTGTGAGCACCCCCAAACGGCAATGCTCCGGGCTGGAGCGCTCTGTGCCGGAGCGGCCGGTCGCCTCACCGAGGGGAACTTCTGGCAACAGCAGACCGAGGTCGTGGTGCGTTGTCTTCTGCAGGCCGCCGCCGTTGGTGGACGCACCGTCACGGACCTTTACCGATGGAGCTTGTCACCGGACGAAGCAAAAGAGGCAGTCGAGATACTCCACACCTCTGCGCTGGCAACCCCGCTGTGGGCGAGGGGTCTTGGAGCGGTCGTCGGCCTCGAGCCGCGACAACGAGGCAACATCTGGTCGGTCGTCAGTTCGGTCTTCGCCCCTTTGGCGAGTCCTCAGGTGATCGAGCAGTTGACCCCCGCCGCGGGCGCGGAGTTTCGCCCCGAGCGATTCCTCCGAGAGAACGGCACGTTGTACTTACTTGGGACGAGCTCGGGCGCATTCGCCACGGCGAATCTGGTTTCTGCGCTCATCGAGGACGTCGTGGAGACCGCCCGGCAACTCGCGGGTGCTTCACCCGGAGCTCGACTTGATCCGCCGGTGTCGCTGATCCTCGACGAATCGGCGAACTATCCGCTTCCCTCGCTCGGGGCGCTCATGAGTGAAGGCGGCGGCACCGGCATCACGACTGTTGCCGTGCTGCAGTCCTTGGCCCAGGCGCGTGACCGTTGGGGCGGCGAACAAGCTCAGGCAATCTGGGACTCGGCGACCTCCAAGATCATCCTTGGCGGTTCGAGCAATGCGGACGACCTGCGCGATCTGGCGAACCTCATCGGTGAACGAGAGAGCCCCGAAGTGTCGACGACGCGCCAAGCCGGCGGTGGTCGCAACGTCACCGAATCGACTCGCCAACGCTCGATTTTGGACCCGAGCAGCATTCGGCTCATCCGGGCGGGATACGGACTGCTGCTCTTACGCGCGGCGAGACCTATCGTGCTCACGCTCCGTCCCTGGACAT
Source organism: Acidimicrobiaceae bacterium (assembly GCA_003133075.1). Classification (GTDB taxonomy): domain Bacteria; phylum Actinomycetota; class Acidimicrobiia; order Acidimicrobiales; family RAAP-2; genus RAAP-2. Next base: position 12,937 of record PKZN01000043.1, on the reverse strand, counting down.
CACGGCGCGACGCCGCTGAACTGCAGCGGCAACGAAGCGAGGTGGAAGCGACATTGCGGGCTAGTGCTGGTGAGTTGGTGGCTCCTCTGCGAGTGACGTGAGCGAGGAGGAGGCGCCTCACGATCGGCTGCGCCGAGCCCTGGAGACTCGTGCGAAGGCGTCCGGCAGCGAGGGGGAGAGGGCCGAGCCGCCGCTGCACTGGCCGAACCTCGGGGCGATTCCGGCCGAGCGCGAGTGGCCCGAGTTGCATCACTGGGTCGACGATCTTCGACAGCGCTACCCCGGCCTGGACAGCTACGTGGTGCCGGCATGCTGGTACGCGCACGAATCGCTGGTCGGGGCGTTGCAGGCCCTCAAGGACCACGAGCGCGCCGCCTACGCGCCGACGTCGCCGGCGACCTTCGGCACCGACTGGCACCGGGCCCTGCGCGACCTGGCGGCGATGTTGCGCCAGTTCACCGCCGACCTGCGCTGCAGCCACGGCCCCGAGTACGCCAGTCGATCAACGTTCGGCGACTTCGTTGTTGACGATATTTCGCGCCGACGTCGCCACGCCGCGACCGTTGCGTTAGGTCACCCGGAGACAGCCATCGGGTGAAGACAGGAGTGGCATGACTCGCGACTACGCAGAGCTTCTTGAGGGACTTGCGGAGGGCGTCGCGTCCCTCACGACGAGCGAGGGCTGGCGGGAGTACCTCGCGGTGCAGAGTCGCTTTCCTCGCTACAGCCCGAATAACGTGCTCTTGATTCTGAATCAGAGACCCGACGCCACCCGTGTTGCCGGTTACCGAGCCTGGCAGGCGCTGGGCCACCAGGTGTTGGCGAAGGAGTCGGCGCTTCGCATCTTCGCGCCCATGAAGTACCAGAAGACGGACGCGACCGATGGTGAAGTCGCCAGTGAGGTTCGGGGGTTCAAACTGGTGCCGGTCTTTGACGTCAGCCAAACGTCTGGCCCCGAGCTTCCCGACATCGTGAGCAAACTCCAAGGAGGAGCACCCGAAGGCGTGTTCGCCAGACTGACGGAGTTCGCCGAAGGCGTCGGTTTTCTCGTCGAGCGTCCGTCATCGTTGGAGGGTGGTGCAAATGGTGACACGAACCACGCAGAAGGTCGGATTCGCATTGCGACCAACAACTCCGATGCCCAGCAGGTGAAGACCCTTGCCCACGAGATCGGTCACGCGTTGCTGCACGACATTGAGAGCGTGTCGGCACGCGACTTGTCACGAGGTCTCAAAGAGCTGGAAGCAGAATCCGTCGCCTTCGTCGTCTGCTCGGCGCTCGGACTGGAGTCGGCGGAGTACTCCTTTGGGTACGTGCTCGGCTGGGCGGGAGGAGAGGATGAGGCGTTGAGGGGCATCAAGGCGTCAGCGAGTCGTATCCAACGTGGCGCGGCGGCGGTGCTGCTGACCTTCGAGGTGGCGGAGCCCGTCGTGGAGGCGATCAACATAGTCAGTGCCGGCGTCTCGGTCGAGCACTGGCGCGACGTCGACGTCACGCTCGACATTGGCGAGCCGTGGAACAGCTATCGGAGCGAGCTGGCTGAGCTCTACGCTGTCGCGGACGCTGCGCGCGACCGAGTCCAGGTGATTCCGGTCACGTGGCCGAGACGTGACGCTCGAGCTGCCTCGGATCGAACTCGAGTGGCGGAAATCGAGTTTGGCGACGCTTCCGTCGGCGTGCCCCACGGACTCGAAATCTAGGAGAGGAACATGTCCAAACTCGTCTCGCTCGTCGTGACCTACGAGACAGACACGAAAACTATCTACGTCGATTCGGATGCGTCGAAGGCTCTCTTCGTCGAGGGACCATGCTGGGATCGGCAATCGGAGCATTGGTTTGAGGACTCAGGGCTTGTGAACGACGTTTCTCGGCGACTGACCGCCCGTCTGGAATCAATCGAACCGTCAAATCCTGAGCGCGGGAGATCCGTATCTGTAGAGGCCCAGCTCATCGAACTGGCACTCAACATCATCGACCCAGACGATTCCTGGGACGTGGAGGCGACCCTCGAGTTCAGTGATGCCGCAAAGGAGTTTCTCAGCGACTATCCGCTTACTACGTGGGAGATTGAAGGGGGTTTCGCACTTGTGGCTCAGTTCGTCCGCGATTGGGCTGTGGCTGAAAGTGGCATCGCGGAGAAGGAATTGGCATTCGATGGCGCAGCGTCCGTCAGTTCCCGAGTGTCAACACCTTCAAGTGAAATCAGAACTGTCACCAATGTCGCTGAGGTCAAAGAGTTTGCAGAGCTGACAACAGTAGAAACCGAAAATCCTCTGACTAAGTCGACACTTCGGGTCGTCGTAGGGGAATACGACGGGGCACCGACGCTCGCACTGTTCGTGGGAGAAGACGAAAAACCAATTCTGATTGATCGTTCTGCGTTGCAAATTGCAATCGAGCAGTGCGAAAGCACAGACGAGCGAGCCGAGCCGGCATTGTCCTTTATGGCGAACACCGACCTGAATCTCGGCGTTATCGAACTGGACATCGACTTTGGATCGTACGAGTGAGTCTCTGCCCCAAATTCGATTGCTCACTTAGCGAGGGAGGAACGGGGTTCACTGGTTCCCTTGGCCCAAGACTTGCCGAATTTTATTGACTTGGAGCGATGAAATCAGAGAGACATCGCTCCACGGCCACCCGTCACCGTATGCCGAGAATGCAATCATGAAAATAATATGGTCGACGCTGCCCATTACATATTTACTGTTGCTCGGACCCTTGCTGCTTCCCGTCGCACTTCGCTCTACCACGTGAGTTATACCGACATCGGGAATATGGAAATCCTCGATGACCTTCTCATCCGCGACAGTTCCTGCGAATCTTGGGTTTCGTTGTCCCATTAAAAGTAAGCGTGGGACCGCGTCGTCTGCATCTTCTCGTGTTGCGTAAGGGCCAACCTGAGCCCAGAGAGTCAAGGGGGAATCCGTTTGTCGAAACGATCGCCAAACGATGAATCCGCCAGTTCCCCTGGATCGGCGCGCGACGTCGCTCTTCCAGTTGGGAACGACGTAGCCACTGCGCCAACTCATTTGCGACTTAAGTACCCATGCTCCCCCAGGCAAATCCGGTAGGTCGAGTGACATTGCAAGCGACTTCTTTCGCTGGCTCCAACGTCCTTGTTGAGCCAAAAGATACTGGAATTGGTTCATCATCCTCCGGCAAAGGCGAAGCAGACATCGGCCTCTTCTTCACAGCCTTTGTGCATTTCAGTTTAGAAGACATTCAAAGCAGGTGGCGCTTTCTGTGTAGCGTCGCGACACTGACATGGGGCCAGTCAATGCCATTGAAGGTCAACGTCACCGTCTGGGTGTACTGCAAAATGTCCGGTCGTTCTGAGCCTTCGGTTGTTTGAAGCCAGAAAATGGATTCGAGTTGCGCAGCAAGGGCGTTCGGGCCCGTCGCCGGTGGTGGCGCGTCGCTTGTCGGAAGACCTTGGAGGAACGCCGTGTTAGCAGTACCCCCGCCAATTAGTGGTGCAGCAGCACTTGTAAAGACGTGGTATTCGGTCGTTCTCACGATTTTCATTTCGGAGGGTGCTAACAGAATGTTGGGATTATCAAGCATCCCCTGAACTACACCGGTAAGGCCGACGCCGCTGGTACGGAACAAGGTTGTGTTTTCGAGATCTTGTTCGAAAAAGGGAGATCCGTCCGGACCTCCCGGCGTGATGCTCGCCGAGGGAATGTTGGGCGCCTCGTCTGTACTTGTTGCCATTCCTTGAGCCACGATCGTAGTGCCATGCGGAATCGAAGCGAGGCGGGCCACGGACGGTGGAACTGGCGGATCGTCAGTAGCAGGAATTGAGAGCCACACACCCGGCTCAACATGGAGACCTTGATGCAGATTCGAGTCCGATACTTGCTGCAGATAGTGAAGGCCCGCCATGCTCAAATCGCCTTGCAATAATCCGCGATTTGGTATCGCGCCTGGAATTTCTGCGAATCGCAGTTTCTCCGTGGTGACGTTAATTTCGAGGAAGCGATCATTTCCCTCTGAGAGCTGAACTGGTCGCCAAATCAAATTGAGGCCAGTACCTTCCCACTCACCAACGAGACCTTGTAGGACATCGCTGTCGGCAACTAGCGGAGGCTTGGGTGCCGTCGACGCTGAAGTGGTGGGCATCAAAGGGGTTGTCGATTGAAAAGCGAAACTCGAATCGAGATCCATCGGCCCCCCGAACATTGAATAGATGACTAACTAAGGCCGAGCGTAGACCCGCAACCAAGTGAGAACAAGTGGTTCCGATGGGCTTAGTCGAGCTCCGTCTTATGAGGGGACTCGGGGAAGGATCATCGAATCTGGGTCTTAGGAGCGAGGCGGCCATTTACTCAGCTCGCCAATTGTTATTGCATGCAGAACGGTGTACTTCGTGTGGACTTTGCGGGCACATATTTGCGGACACAACGAGGGCAAAAGCGCCGCCGGCGGCCACTCTCCAACGTCCGTCAGTTCTGGCTCTCGGCAATTTTCTGCGCGCCAAACTGTTGCGCCCAACGAGAATGGACTCCGGCTTGGCACCTTGAAATGTTTGGGGATAGCGATTTTCACTCTGAAAAAATCGATTAAGGCGGAGTCAATCAGGTCCGAATTCCAGGAGCACTATTTGCGGGCGCTAGAAATAATCTCTTTGCTGAGTTTGTTTGCATCGGAAACACCGTGGTCAGTTCGCCGACTCAAAACTATGGATTGCCGTCGCCTGCATCGACAGCACCTGTTTCGGTCGTGCCTGCGAGCAGAAATTTCTCCAGATGGATTTTCGTGACGCGACGACGGTGACCGATCTCTAATACCGGTACCGGGAACTCACCTCGGCGGTATAGCTGTGACGCCGTGCTCCTATGGATTCCGAGAATGATGGCTGCGTCCGAGAGGCTCAAGGTCGCACACTCGTCCATCTCGATGCGAGTCGGATTGTTCGTCGGGACATGCCTGTCGCTGGTCATTCGAAGCTCCTGCTGGTTTACCTATTCCGCAACGGTCGCACATATTCGAGATTCCAACGTGCGAGCATCGCCAGGCGCCAAACAAGTCAGACAGGATTCCGTTGGCCGCCGACGAAAGGACTTTCCATCCCTCAATTCATCCCTCACACTCGCTCGACCGGGCAGGACGGAGGCGACAGTACGCAACCAAAACTCCAGTAAATCTCTACAGATATGACAGTTTTCGTCCGATGACTACACTTCGGTTCCCATTTACACTCAGCAGGTCGGGGGTTCGAGTCCCTCAGCGCCCACCAAATTTTCCTTTGGTTCTCCGGAGCTTCTCGCCGTTGTCACAATGAGAACAATTGCAGCGCCCTACTCCGTACAGACCTTTTCGAGTCGCTCCAGGCTTTCTGTCATGGACTCAAGCAACGTATTGTTGCCGTTGATCCACGCCGCGCCACCACTGAGGAGTTCCGATGGCAATGGGCCGGAGTCAAAGACTTCGGTGACGACAGTGGCGTCGTCACCGTCCGGAGCGAGGATGTAGCCCCACCGATAGCCGGCAGGGATGCCGACTTTTGATGGATCATTTCCCTCGGCACGAGAAGGGTCGCCGGGAGCCGGTTCCCAAAAAATGCGGCGATCTGGCTCGAACTCCACCACGTAATTGATCATGAGGTAGTCATCTCCGAGCCGGTGCATTTTCATCGTGAAGGTGTCGCCGACGCCCGAGAGGGGACGTTCGACGACGACGCCGCGGAGCATGTCTGATCCATCGAAGTCTTTGTGGCGTTGCGGACTCGCGAGGATTGCAAAAATAACGTCCGCGCGTGCTTCGATTTTGCGCGATGCTTCGAGCGTTCTTCCATCCATCCTCATGCCTCCGATTTGTCGTTCGACGACTCCATTGTTAGCGATTCGACCGCTTGAACGATATCGACAATCGAGTCGACTAGTGGCGTCACCCATCGAGGGCATTGACACGTCCCGTTATCCCTTGACGTTCACGCTGTCAGTCAAGGTCAAAACGCAGCTGACGCTCTCGTTGAGGTACCGGGCTGGTACTCCGAAGGCGAAGATACCCCTGACTTGCTCGAACCACCAGCCATCACTTCAATGGCGCTTTCGGACCGGAGGTCGATGTTTTCAGCCGAGCGATGTTCGTGCTCTTCCTTCGAATTGTTTTGTCGGCACCTCATTAATATGCAAGAGTTGCCCGTCAATGTTCAACGCGGAAGGAACCTCATGAGCGTCGAGTTGCCTCAGAGCCACGCAGATTTACTCGAACGGCCCTTGTTCGCTCATCTCGCAACGATCCGACCTGACGGCAGTCCGCAAAGCAGTGTGATGTGGTTCGCCTGGGACGGCGAGCGAGTTCGTTTTTCCCACACCAATACGCGACAGAAGTACCGCAATCTCCTCGCCGACGGGCGAGTGTCGTTTCACGTCCAGGACCCCGAGAACGCCTACCGGACGCTCGAAGTCCGTGGCCGCGTCGAATCCATGGATCTCGACCCCGACGCCGCGTTCTACCGAAGCCTTCAGCGACGCTACGGGTCCGAGGTCCCCGTCTTTGACGCCGATATCCGCGTCGTCATTGTTGTGGAACCCACGAATTTCGTCGCCGTCTTTGGCGGGCTCACCGGAGCAGAAACGGCTGCGCTCACCACCATGTTGGAGCAACTCGAAGATAACCATTGACGCACGCGGCGCGAAGATTGAACGACGGAGCCGATGTTCGTCGTTGCCACTTTCTTAGCGAACTCCGTCGAATCGTCGTGGGACGTATGGATTGACGGCTCGTCTCGTGAGTACGGGTACGACCGTAGGGCGCGGTGGT
>PKZN01000043.1:3748-6147 GCA_003133075.1 Acidimicrobiaceae bacterium | reverse complement strand
TCCTGGAGCACCGGACCGATACTCGAGCCAATGGGACACTTCTGCGACGGCGGCGAACTATGCAGCGCAAACGTTGGTCCCTCATGAAGAGCGTTCTTCACATCGAGGAGGGTGATCTCGTTCGCTGGTCGCGCGAGCGTCCATCCCGCCGGGGTTCCACGGTGCGACACGACGAGACCACTTTTTCGGAGCACGCTCAAGAGGCGCCGCACGACGACCGGATTGGTGCGAACACTCGCCGCAATGGCCTCCGAGGTCGCAGGGCCTCCGCCAAGTTGGGAGTGAAGACTGACCCAATCCAGCGCGTGGACCGCGATGGTGAGTCTGCTGTTCGCGCTCATTCGCTCATATCCTAGGGAGCATCACGGCGTGCCCTTGATCCGATTCGCCGAGCCCCACAGCGCACCCGGGTTTGCTCGGCGAGGGTGGCGCAGAAGAACGGCGTCGTAGAGATCGCGTGCCGTCGACGTCGAATTTTCTGCTTCGATGAAGTCAGATATGTACCTCATCGACTCATCGATCGTGACGGGGTCGTCAGAGCGCCCTGGATACTTATGTCCGGCTACGACGTTGAGTGGGTCAAGTGCCTTGACGGCCTTCAGGGAGGCAATCCACTCCAGCCGCGAGTCCTTCGTCGACTCCGCTAGGTACATGTGCGTCTCGTTATAGACCACGTCCCCCGCCACGACGAGACGAATGTCCGGCGCCCAGAGAACGGTCGTGCCTTCGGTATCGGTGTATCCCATCTCGAGGATCTGGAGTTCGTGACCTTCCAACAGCAACCGGTCACCGTCGAGCACCTCGGGAAGTACGGGCTCGGGAATCTCGCCGGGGAAGAGCTTGCCCCAAAATCCAACGCGCCACGCGTCTCCCGCCTGGATGCGCGACTGTGCGAGTGTGCCGGCAGTGGCGACCGCTCGGGCAGAGGGGAAGGCCTCGAGCAACTGACCGATTCCATAGACGTGGTCGCCGTGACCGTGGGTCAAGTAGACGTGCGTCAGTCGTCGGTCGTGTTCGTTGACCCACTGGATGAGGGCCTCGTTCTGCTCGATCGTGGTGAACGAGTCGACGAGGACCGCGTCACGCTCGCCCAAGATGAGCGTCGCTGAATTCGTCACCCAGCGAAGATCCTCGTTGTCGCCTTCGGGCAGGTCACGCGTGATCCCTTCACGGCGCTTGAGGAGCGTGTCGTAGTTGAGTGTTGACATTGGACTTCCTTTCCTTGAAGTTGATGTAACCATAGTAGTTACATTAGACGAACACAAGCCAATTCCGTCGGAATTTCTGTCAGGGCTTTCGACGTTCCGGTGCTTGCCAAGCCGGCGTTGGTTGAATCGGGGATCTGCGGAGTACGGTTTCCGCAATGTTGAAGCACCCCCGGTACGCTGACGCGATCGCCGCAGCCTGCTCTGCTCGACGCCGACTCCTCGCGGCGGCGATCGCGGCGACCGGTCTCGAGTCGTCGAGTGAGTTTGGCGTTTCAAGCGGCGCCGTCGCGATTTTGAGGGATGCCCGAACGAGCGATGGTTGCTCGCACCTCGGTGACGGTCGCGACCACCGGTGGCCGAACGACTACGTTCCTCATCCCCGTTTGAGCCACGACCTCGTCGTGTCGTGACGAGTAGCGAAAGGCCGTGGGGCAGCGACCATGACTGGTGCTGAGCGTTGCGAGAGGGAGTTCTTCGATCGCGCGGTCGATGACGTGGCGTTCGATCTCGTCGGAGCCGTCGTCGTCGTGCGCGGTGTCGAAGGCTCGCGTCGGGCACTGATCGTCGAGACCGAAGCGTACGGCGGCGCCGACGACCCCGCGTCGCACGCCTTTAGAGGACCGACGCCTCGCACGGCAGTCATGTTCGGTCCCGCGGGACATCTCTACGTCTATCGCAGCTACGGGTTGCACTGGTGCATGAACGTCGTCACTGGTCCTGGAGGTGTCGCGAGTGCAGTCTTGATTCGTGCGGCAGAACTCGAGGCCGTCGAGTCCGGCGCAGACGCGGTGGACTCGGCGACACTTCGCGGACCCGGGAATCTCACCCGCGGCCTCGGCGTCACCGGCGCTGACAGTGGGATCGACTGTTGTGGCACCGATGCGCGGATCTATTTCGAACGGCGCCGCAGCGTCGCTGCAGATCTCGTTGGCCAATCGAAACGGATCGGTCTGACCAAGGGCGAAGATCGGCTCTCGCGCTACTACCTCATCGGGCATCGAGCGGTGTCGGCGACCCGGGGGGCCAAAAAGCCTGGTCCGGGGCCACGCCCCGTCGAGTCCTAGGAGATGGCCGTCGAGCCCCCACGATCGGTCGGTGTCGAGCCGGCCAGTGCCAGGTCAGTAGCATTCACGTCCGGACCGAATGAGCGAATGGGAACGTGATGCAGACCGAGAACAGTGTGCAACTCGT
>PKZN01000043.1:0-3691 GCA_003133075.1 Acidimicrobiaceae bacterium | reverse complement strand
GATCGGCGTACCCATTGGGTTATTGCGATCACGCGTTCAGTTCGTGCGGGCGATCAAGAGCTCCCAGAGCATTGTGCTCACGAGGTCGAACGCCGAGTACGCACTGATCGCGGTGTTGGTCGTGCTGCGCGTCGCGCAGGACAGCGTGCGAGACGTCCACTCGACGACTCTCACGCTGCTCTTCGCCGCCCTCCTCGCGCTGCCAATCGGTGAATCGATTGCACGTTCGTACTCGATGGTGGAGAGGTACCGAAACAGCCCCGACGAGCCAGTATCGATGCCACGCCAGCCCTAGCAGCACTCGCTCGCACCGGTTGGTCCGTTCGTTACTGCGAGCAGCCTCGTGCGGTGACCCGCGCGACATCTTCGATAACGTCGCCCCTGGCCAACCACATGACGTCGTAGCGATCGACAGTTGGATCGCAATGCGGCGGCACGAGCATGAGTCGCTGGCCGCGAGGGAAGTCGTCGTCGGATCCGGGAACGATGAAACCCTGCTCGTCGCCGAAGAAACCGTACCTGGCTTCGTCGTGGCCCTCTACGAGCGGGGTGCCCGCGTCGGTGGCCATTGCCTTAAGGCCCGCATCGACAGTGACGAAGTTGGCTTGGTTGGTCGAGATCACGGTGGTAGCGATGAAGAGGCTCTGCTCGTAGCGTCCCTCGAGGTCGTCGCCGAGCGCGTCGCGATACTCGCGGTCCATAAAGACGTAACTCCCGCACTGGAGTTCGTTCAAGACGCCAAGTTCGACGTCGATCGCGGCGGTGCCGGTTCCGCCGCCGGTACGCAGGGCGACGGTCACGCCGCGCGACTCAAGCGCCATCACGACCTCGGCGAAGCGGTCGGTGGACCGCTTCGTTGCGTCTCGTCGTTGTGCGCGCCCTTTGACGTGTTGCAGGTGCCCCCCGTAGCCTTGGGCGCCCTCGAAACGCAGTTGGGGGTGAGAGAGAATCTCCTCGACGACGCGCAGCGCCTGCTCTACGTCGGCGACCCCCGTTCGACCGAGGCCCACGTCGACGTCACAGAGCACACCGACGTCGGCCTTTCCGTGGGCGGCCCTTGCCAATTCGATGACGCCCTCGACACTGTCAACGACGACCAGCAGCGAACAGCGCGTCGCCAGTTCGACCGCGCGTCTCGCGAGCGCCTCGCCGGCGAGGGGCGAGGTAATGAGTGTCGAAATGCTCGCATCGTTGCCGTCGGCGCGGAGCGCGACGAGAATGGACTCTGCCTCGGAGAGTTTGGCGACGGCGAGCCCCACCGCTCCGGCATCGAGCTGGCGTCGTGCGACGTAGGAGGACTTGTGTGATTTCACGTGCGGGCGCAGCGCGACGCCCGCCTCGGCGGCCATGCTCGCCATTCGTTCGAGGTTGTGAGCGAACCGGTCGAGGTCACAAACGAGCGCGGGGGTGGCGAGATGTTCGAGGGAGCGGACCTCACCGAGGTGCGCGAGTGCGTCACGGTATCGTGGCTCGTCAGGCGGTCGTTCCCTCACCTCGCCATTGTCACATCTCCGTAGGGTCACCAGCGACTCCGCACACAGGTCTCCGCCAATCCTTATGGCATCTTCATCAAGGCCCGGTAGGGTGCGTACGCGCGTTCAACCAAGGAGGACACCGTGTTAGGTGACAAACAGGAACACTTTGCAGGCAAGGGCACCGAGATCAGTGCACTGGTCGCGCATGTCGAGGAGTACCTCAAGAACAACGGCTTCACCGTCCAGACGTCCCCGCCGAGCGATGACGGCACCGCCATTCAAGCCAAAAAGGGCGGCTTTCTTCGAGAGGTCGTCGCCGCCGATCGCGCGCTCAGCATCACCATCAAGGGCAGCCCGAACGACTTCACCGTGCGATTTGGCATCGGAAAGTGGCTCGAGCACCTCGGCGTCACCGCGGTCGAGACGTTGCTGCTCTCAGAGTTGTTCCTCGTCGTCGACGTCGCCGATTCGCTCTGGAGCCTCGAGGTCGAAGACAAGCTCATCGCCAACGTGAAGGCCTTCATCGGCTGAGCGTGTGTTCGACGTCACGTCGACGGGAAGACCATTTCACCCTTCGGGGTGTACCACTTCATGACTTCGACACCAAAGCGGCCGGCGACGACCGCGGGGTCGATGGACGCGAGCCGCGTCGCCTCTTCGATCGAGCCAACCTGGTAGAAACAGAGCCCGCGACAACGGTCGTCACGCTGCTCGTCGAGGGGTCCGGCAACCTTGAGGTGTCCCGCCTCGCGCATTGCGCGCAGGTGGCCCAGGTGGCGATGATGCAGGAGTTCCGACTCGTCCTCGTCAAGTTCGGGTGGGTGCTCGCCTCGCACGAGCAGGACGAGCTCGAACTCGTCGAACTCCGCCGGTTCCTCCGCGAGGTCGTCGGTCACGTCAGCGCGCGCACCTGTTCGGTGTGCATCGCCAAGTGATACGTCGCGTTACCGACGATGAAATCACCAATCGCGAGGGGACGGTCCACCACGACGGCCCCGTTGTCGTGGATGAGGACAGGAATCTCGGTGAGCGCCGTGTCCGAGTTGAGTTGTCGCTTCGCCTCAGCCAGTCGTCGAGCCGAGCGATCGATCTCGTCCGCGACACCGCCGCGACCGTGCACGCGTGCGACGAAGTCGCGCAGCGTCGCGTCATCCACGCCGGTGGCGTTGTCGTAGCTGAGCGCCTCGCCGCGGGCGACCGATTCGGCGACGGCGGCGATCGCGTCGTTGTTCATCGCGACGTGCGCGCCAATCATCTCCGCCGACCAGCCGTCACTGGACGCGAAGGGCACGCTCGAGCGAAACAGTGAGGTCAACTCGTCGTAGGCGGATTCGATCTCGTCGGCTTCCATCACCCTCCCGTCGTTGCGCGAAATGGTACCGGAACGACGACGCGGCGGTCTAGCGAATTCCCGCGACGGCGTGGGGCCGGTAGTCGCGCTCGAGGCGTTCTATCTCTGCGTCCTCGAGTCGAAGGTCCACCGCAGCCACCGCGTCGCGCAGGTGGTGTGGCATGGTCGCGCCGACAATCGGGCTGTTCACGACGGGGTTGGTCAACACCCACGCCAGGGCCACCTGCGCGGGAGCGACGCCGCGCTGCTGGGCGATATCGATCACCGTATCGACGATGGGTCGGTCCGCGTCGTCGTAGAGCCGGCGGCCGAATTCGTCTGACTCGCTACGGGCGGTCTGCTCGTCCCACGGACGGGTCAGGCGACCGCGCGCCAGGGGGCTCCACGGAATCGCCCCGACGCCCTGGTCACCACAGAGGGGGAACATCTCACGCTCTTCCTCGCGGTAGAGCAGGTTGTAGTAGTTCTGCATCGAGACGAACCGAGTCCACCCATTGAGGTCGGCGACGTAGAGCGCCTGGGCGAACTGCCAGGCGTACATCGACGACGCGCCGATGTAGCGAGCTTTGCCAGCTTTGACGACGTCGTGGAGCGCCTCGAGGGTCTCTTCGATTGGCGTCGTCGAGTCCCACCGGTGGATCTGGTACAGGTCCACGTACTCGGTGCCGAGTCGACGAAGGCTGTGGTCGATCTCGCTGAGGATGGCCTTGCGCGAGAGACCCTGACCGTTCGGCCCCGGGCCCATGCGGCCGTGGACCTTGGTCGCGATGACCAGTTCATCGCGCGGCGCCATCGAGAGCAGCGTCGCTCCGGTGATCTCTTCGCTACTGCCCGCGGAGTAGACGTTGGCGGTGTCGAAAAAATT
>PKZN01000083.1:3728-14465 GCA_003133075.1 Acidimicrobiaceae bacterium | reverse complement strand
CGCGCGGCATGGCGAACTAGCCTTAATGGACTGATGGACTCTCGTGCTCCGGCCGTTGTTGCCGTCATCGTTACCACGGGTTCCGGGCCGGGACTCGAAGCCGCGGCGGCTTCGCTCGCGGCTCAGGACTACGAGGAACTCAGCCTGCTCGTCGTGGCGAACGGGGAAGCTCCCCACGTCGCCGAACGAGTCGCCACCGTGGCCCCGAACGCCTTCGTCAGCCTGCTCGAGGAGAACCGCGGTTTCGGCGCGGCCTGTAATGAGGCGGCGCTCATGGTGGAGGGCTCCGCGTTCTTCCTCTTCTGTCACGACGACGTGCGCTTAGAGACCAACGCGGTCCAGCTCATGGTCGAGGCGGCCTTTCGCACCAATGCCGGGATCGTCACACCCAAGGTCGTCGCCTACGACGACCCGCTCGTGCTACTCCACGTCGGACAGACCTGTGACCGCTTCGGGGTCGTGCACGAGCGCGTCGAGGCCGGCGAGATCGACCACGGTCAACAAGACCTCGAGCGCGACGTGTTCGTCGCACCCGGCGGGGTCACCCTGGTACGCGCCGACCTCTTTTCGACGTTGCGCGGCTTCGACCCGTTGATCACGATGCTCGGGGAGGACCTCGACCTCTGTTGGCGCGCGCAGGCGGCGGGCGCGCGCATCGTCGTGGCCCCCCTCGCCAAGGTCGCCCACCGCGAGACCGTCGCTCGAGGCGAGCGTGCGGTCACCGCGAGTGGCACCCGCCGCGCGAGTCGACGGGACCTCCAGCGTCGCCATCAGCTCTTGGTCGTCGCCACGGGCTGGGGCCGGCGCATGAGCNNATCGTCTCGTCCTGGCGTTGGGTGCTGAAGCATCGCCGGCGGGTCCGACAACGTCGCCGTCAACTCCACGCGCTGCGCGTGCTCAGTGACGCCGATCTGCACCGACTCCAGGTCGGCGGCGCGAGTCGCCTCAAGCACTTCTTCATCACGCTCCTGCGAGAGGGCTACGACAAGGCTCGCGGGATCTTGCCCGCGGAGGCGACCGAAGAGTCGCGTGAGGAGGACGAGGAGGCCGGCGTCGGATTCGGGGCGGCCTTTTCGGAGGCGGAGGAGTTCGACGAGATCGCCGAGAGCGGAATCCTCGACGCACGAAGTCGCCCCTCGCGACTCCTTACCTCCTTTCGCGCCCAGGCCGCGGTCGTGGCGTTGGTGGCGCTGCTCTGGTTGATCGGCGCGCGCAACCTGGTCGCGATGCCGCTGCCCCTCGTCGGACGGCTCGCGCCGCTCGACTCGTGGTGGTCGACGTGGCGTCACTTCTTCGCCTCCTGGTCGCCCAACGGCGTGGGCACCGGCACGCCGGGTATGCCGGGCTACGGCGTCTTGGCCTTCGCGGGCACCTTCGTCGTCGGTCGAATGGGCGTGCTGCCGCGACTGGCGCTGATTTTCGCCGTCCCCATCGGCGCGGTGGGGATGGGTCGACTGCTCAAGGACCGCGCGAGTAACCGCGCGCGCGTCGTCGGGGCCCTCGCCTACGCGGCGATGCCCCTCGGGCTCAACATGATTAGCCAGGGCCGCGTTGACGTCCTGGTGGTCGTGGCGGGCCTGCCCTACATCGTGCGCCGGATCTTCGAGCTGATGAACGTGCCGGGTTTTCGACCTCGCCCCTACAGCGCGCCGGTGCCCTTCGGTCACGCGGGCTGGCGCACGACGGAGGCCGGACAGCGAATGCTGCTGATCATGATCATCGCGCTGGTGTGCGCGATGGCGCCGGCCGCGCTGGTCGCGGTGGGTGTCGTCGTCCTCGGGGTGATGATCGCGCGATTCTTAGAGCCCGATCCGCTGAGCACGTACCGGCACTCCTGGCGTCTCCTCGGCGCGTTGGTCTTTAACGTCGCGATCTTCCTCCTGCCGATGACCATCGACGTGCTGCTCGCCGGACGCCGGGCCCTCGAGATCTTCGGACTGCCCCGTGGTCCCTGGTCGGTGGCGAGTTTCAGCTTCCTCGTGCGGGGCGTCGACGGCAGTTTCGGCGCGTCGTGGTGGGGCTGGCTCCTGCCCGGGGCGGCGCTCCTGGCGTTGCTGCTCTGCCAGGGGGAGCGACGTCGCATCGCCACCAAGTTGAGCGTCATCGCGGCGCTCGCCCTCGTCATAACGGCCCTCGCGTCGCGACACTGGATGGGTTCGTTCTCGCCCGACCTCGACGTCATGTTGGCGCTCTACGCCACGGCCCTCGCCGCGCTGATCGGCCTCGGCATCGGCGCGCTCGAACAGGACCTGCGCGACGTCGGCTTTGGGTGGCGACAGATCGCCGCGGGCGTCTCGGTGCTCACCCTCGTGGTCGCGGTCCTGCCCTTCCTCGCGAGTTTCGGCAGCGGCCGCTTCGACCTCGCGACCACGAGCGTCGCGGAGTCCCTGGGCGCACTCGCGCCATCGACGGCCGGTGGGTACCGCGTGTTGTGGTTGGGCGATCCCTCCGTCTTGCCGATCGCNNGCCGGGCACACCGTGCGCCTCGGGGAACTGCTCGCGCCGGCGGGGATCTCGAGCATCGTCGTCATGAACTCCTCCGCACCCGAGATCGCGGGCGTGCAGCATGTGCCCCTGCACCCGGTGCCGAAGGTCCTCCTCGACGCGCTCGAGGACCAGAGCGACCTCGCGTTAGAACTGACGACGCCCTCGGTGGAGGTGTACTCGAACTCGCTCTTTCACGGCATCGTCGCCGCGACCACCCCGGGATCGACGACGTTGACTCCGGTGTTCTCCTCGACCTCTAACTCCGGTCCCTTGACCTCCGGGTCGACGGTGGTGGCGGGTCTGGCGCCGGCGGGGGCCTTCGCGCTCGACGTCAACGGGCACCCCGTTGCGCGCACGACCTTTGAGACCTGGACGCCGTACTACAACGTTCCCTCGGCAACGGGGCGTCTCACCGGCACCATCGTGCTCCACCAGTTCCCCCTGAACGGTCTCATCGCGTTGTTCACCTTGGGGATGTGGGCCGTGGTGTGGTTGGGCTTTGGCTGGATCCACCGACTGGAGTGGCTCTTCACCGGTCGACGACGTCGCGCCGCGCCGACGTTACCCCCGGAGTCTGATGAGTAGGTCTCGGCGCTTCCCCGTGCTGGTGGTGGTCGCGGCCGTCCTCGCCGCGACGGCCGTGGCGGTGACGCTGACGCACCCGAAGAATCCCTCGGGATCGCCCAGTGGACTCTCGGTGACCATTAACACCGAGTCCTCGGCGCTCTACTGCACGGGACTCTCGAACGGCCCCGGCGCTGCGGGGCGCGTCGATTTCTACAACACCGCGAACGGCCCACGGAACTTGAACGTGAGCGTCGTCTCCTCACAGGACACCACCTGGTCGGGCTCGCTCGAACTCGGCGCCCACCAGGGTCAGTTCATTCAACCGAGCGTGCTCGATAAGAGCACGAAGAACGCCACCTACGGCGTCGCGGTCCAGATCAGTGGCGGCGGGGTGGTGGGCGAAGAGATCGAGGGCGGCGACCGCGCTGAGGCGCCCTGCGTCAATCAGGGTGCGACGCGGTGGTACGCGACGGGCTTTGACACGTTGGTCGGCTCGAGCGCGGACCTGAGCGTCTATAACCCGACCGCGACGGCGGCGGTGCTCAACGCGTCGATCTACAGCGCGACCGGCGTGTCGGAGCCGCAGTCCTTTCAGGGCATCTCAGTGCCCGCGCACACCCAGAGCACGATCGATCTCGGCACCGAGGTCGTGAACACGCAGAACGTCGGAGTCGAGGTGCACGTGCTGCGCGGCTCGCTCGAGATCGTGGGCGTCCAGGACTCCAACGGCTCGATCTCACTCGACCCCGGACAGCGTCAGGCGAGCGCTGCGGCCTGGCTCCCCGACGTCACCACCGTGCAGAACGCCACCGCGCAGTTGCGCCTCGCGAATCCGAGTGACCGGCTCGCCAACGTCACGGTGTCGGTCGCCCTCGGTCAGTTCAAGATTCCCCCACAGCGCGTCACGCTCTCGCCCTTTTCGACGGGTTCGATCACCATCACGCCCAATCCCGCGATACCCGCCTCGGGCTACGCGAGTCTCACGGTGCGCTCGAGCGTGCCCATCCTCACCACGCTCGCCACCGGGAGCGGCTCCGTGGTGCTCTTGAGTTCGCCCTCGGCGCCGGTCGGCGAGGTCTTCGTACGTGACTTCACGGCGCTCGGNNGCATCACGTTGCGCGGGGGAGCGACGACGAACCTCTCCTCGCTCTTTCCCACCTTCACCGCCGCGGGCGACGCGTTCTTACTCAGCTCGTCGAGTCCGACGATCGTGGTCTCGCTCACGCTGCCCAGTCGACCGCGCGGGGTCGACGTGGTGTCGCCGCTAAACGGCCGGTAGCGTCGGCGGCTGCCAGCCCGGCGCCACGCTGGGCGCGGGAACCGGCGAGGCGGCGGCGGGTGCGACGGGTGAGGCCTCCTTGACGGGTGCGGTCTTGCCCACACCGGTCAAGGCACTGACGGTCTTGGTGCCCGTCGGGTGCACCGGTTCGCCGTTCGCTTCGTCGATCAGCCGGGCCGCTTCGGCCCCGTCGATGGTCTCGTTCTCGAGCAGTGCGCGCGTGAGGGACTCGAGGCCGCGGCGATGCAGCGTCAACACTTCAATGGCGCGCGACTCTTGTTCGCGCAGTATCCGCTCGATCTCGTCGTCGATGACCTTCGAGGTGTGATCCGAGTAGTCCCTCGTGTGCATGAGGTCTTCGCCCAAGAAGACCTGGTTGTTCGAGCCCCAGGCCATGGGGCCGATCTCCTTGGACATGCCCCACTCGCGCACCATTCGGCGCGCGAGCTCGGTGTTGCGCTGGAGGTCGTCGGCGGCACCGGTGGAGAGATCACCGTAGACGAGGAGTTCTGCGACGCGGCCACCCATGCGCATGCAGAGAGAGTCTTCGAGGTGCTGACGCGACATGATGTGGCGGTCCTCTTCGGGCAGGGTCATCGTGACCCCGAGCGCCATCCCGCGCGGGATGATGGTGATCTTGTGCAGGGGATCGGTCTTCTCTAACACGTAGGCCAACAGCGCGTGGCCGCTCTCGTGAAAGGCGATGCGCTCGCGCTCGTCGTCTTGGAGCACCATGGTGTCGCGCTCTTGACCCATGAGCACGCGGTCGCGCGAGGACTCGAAGTCCTCCATGCCGACNNCGTGCGACCATCGTCATGTCGACCGACGGGTCGAGCGGTTTACCCTTGGCGTGAATCAACAAGATCGGCAGTCGCTCTTCGAGGTCGGGCAGCGGCACGACGATCTGTCGGTCGAAGCGACCCGGACGCAGTAGTGCCGGGTCCAGCACGTCGGGACGGTTGGTCGCGGCGATCACCACCACGCCCTCGGTCGGCTCGAAGCCGTCCATCTCGCTCAGCATCTGGTTCAAGGTCTGTTCGCGCTCGTCGTGGCCCCCACCGAGGCCGGCGCCACGCTTGCGCCCGATGGAGTCGATCTCGTCAACGAAGACGATCGCCGGTGACTGCTTGCGCGCGGTGGCGAAGAGGTCGCGCACGCGGCTCGCGCCCACGCCGACGAACATCTCCATGAAGTCCGAACCCGATACCGAGAAGAAGGGCACGCCCGCCTCGCCGGCGACGGCGCGCGCGAGCATCGTCTTGCCCGTCCCCGGGGGACCGACGAGCAAGATGCCCTTGGGAATCGTCGCACCGATGTTCTTATAGCGCTGGGGGTTCTTTAAGAACTCGACCACTTCGCTGATCTCTTGTTTGACGCCGAGGTACCCGGCGACGTCGGCGAAGGTGGTCTTGGGACGGTCCTCATTGAACTGCTTGGCCTTGGAACGACCAACCGACATCATGCCGTTCATCTGACCGCGCGCCTGTCGACTCGCGTAGTACATGAATCCACCGAAGATCAAGATCCATATCAGGTAGGGGAAGAGCTCTCCGGCCAAGCTGGACGGGTTGGCGAAGGTGACTTGAACATTGTCAGTGCGCAGCGCGTTGACCTCGGTGGAGAGGGCCGGGACCGGACCGTTCGAGGTGTAACTGGTGCCGTTGTCCAACGTCCCGGTGATCACGCCGCTCGAGTTATTGATGCTGGCGGTGTTCACGCGGTTGGCCTTGGCCTGTTTGAGGAGCTTGGAGTACGTGATGGTTTTGACGTCGGTGCGCGAATAGAGCGAGTTGATGACCAAGATGCCGAGCACGAAGGCGATGATCCCAATGGTGATCATGCGACGGCGCTGTTGCGGCGCGATGGGCCGGTCCCCGCCTGGTAGGAACTTTTTCAACCCATTTTGATCATTTGGTGCATCAGCCACTTCTCTAATCTAGAGGTGAATAGCGACAAGTCGTCTGCGCCTGTGCATAACCTCAAGTTGAAAGCGTTCACCGTTGAGTCCTCTCTCCGCTGCATCTCCGATGAATCGACCACGCGTCGTGGCCATCGTGGTGGCGAGTTTTATTGGATTCTTAGTCGGCGAGATCCTCGCACTGGTGCTGGAAAGTCTGGGCGCGCTCGCGGCGAACTTTCCCGGCGGCGTCGACGCCCTCTCCAAGGTGGCGAACCCACCGTGGTGGGCGAACGCGCTTGGTTTGATCGGCCTGTGGATTGGCTTTTCATCAGCCATCTACTTCGCCCACCACGAGGGGCGACTCGCGACGCTCCCCAACCAGTGGCGACCGAAATTGAGCGACTTGATCTACGTCGTCCTCGGCGTCGCGTTCCAGTTCCTCATCGACCTCGCCTACAAGCCCTTTCACTTCAAGAGCCTCAATCATCCCGTCAACCATCTCTTTAAGGCCACACACGGCGCGGGATTCCTCGCCATCGCGGTCATGACGGTGCTGTTCGCGCCGTTCTTCGAGGAGTGGTTCTTTCGCGGCGTCATCTTTCGCGCCATCGCCGAAGGCGCGACGGGGATGAGTCGACGCGCCGCGCTCATCCTCGGGGTCCTCGTCAGCGCAGTGCTCTTCGGGCTCGCGCACGCCGAGGCGTTGCAGTTCGTCGGACTCGTCGCCCTGGGCGTCGTGCTCGCGATTCTGGTCCATCGCACGAAGCGGCTCGTACCGAGTTACCTGACCCACGCCTCGTTCAACGCGACCGCCCTCGTCGCGGTGATCCTCCAGCGCGCGGGACATTGATGCGACGACTGCGCGCGTTCTGGACGCCCATTCGCGTCCTCGACGCGTTGCTGGTGCTCGCGGTGATCTACGTCACGATCTGGGAACTGCACCCAAATCTGTTGTTCTCGACGTCCTTGATCACCGGCGGGGACACCGGTTCGCACCTCGCTCTGCCGGCGTACCTGCGCACCACCAACAATGTCTTTAACTTCACGCCGTGGTACCCGGGGTGGCTGGACGGGATTCCCGCCTACACGTACTACTTCGTCCTGCCCGACGTGCTGGCGACCTTCGCGAGCTACGTGATCGGCTTCGCGGTGGCGATAAAACTCGCGACCGTGCTCGGCTCGGTGCTCATGCCGATCACCGCCTACACGATGGGCCGGCTCTTTAAGGCTCCGCGTCCGGTGCCGATCGCCCTGGCGCTGGCGACGCTGCCCTTTCTCTTTGACGCATCCTTCACGATCGACGGCGGCAATCTCTTCTCGACGATGGCGGGGGAGTACGCGTTCTCCCTCTCGCTCGCCCTGGCGCTACTCACCATTGGCCTCGTCGCGCGCGGCGTGCGCACCGGTCGGGGTTACTGGTTGGCGGCGCTCAGTCTGAGCGCGACCCTCGCCGCGCACGTCCTGCCGTGGTTGTTCAGCCTCGGCGCGATTACCGTGGTCGTCCTCTTCGAGCTCTTCGCCCGTCGGGGCCACGGTGACCCGCGCGATCGAGGTCTCCTCAAAGGCGACTTCGCGAGGCCGCTGCGGTTTGCGACCGGCGCCGTGCTGCTCTCGTTGGGACTTTCTGCGTGGTGGCTCTTCCCCTTCGCCACCACGCAGTCGCTCACCGACTCACTCGGGTACACGAAGATCGTCGGTCTCCACGCGGACTTGATGACCATTGGTTGGCTGAACGCCACCGGCGGGGCTGGCGGTGACCGGTGGGTCATCATCATGGCCGCTCTCGCGGTGTTGGTCGCGTTCATCGTGCGCGACCGTCTGGGGATGGTGCTCGCGACGGTGAGCGTGCTGTCCTTGGCGGCCTTCATCGTCGATCCCCAAAGCGCCATCTGGAACCAGCGGCTCATCCCGTTCTGGTTCATCTCGATCCACCTCATCGCGGGCTGGCTCGTCGGCTACCTGGCGTGGCGCTGGGCGCAGCGTGTGCCGACGCGGGTCCACGTGGCCCAGCTCTACGAACCGGGCGACAACATTTGGCGCGAGGACGACGACGCCGACGAGCGCCACGATGCGCCAGTCGACATCGAGGTCGCTGGCGCTGTCGCGCTCGACACTGCGCCGGAGTCTGCGTGGCGAAGCCGACGCGTCTATCGCGCGACCTGCGTCGTGGCGTTACTCGGTCTGCTTTCAACGGTGCCGGGCCTCATCACGCCACTCGCGAACAAACTCCACCTCAACACCGGTGGCGATCAGGTAAGCGTCTGGGCGCAGTACAACTACTCGGGCTATCAGTCCAAGCCCGGCTGGGCGGAGTACCACGACCTCGTTGACACCATGGAGCGGGTCTCCGCGCGCTACGGCTGTGGTCGCGCGATGTGGGAGTACAGCTTCACCCAAGAGAACCTCTTCGGCACGCCCGAAGCGCTCATGCTCCTGCCCTATTGGACGGACAACTGCGTTGACTCTGAAGAAGGACTCTTGATGGAGTCCTCGCCGACGACGCCCTACCACTACCTCGACCAGGCCGAACTTTCGGCCCAGCCCAGTAACCCCCAGGTGGGTCTTAACTACGGACCACTCGACGTGGCGCTCGGCGTGCGCCACCTCCAACTCCTCGGCGTGAAGTACTACATGGCCTTTAGCCCGTCGGTGATCGCTCAGGCGAGCGCCGATCCGCAGCTACAGCTCATCGCGAAAACGAAGGTCTATCCCGCGCCGGGGGCCCAGTGGCGCATCTACCTCATCAAACACAGTCCGATGGTGACGCCCCTGCAACACCTGCCCAATGTCGTCGCTGAGGTCTCGAGCCAATCGTCGTGGTTGCTGGCGAACCAGACCTGGTGGCTCAATCCCCGACTCCAGGCGGTCTTTGGCGCGATGAGCGGGCCGGCGAACTGGCCGCGCGCGACGAGCATCACCGCCATGACGACCTCGGCGCCATTAGCGAAGGTCAACGTCAGCGAGGTGAAGGTGGGTCTTCAGACGCTCTCGTTCCACGTCAGTCGCGTCGGTGTGCCGATGCTGGTGAAGATCTCTTACTACCCGCGCTGGCACGTCACCGGTGCCGACGGTCCCTACCGCGTGAGCCCGAATTTGATGGTCGTCATCCCCACCAGTCGGGACGTCTCGCTTTCTTACACCAGTACTCCGGCGCTCAGTGTGGGCAATATCGTCAGCGACGTGACGGTGATCGCGGGACTGATCGTTGCGGCTCTCGCGCTCAGGAGACGTCGCCGGGCCCACCGGTAGGATGGACCTTCGTGGACACGTCGGAGATCTTTAAGGCATACGACGTGCGCGGTACCTACCCGGACCAACTCGACGAGCGACTCGCCGAAGCGGTCGGTTCGGCCTTCGCGACCTTCGTCGACGGACCCGAGATCGTCATGGCGCGCGACATGCGCGCCTCGGGCGTCACCCTCTCTGAGGCCTTCGCGCGCGGCGCGCGTTCGGTCGGCGTCGCGGTCGTGGACCTCGGTCTCGGCTCGACTGACTTTCTCTATTTCGCTTCGGGCTATCTCAACTTGCCCGGCGTCATGTTCACCGCGTCGCACAATCCGGCTAAGTACAACGGCATCAAACTCTGTCTCGCCGGGGCGAAACCAGTGGGCGTGGAGTCGGGGCTCAAAGAGATCGAGGTTCTCACCAACGAGTTCTACGCGACGCCGGCGACCGGCGCGCTCGCGGAGTACAAGACCTTGGACCTCACCAACGAATGGGTTGCCCACGTTCACTCCTTCGCCGACGTCGAGGATTTTCGACCTCTACGCATCGTGGCCGACACCGCCAACGGCATGGGTGGGTTCGTCGTACCACTCGTCTTTGCCGGACTACCTTTCGACGTCGAGATCCTCTTTCCCGAGCTCGACGGCAACTTCCCCAACCACCCGGCCGATCCCTTAAATCCGGCGAACTTGAAGGACCTCCAACGCCGGGTCCTCGAGACGGGCGCTGACGTCGGCCTGGCTTTTGACGGTGACGCCGATCGCGTCTTTCTGGTCGACGAGAAGGCCCAGCCGATTAGCGGTTCCACGACGACGGCCATGGTCGCCTCGGTCATGCTCAAGCGCTTTCCCGGTGCGACGATCCTCTACAACCTCATCTGCTCCAAGGCCGTGCCCGAAACCATCAAAGAAGAGGGCGGCGTCGCCGTGCGCACTCGCGTTGGGCACAGTTACATCAAGGGCGTCATGGCCGAGACCGGCGCGGTGTTCGGTGGCGAACACTCCGGCCACTACTACTACCGCGACAACTACCGTGCGGACTCGGGCATCATCACCGCCTTCGTCGTGTTAGAGCTCATGAGCCGCGCGTCGGTGCCGTTATCGCAACTCGCCCGTCCCTTCCAGCGTTACGCCGACTCGGGGGAGATCAACACCGAAGTTAAGGACCCCGCCGCGACCGTCGAACTCGTGCGGGCGCGCCTCGAGGCAGAAGGTGTCGCAATCGACCTCCTCGATGGTCTGACCGCGGACTATGGCGACTGGTGGTTCAACCTTCGACC
>PKZN01000083.1:0-3713 GCA_003133075.1 Acidimicrobiaceae bacterium | reverse complement strand
GACCACGAGGCGCTGCTCTACGTGCCCTCGAAGGACGTGCTCTTCAACCCCCGTCGAAAAGTCGCCTACGAAGTGCGCGACTCGATCCCGGTGATGTTGCCCGAAGAAGCTCGTAACGTCAGCGACGATGAGGCGAAGTCCTTCACCGACGACCCCGACGCACGGCTCACGGGCACGGGTGCCTAAGTACACATCGATCTAGAAACGGAACGGGTGTGGCCGCGTGACTGACGTCGTCGTGTTGGTCGCGGCGGCGGCGGTGGTGGTCTTCGTCTTTTACTGGTCGGGCCGCTACGGGGACCGAAATCGCAGCAAGGGGACGTCGCTTCGCCGAGGTCCCAGTGCCCACACAACCGCAACCGGTCAGGCAAAAAAGGCCTACGCCACGCGTCACGAGGCCGAAGTGGCCGCGCAGTCACCGACCAAGCACGGTGGTTCATCGATGAGCGTCTACCGATGTGGCAGCTGCGGCAAATGGCATTTGGGCCATTAGCGAGGTTGATGTCGCGCTCGTGAACGAACTCATTCGGTCTCCTCTCGACGGCGTCGTTCTGGCTCTCGACGTTGACGGCGTGGTGCTCACAACGAGCCAAGGTGAACAGCGAGACTGGAAGAGCACGTTTGGCGAACGTTTCGACGTCGATGCGGAGCAACTTGTAACAGAGTTCTTCGCACGGGCGTGGCCGGAGGTCATCCGCGGGAACGTGGCCATCGAGCCGACGATGGGAGATGCCATCAATCGCCTTGGCTGGACGATGAGCGTTGACGAAGCGCTCGATGCGTGGTTCGAGGCCGACTTCACTCCTGACCTCGAAGTGGTGGCCGCGGCGAGGGAGTGGAGCGATCTCGGAGTTCGGCTCGTCGTGGTGACGAATCAAGAGCACCGGCGAGCGGCGTACCTACGGCGTCGTCTCCTCGAAGTATTACCCGTGGAGGACGTTTTGTACTCCGCGGCCCTCGGCTACGTGAAGGACGAACAAGAGTTTTACACGGCCGCAGATGCTCAACTCAGGGAGCGGTGGGTTGATCCTTCGGTGGTATTCGTTGATGACACGCTCAAGAACGTCGTCGCGGCGCGGAACCACGGTTGGCGCGCGATTCATTTCGAGCAGTCATCGCTTTGGCGATCGTTGATCAACCAGGCACTTATAGAAGCCGCCGGGGGAGCGAACGGCTGAAGTGCAATCCTCAAGCGAAGCGACTGTCAATACTCAGGCTTCGTCGTCGAGCGAGAGGCACGAGGGATGTACGACGCAATCGAACAGCACGCGCGAGTGAGGTTGAACCTCCTCCGGTCGTGATCCAAGGGTGACAGCAGAGTGAAATGTTGTAGAAATCGCCCTACAGAGTGACCAGGCGCCACGTCCGTCCGCCATCGAAGGTCATGATCATCGAATCGTCGCCCACTCGATGCTCAATCAGCGCAACGCCTTGGGTCGGACTCGTAAAACTCAGAAACGTCGGCTCGCCACGGTAGACGATGCTCCAGGTGCGACCACTATTAAAACTCGCCATCAAGTTGTCGACGCCGCCGGGGCCACGGCTCATCACTAAAACGCCCGGCGCGGGAGAAGCGAGCACACCGTCGAAGTAGAAGTTACGAGGCTCCAACTCGGCACCGCTACGAAAGGTGAGGCCGCCGTTGGCGGAGAAATAGAGCCAGTTGGACCCCAGAGTGGCGCCCGGGGGAGAACTCGGGGACAAGGAGTACGCGAAGCCGCCCATCTGACAGAGGACGACGAGATCGAGCGGCGAGGATGCGGCGGGCACCGCGTAGCTGTTGCCGACGCTCTCACACGGCGGCGTCCACGTCGCCCACTTGCCAGATGACGTCAGTCGAAGGCTGGCCGACACCCCACGGTCGTTGCCCGCGACGAGCCATCCATGTGAGCCGGACAGCACGATCGAACCGCCGGGCAGCGCCCCGCCCGCCGGTAACCAGAGCTTCTGCGTGGGCACGACCCGCCAGTGGTCCTCGCCAACCGGTGAGCTCGACAAGGTGACCAGGTAGGAACGGTTCATCGTTTCCGCATAGACCATGCCGTGGCCGGCTTCGAGATCGAAGACCGACGGGTCCCTCGGCATCCAGTCGAGGTGAACTCGCCGCCAGGTACGCCCCCCATCGTGGGTTGACCACAGAATCGGCCCGTACTGTACGAACGCGACTCCGTCCGACGGAACTTTTCCCGGCAACGTGCCGTAGATCCAGCCGTCGTTCTCGTTGGCGAAGCGAACATTGAGGGAGGCGTCCCCATAGATGGCCGCCGCCGTGCCAGCGAGGTTCCGGTCAGCGTCGGCGAGCAGCGGTGCGGGCAGCGATTTCGTCGCCCACGTTCGGCCGCGATTGGAAGTTTCGACCAGGGCCAGGCAGTTCTTCGTACCGCACGACTCGGTTCCGAGAACCCAGCCGTTGGTGGTTGAGTCGAATGACACCGACGTCGGACTGACCCGCGCAGAACTGACCTTCGCGCTCGCGATGAGTGCCGTGAAACCCTGCGGCTTCGCGGCGTCCTCTCGAATAACGAGCACGCCGCCGATCGCGACGACGACGGTGAGAAGGACAACGAGCGCGATGCGGAGTTTCACGAGGTCACGATAACGCTCGAGGTAATGCCAATATCTTCGGAAAGGGAATTGCAATGGGATTGTCACGTCGCGCTAGTGCGGCGACCAAAAGACTGCCTCAGTGTGAACGAGGCTCGATGACCAGAGGCAGCGGTGGGATGCGACGCGGTCCCATCCCCTCGATGTCAACAATCGCGTCAATCATCCAGTCGCCGGGCGGCACGACGTATCCGAGGTGACGTTTGAATGATGCGGTCTCAATGACGAGGGGAATCTCCATGGTGCGATGCGGCGCAATAGTAAATCGTCTCAACGGAATCGCTTGAGCGCCAACAAATCCTCCGACGACTTCCTCCGTGGACGGGTTGATGATCCGCGCGGTGAGACCGCCGTTCGTCCTCAGAATCACCTCTTCCGTCCCGAGATTCGTCATTTTCAGAGGACCGTGCCATCGGCCACCAGAAGGGACCGAGACGCTGCCCGCAAAGGAACCCTCGAGCGTCGCGGTCAGCGGAATCGTCGGACGTACGTCGCTCTTCTCGGTTTCGGCTATGAGCGAGGCGTCCACTGCCATTGGATAGGAAAATGCACCCACCTTCAACTCCGCGGCGTCGCCGTATTTCGCGAGGAGTATCGCGGCAAGCCGTTCTTGATCCGCCGCCACATCGATGAAGAGGCGCCCGCGTCCGACTCCCCATGAGTTGAATGTTCCGGGACCGCTCGAGCGGGCGAGTGCGGTGACCTCCGCGCTGAAGGCTTCGAGTTGAGTGCCGGAGTACTTGGTTTGACGCACGACAAGTTTGTCCCGGTGCTCAACGAGACTTCGAAGAGCCCGCTCGTGCGCGGCGACATCGTCGCCCGCGAAGAGCGCAACCAGTTGCACGGTCGGTTCATTCTCGAACAGGACGTCCGTCCAATCGTCGGGATGATCGTCGCCGTAGGAGCGGATGATCTCGATATCCCTTTGCAACGACGCGTGTTCGAACTCGCGATCACTCGATGTCGTTGGTTCGCTCACGTGTCCATTCTGGAGCAAGCATCGCGTGCCTATCGGAGCGGCCCGGCAGGTCCGGTCTCACGAAGCCCACGGCGATGTGGTCGCCCGTTTAGGACAAGCGTTCGACGATCATGGCCATGCCCTGGCCCCC
>PKZN01000061.1 GCA_003133075.1 Acidimicrobiaceae bacterium | reverse complement strand
ATCACGAAGGCGTTCGATCGACTGTTCACCGGCAGGTAACTATCGATGACGATGAGTAGCGGTAGACCGGGGATTGCTAAAAAGACGTTCGACAACAACGAGAGACCGTCGTCGGTGTAGCCACCCAAGTAGCCGGCCGCGACGCCGATGATCATCGAGAGCGCCGTGGCCACGAGCCCGGCCAGCAGTGCCACGACCATCGTGGCCCGCGCCCCGACGAGCAGTTGGGAGAAGATGTCCTGTCCGAGACTGGTGGTGCCGAGCCAGTGGTGGGCGGAGGGTCCCGTGTTGGGTAAGAAGTTCGTGGCGCTCGGGTTATAGGGCGCGAGCCAGGGACCGATCACGGTCATGATGATGAAGAACGTCAAGATGCCCAGACCCAAGAGGACCTTGGGCGAGCGTGGGAGTCGCAGCGTCCTCATACCGCCGCCTCGGTTCTGGTGCGCGGATCGAGCGCCAGATAGACGACGTCGGCGATGAGATTCGCGCAAAGCACCGTGAGCGTGATCACCAAGAAGATCCCTTGGATGAGTGGGTAGTCCTCATTGAGCACGGCTTGGAGCAAGAGGTCGCCGACACCGGGGTAGTTAAAAACCAGTTCGACCAGCAAGGCCCCCGACACCACGAGGCCGATGGCGAGCGAGAGATTCGCGATGCTCGGCAGCACCGCGTTGCGTGCGGCGTGCATGATGACCTTGCGGCGGGGGAGACCCTTTGCGACGGCCATCAAGACGAAGTCCTCGCCGATCATCGTGATCATCATGTTGCGCATGCCGAGCATCCATCCCGCGATCGAACTCAAGACGATGGAGATCACAGGTAGTTCGCCGTATCGCACGACACTGCCGACGAAGGCCCAGTTCCATCCCGGCGTCACGTTCGAGCTGTAGGCGCCGAGGACGGGAAACCAACCGAGGTGACTGCCAAAGATGAGCAACATGACCGTGCCCAGAAAGAAGTAGGGGATCGCTTGGAAGAACGTGGCGGTCGGAATGAGCGTGTCGAGCCGGGAGCCACGCATCCAGCCCAACATCGCACCGGCGAAGGTGCCGACGCAAAAACTGATGATCGTCGAGATGCCGATCAGGCCCACCGTCCAGGGCACTGTCTCTCGCAGAATCGAACTGACGGGAGCGCCCAGGGTGATCGAGACGCCGAGATTGCCGTGGAAGAGCTGGCCGATGTAGGTGACGTAGTCCGAGATGAAGCCGCCCTTGACGTCCCCGAAGGAGAGTTTGATGGCGTTGATCTCGTTCGGCGTGACTTGCCCTTGCAACTTGCCGATCAACGTCTGAATCGGGTTGCCCGGCATCAGACGGGGGAGGACGAAGTTGACGGTAATGGCGACCCAGGCCGTCAGGGCGTAGAGACCGAGGCGTCGAGCGATCATCCGCATACTTAGCCGACCTCGCTCTTCAAGATAATGACCTCCGCCATCGCGGGACGGGGCTCGATGTCCTCGACGCACCCGCAACTCCCGCGCACGACGAGTTCGGTTGGCAGGACGATCGTGCGCTTGACGTCCTCGGCGTCGTCGAGCATCGCGACCAGCGCGTCGACGGCGACCTGTCCGAGAATGCTGCCGGACTGGCGAATGGTGGTGAGCGGCGGATTGAAGTAGCGCGTCAGCGAGATGTCGTCGAATCCCGTTACCACGAGGTCCTCGGGCACCTTGAGCCCGCCGGCGTTGAGCGCGTAGATGACCCCGACTGCGGTCTGGTCGTTGGCGCACGCGAAGGCCTCGGGGAGCGGGTCGCTTCGTTGCATACGCGCCGCCATGACGGCTTCGCCCCCGGCGGAGGTCCAGTCGGCTTCTAAGAAGTCGACGTCGGCAATGGTGCCGCCGAACTCCTCGATGGCGCTGCGAAACGCGTCCCCGCGAGCCACGCTGTCGGGACTTTCGTTCGACCCGGTGACGAAACCGGCGCGCGTGACGCCGTGGACACGGACCAGGTGCTCGGCGAGGCTCCTCATGGCGTGCTGGTTGTCCACGCGCACGGTCACGGCCGAGGGGGAGTCCCCCTGGCCCGCGAGCAACACAACGGGGATGCGACGGGCGAGGTACGCGACGTCCTCTTCACGAAGCACTCGATCCAGCAGGATGAGTCCATCGACGGTGCCAGTCAGACTCAACATCGAGGTCATCCCGGAAGGGTGATTCTCATCAGCGCTGCTGAGGAGGAGCGAGTAGCCGAGCTCGGCCGCGCGCATCTCCGCGCCGCGGATCACGATGTCGGTGTAGAGGAGACTCGCTTCTTCGACGACGAGCGTGTCACTGTCGTGCGCGAGTGGGTTGCCTTCGACGACGGCGCGTGTAAAGACGAGGCCCAAGATCCAGTGCTTGCCACTCGAGAGCCCGCGAGCGACGACGTTCGGTACGAATTCGAGCTCTTCCATTGCGGCCATGACCTTGGCGCGCGTGGAGGGGCGAACCGACGCCAGTGAGTTGAGGGCGCGACTCACCGTCGCCGTGGAGACGCCGGCGCGAGCCGCGACGTCATAAATCGTTGGTGGTGAATCGACCACCGGCCCCCCACTTCTCCCCCGACAGGGCTGATGTAACCGCTTACAGCCCTGTAACCGCTTACAATGTAGCCACGCCATTTGGGCATGTCAAGTCGCCATGTCGACGATCGTTCGTCTCCCTCCAGAGGGACCAGTGCGACAGCATGCACCAAAAGTCCTCATCAAGTGGGGTGACAGGGCCGACGTCGAGCCGCGTCGGGGGAGCATGGGCGCCANNCGTCGCGAGGTAACGAACCCCGCCACGTCATTTTCCACTCGGCGAAAGCGCGAAGTTAGACGCAGGCCTCGATGGCGCTCGCGAGGTACTTGACGCTGTTTTCGAACTTGACGTGGTTGGCCGCGACGTACGCCCCAAGACCCGACAAGGACTTGTCGCTCGCTTCGTACTTGATGATCTGCACGAGCGCGTTGAGTTCTGACTTTGAACCCTTGGTCGGAGCTTCGGACGCGAGCTTCTCGTAGAAGGGGAGAATGGTCTTCGCCCATTTTCCGTAGCCCGAGAGGGATGTAGGAGGCGTGGCGTCTTTTGCGTAGGTCGTCTCGTAACCAAAGAGCGTCTTACAGAAGGGACTGTTTCCGAGTGCCGCACTCGTCGACACTTCGACGCCTAGGGATACGACGAGCGTTCCCGCGAGCACGAGTCCGGCCAACGCCGCTCGAGTCGTGCTCAACGCACGTCCGCTTCGATTCCTCAAAATCACTCCCCTCGTAGGGGACGACACGTGAACGAAGCCCCGCGGCGTCCTTCTTCTGGAGCCCCGCACGGCTCCGACCCCGACTGTTTACCAGGTTTCGGCGACCGTGGCCAGTGATCCGAGGTGGTCTCTGTGGTACTGCGATGCCTCGCCGCAGGGGTGGTGCCTAGACCGTTCCGGCGGCGATGATCTGACTGGTCGGGGTCGGCGCGCCGCCCGCGGGCTCAACCGTTACGGCCAGCTCGGTGGGTGTCGGGGGACCGGCGGCGGTGAAGGTCACGTGACCGGGCTCACTACCCATGAGACCGATTGAGATCGTCTTGCCCCCGAACACTCCCCAGAGTTGATAGGTCTCACTTGTGGTCAGTGTGGGCATCTTGGCGCTCACCAAGTAGCCGCGACCGTCGGGGAGCATTACGAACTCGGCGAGTTTCTGATCCGACGCTCCCTTGAGCGTGACCAACTTGTGACCCGGGGCGTGGAGTGCCGCGGTGATCGCGCTCGAATCGCTCGCGCGCAGCGCTTGTTGGAGGTTCGAGACCCGTCCGTTGTCGCTGACCAATTGGAAGGCGAGTACCGCGACGACGACTGCCGCCACGGCGAGGGGGAGGGCGAGGGACTTCCTCACCCACGTAGACCGGGAAGGTCGTCGCCGGATGTTCGAGGTTGATCCTTCGGTGTCGAAGAGCGTCAACACTGGCGCTTCGCGCGCGTTCTCGTCGTAGATGCGATTTGAGATCGACGCCCAGAGGTGCTCGGGCAGCGGTTCGACCGAGTTGCCGAGGGCGGCGGCCACCTCGAGCATGGCGTCAAACTCGCTCTGGCACCGCGGACATTCGGCGAGATGGGCTTCCAGCGCCGTTCGCTCGTCGCCCTCAACGGCGTCGAGCGCCAGCGCGGCGATCAGTTCGCTGGCTTGGTCGTGCGTCATGAGTGCTCCGCTTCCGTTACGCCGGATTCAACCAACATCCGTCGCATCCGTCGCATTCCGTTTCGAATNNAGCGCCTCGTTGACGTGGTGGGCGAGGCTCAGGTCCCACGCTTCGTGTTGCATGTCGTATTCAGCGCGGGCGGTCTTCGACGCGTCCTTCGATTCGCGAGCGCGTCGAGCGTTCTGCGAGCGAATGACGTCGACGGCGCGCGCGTGGGACTGGGCGAGGAGGAAGGAACGAAGGGAACCTCGAAGGGGATCGAATCGATCGGGTTCGTTCCAGAGACGCAGAAAGACCTCTTGGGTGACGTCCTCCGCTTCGGCGGCGTTACTCAGCACGCGACGCGCTAGTCCAAACACCGCACCACCGTGACGTCGATAGACCTCCGCGAGCGCAACTTCGCTGTAGCGGCCGATTGACGTGACGAGCTGGGCATCGCTCGATTCACTCAAATCCTGCATATGCACCTATTCGGATCCGGAGGGGTGCTCGGATGTTCCTGAGAGAACTTTAGAGCGCAGCGACCTCGCGGCACCCGGCCCGCCGCTGCCAGAAACACCCGTGGGGCCTCGTGGTAGCCCGGCGGATCGTTGTCATTGAAAAACTTTCGCAAATACACATCCAACGTTTCGACGACACCGAATAAGTACTGGACCCGCCCAGCGAGCCCCGGGTGTAGCGGCAGGTAGCTCATCCGTTGAAGTACCCCAGCGCTCAGATCCCCGGCGCTGGGTGAAAGAACCCGCAGGAACTTCACCTGTCACCTCGTCAGGGAAGACGCAAGGAGGACCAATGGAATCGGTCAGTAGACGGAAATTCTTTAAGCAGGCCGGCGCCGTGGCGACCGTCGCGGGAACCATGGCGGTTGTGCCACTGGGTCTCGCGAGCACCATCGCGGGTGCTGCGACCACGCACGACGAAGCATTGACGCCCAAGGAGCAACTGCGGGGCAACGAAGACCTCGTCGCGCACGTGAAGAACGCTCGCACCGGCGAGATCGCTCTATTCATCGGTCATCGGGAGATCACCATTCGAGACCGCAAGCTCGCCGCGCAACTCGTGCGCGCGACCCGTTAGGAGGTTGGACCATGTCATCACACCGTGAAGCTCCAGAAATTTCGAAGGACCCCGTCGCTGACAGCACCGACCTCTATGCGTTCGTAAGCCCAGATCGCAGCGACACCGTCACCATCATCGCCAACTACATCCCCCTCGAGGGCCC
>PKZN01000059.1:5153-12976 GCA_003133075.1 Acidimicrobiaceae bacterium | reverse complement strand
ACCCGGGTCCCAAAGCAACCTCTCAAATCGGCCAGAACACTCCCTTGGAAAATTTCCCCCCATGTACTGGCGAGTACGCCAGTACTTGCTAAGTTCTCGCCCAGTGGAGAAACCAGAGCGGGTTCTCCGGGGGAAAGCAGGGCCAAGATGTCATCAACGTTCGATCGTCGTTCGTTCCTTACTCAATCAGCCGCCACGATTGGTGGCCTGGCAATGGCGGGCACCGTCGTAGACGGGTTGCTCGCGGACGTCGCGGGCGCGACCGTGGGTGTTGCCAAGGGCAAACCGAAGCTGGGGGGCACCTTGACCGTGGGCACGCTCTCCGACGTGCCCAACTATCACATCTTCAACGGCTCGCAGGGGAAACTCGACGCCTCGGGTTTCTGTGTCGCGAACGCCCTCTACGACCCGCTCTTCGTCATGTCCGAGAACGGCAAGGTCGCGCTGCCGATGCTGGCCGTCTCGGCCACTCCCAACAGCGATTACACGGTCTGGACGATTAAACTGCGCGAGGGCGTGGGCTTCACCAACGGGGCCACCTTCGACGCCGACATCTGCGTGGCGAACTACACCGCTGCCAATGCGGACCCCACGGTGGGTCTGGCCATCAAGCCGATCATCACCTCGGTGACGAAGTTGAGCGCGTACGCCGTGGCCTACAACCTGGTGATTCCCTTCGCGTCATTTCCGATCTTCCTGGCCACCCAGCAGGTCTCCTTCATGGCGCACCCGGTGTCCTTTGTGCCCACCTACACGGGCGACCCGATCGGGACCGGCCCCTTCAAGGTGAAGTCGTGGCAAGTGGGCGTCGAGTCCCAGTTCGTCAAGAACGACCGCTACTGGCGCAAGGACGGCGCGGGTCGGCGCTTGCCGTATTTGGACGGCGTCAACTTCAAGACCATCGTCGACTCGGTGTCGCGCAACGAGGCCCTCCAAGCCGGTGCTGTCGACATGATCATCCAGCAGACCGGTACCCAGATCAAGCAGTTGAAGAAGATGAAGGGTATTTCGATGGTCACCGACGAGACCCAGCCGGCCGACCCNNGTTCCGGGTGCGCTGCCCTACATTTTGAAGGGCGAGGCCGTGCCCACCGCCGTCCAGGATGCGGACTGGCTCGGCACGCTCGGCGCGGTGAACCCCTCGACACTGCAGTGGGACACGACGCTCAAGCCGGTGCTCAACAACCTCTCGATCCGCCAGGCTTGCGCCATGGGGATCAACCGGAGTACGTACTTCAAGATCATCGACGGCAGCGTCGGCGGTGTGGCCGATGGTCTCTACCGGTCGACGTCACCGTTCTACGACAACCCCGGGTACCCGGCGTACAACCCGACCAAGGCGAAGGCGCTGGTCGACGCCTACAAGACGGCGAACAATCTGACGAGCGTCGGATTCGTGATCGACATCTTGTCGGACGACTCCACCGCCCAACAGGCCTACGCCTTCTTCGAGCAGCAGCTCGCGGCGATCGGCATCACGACGACGCCGCGCCCACTCGTCCAGAGCACGCTGATTAACAACGTGATCTACGGGGAGTACGACTGTGCGACGTGGAACCAGTTCGGTGGTGTCGACCCGTCCATTAACTACGTGTGGTTCCTCAGCCAGAGCGCGACCGCCGCGCCGACGGCCGGCGGCCTCGGACTGACGACGCTACCGGCGGGTACCAACTTCGCGGGTGCCGTGAACTTTGCGCACCAGGGCGACCCCGTCGTGGAGGACGCCATGTTGGCGGCCCTGGCGGCCCAACCCGGCAGCCCGGTCGAGATTCGTTCGTGGCGAACCGTCAACTCACAGTTCGCCCAGCAGATCCCCTACCTCTGGCTCGACCGACTGGTCAACGCCTGGGCTGCGCGCAGCAACGTCGAGAACTGGGCGGTCGCCACGGCCGCGGACGGCACGACGCGCACCTTCCAGCCCGACCAGGACACTGCACGCTGGGACCAGATCTGGCTCTCCTAGAGCGTCTCGACGATCACTAACCGCTGACCCGCAGCGTCAGCTACGGGCCGGTGGTGAGTGGTCGCTTCAAGGATGGTGGCGTCACGCGGCCGTGCACGTCACGCCACCAAAAAAGGGTGGAGAGCGCGAAGCACGTCGACGCGACGGCGATCACGGTGAAGGGCAGCGCCGAATTAATCGTGAAGAGGAAGCCCGACACCCCGGCCGCTATCGCGAGCGAGGCGGTGTTGGACGTCGTGAAGAGGCCTTGGCGACGGCTGAGTTCGCGGTCCGCCGCGCCTTGGCTCATGAGCGACGAGATAGCGGGCAAGGAGAGTGACGTGCCGACGGACTCACACGATCCGAGCACCAAGATCAGATCGTTGTTGTGGATGTGGGGGTAGAGCGCGAGAAACGCCGCACCGTTTAACAGACCGATCAGCGCGACGAGGCGTCGATTGGCGTGATCGGCGAGCCATCCTCCCCACCGATACAGCACTAGCCACGGGACACCGAAGAACGTCCAACTCAAGCGAATCTGCAGCGTGCTCGCGTGGTGGGCGTGCATCAAGAGGCTCCAGCACCCCTCGTAGACGCCCACCGAAAGTCCCGACGCACTCGCGGCGAACAACGCACCCACCAAGCGGGAGTTCCACTGCAGGTGGGGCAGTGGGGTCGGGTCGAAGGCGAGGTCACCCAAATCGGTGCGGGTCGCCACCACGGCGGCAACGAGGCTGACGACGCCGGTGGCGAAGAACGCCCAACCGAGGTCCCGGACCGACGCGAGCACGCCCGCCACGGGTCCAATCGCGATACCGAAGAGTTGTGCCGCGAAGATCTGGGACACGGCACGCCCGCGCTTCGCCTCGGGAAAGAGCGAGGAGACCGCCGAGAGCGACGTCACCTCAATGGCGCCGGCCGCCGCGCCCTGGAGCACTCTCGTGGCGACGAACCATGGCGCGGCCAACGGGAAGAGGTACGTCATCGAGGCAAATCCGTAGACGACGAGGCTGACCATGAGTAGCTTTCGCCGGCCGAAGCGGTCCGCGAGATGACCGAAGGCGAACTGCGTGGCGACCCCGGCGACGAAGAACGACGCCATCACGAGTCCGACGACCGACGCCGTACCGCCGCGGTGCTCGAGGAAGAGCGGTAACAAGGGAAGCCCGAGGGTCGCGCCCATCCACTGCAGCGCCACGATGACGGTGAGGCGGCGAAGCGTCGTCTGCGCGGGGTCCTTAGGCACGACGACCACGCTAGTAGTGCACTTCGTCGCGAAACCTAGAACGTGTGGCACTCCACGAGGATCAAGACGCCGAGTAACACGTAGACATAGGGCATGACGATAGGGGCGTGACGTTCGCCCCAGGCGACGACGCGCGGGTGCGACGCGAGACGCTGCGCGCTGAGGATGAACACGACGTCCCACGCGGCGAAGGTCGCCACCGAAAGGGCCGCGTGCGCGACGCCGTTCGCTCGCAACAACGGCAGCCACACCGCCAGATTGTCGCCACCTAGGGCGAGGGTCATGGCGAACGTCGTCACCGCACCGCGGCGGAACTGCTCGCGCGGTGCGACACGGTGACGCCACGCGTGAAGAGCGAACGCGAAGGGCGCGATGCTCAACACACCCACCCAGCGCAGGGGAATCGGNNTTCGCTCGGTGACGATGAGTTGCGCGGCGAAGGCGAAGTAGTTGTCGACCATGGTGCCTACGAACGCCAGCGACGCGATGACCACGACGCCGACGATGGTGTGCACCCGCTGAGATTACTTGAGAGTAGGAAAGAGGCAATTTGCTCACAGGTAGGCTCGACACCGATGAGTGAGTCGGTAGCCGCCCCGAGCGACGAGCAGTTGGCGCACGCTCGTGAGATCATCGCCCACTACCTCGTTCCCACACCGACGGTGATGATCGACGTTCGCGGGCGTTCCGTGGCGGCAAAACTCGAGAGCCTCCAGGTCACTGGTTCCTTCAAGGTGCGCGGCGCCCTCGCGGCATTGGACGCGGCGCACCGCGCTGACCCGAGCGGCGCGGTGATCACCGCCTCGGCGGGGAACCACGGCCTGGGGATCGCCTACGCGTCAGAGCTCCTCAAGGTGCGCGCCACCGTCGTCGTGCCGGCCAACGCGTCGGTCGCGAAGGTGAAGAAACTCGCGCAGTACGACGTGGAACTCATTCAATTCGGCTCGTCCTACGACGACGCGCAGACCCACGCCAAAGAGTTGGCCGGGCGGCGCTCGATCCGTTTCATCTCACCCTTTAACGACGCGGACGTCATCGCGGGCCAGTCCACGGTCGCCGACGAGATGCTCGCCCAGGCGAGCGACGTCGAGCACCTCGTCGTGCCCGTGGGAGGGGGTGGTCTGCTGTCGGGGACCCTGATCTCGCGCGACTCGAATGGTCGAAGCGACATCCGCGTCACGGGCGTGCAACCCGAAGTCAGCGCGGCGCTCTATCACGTCCTGCGCGGGGCGACGATGGCCGACGTCGTGCACGGCTCGACGATCGCCGACGGACTCGCCGGCGGGGGCGACGACGGCGCCATCACCAATGAGTTAATCGCCAAAAGCGGCGTGGACCTGGTGCTCGTCCCCGAGGCCGCCATCCGTTCGGCAGTGCGAGAGATCGCGGAAGTCAGCGGGCTCGTCGTGGAGGGATCGGCCGCCGCCCCCTACGCGGCCATCGCGGCCGAGCTGGTGGGTCGCCGTGGCGAGCGCTTCGGTTTCATCGCGAGCGGACGCAACATCACCCACGAGCTGTTCGTCGAACTCTTGACGGAGCCTTTGGGCTGACCACCGGCGATTTTTCTTCAGAACACTATGGTGGAGCGATGGCCGTACCGCAGCGCTTGAAGGCCCTCGCCCTCGCAATCGTGGCGCTCGCCCTCACGGTCACCGGTGTGGTGATTGCGGCCACCGACTCCAACCCCGCGGGCGTCCTGAAGGATCCACTGACCCTCAACGGGTACCCACCAAAGTCGGCCGACTTGGCCGTGACCCTCACGAGCGGGGCCAGTTTCGGACTGAGCGCCAACGTGCAGGTGAACTTCACGGCCGGTCGCGTAGCGGCGGACGTGAGTTTTCCCCTCGTCGTCACGACCGCCGAGATTGATCTGCGCCTCGCCAAGAATCACCTCTACGCCCGCCCCGCGAATGAGTCGAGCGGACCGTGGCTCATCTCGGCGCTCAAGACGCCGGCGCTCTTTGGCGTCTCGCTCGAGATGACCAAGCCCGACGTGAATCTGATTACCGGATTCCACAAGCGCGTGACGAAGAGCGGATACTCGACTACTTATACGTTCACTCGTCGTCACGTCGTCTTATCGAAACTTTTTGCTTCAACATCGTCGACCTCGACGCTCGGCTCGGTGCGTTGGAGCATCACGGTTGGCAGCCAAGGTGAACTCACTCAAAGCACGTTGCGCGAGAAGTCGCGCCGGGGAGTGATGATTCTCTCGGTGACGGTGCTGTCGTACAACCACCCCGCGAGTATCGCGGTGCCCGCACCGTCGGACACTCAACCGCTCTCGAGCAAGTTGCTCGAGCAGTTGCTCAAGGGCGAGGATTTCACGAACCTGCTTATTCCCAAAAGCCTGACGTCGCTTTCGGGCACGTCGGTGAGTTAGCGCCGTGGCGATTGTTCACGCCGAACAGCGTTGGCAGGCCCGCGTGGCCATCCTCGCGTGTGCGGGACTCTACCTTTTGCTCCCAAGTCGTCTCTCGATCGGTCCGCGCTGGATCGTGCCAATCCTTTTGGTCTTGCTGCTCATCCCACTCTCGATTCGCCACCAGCGTCGACCCGATAACGACCCCTGGGTCCGGTACCTCGGCCTCGCGCTCATCGCGATCATCACCGCGTCGAACTGCACCTCGGTGGGCCTGTTAGTACATCACTTGCTGGACTCACGCGTCACGCAGGGGCGTCAACTGATCTACGCCGCGGTGTCCATATGGGCCACCAACGTCATCGTCTTCGGACTGTGGTTCTGGGAACTCGACCGCGGCGGACCGGGTGCGCGGGCCGGCGAGAATCCGGGTCTGCCCGATATCCAGTTTCCCCAGATGGAGAATCCGAGCCTCGCTCCGAGCGACTGGCGTCCGGCGTTCCTCGACTATCTCTTTTCGGCGTTCGCCAACGGCATCAGTTTCGCTCCCGCCGACGCCATGCCGCTGACTCATCGAGCCAAGGCCCTCTGGGCGAGCGAGTCGGTGATTTCACTGGTGACGATTGCCATTGTCGGCGCGCGAGCGGTGAACATCCTGCACTAGGGGGTCCTAGTTGACCAGGCGCTCCAGCCAATCATTCGCTCGACTCTGGCGCCCGCGCTCGTCGGCTCGATCGGCGCGTGCCGCGAGCGCGAGACCCGCGTTGATGCCGAGCCAGCGGAGCGGTTCCACTTCCCAACGACGGCCTACGTGTTGGACGAAGGGCAGTGTGGAGAAGGGAGTCTCGACGCCAGGTTGGGTGATGAGGTCAGCCACCGCGTTGGCGGCGACGTAGCTCATCACGACGCCGTCGCCGGTGTAGCCACCCGCGACCGCGACGCCGCTGCGGTGGTTGAGCGCGACCGTGGGGGAGAGGTCTCGGGGCATGGCGAGGGGACCGCCCCAGCGATGCGTGACGCCGCCCTCGAGGCCGGGGAAGAGTTCGCGCAGCGTCCCTTCGAGCAGCGAGAAGACCTTCGCGCTCTCGTCATAACGAGGTTCGACCGTCGAGCCAAAGTGGTACGGCGCCCCACGGCCACCGAAGGCGATGCGGTCGTCGCTCGTTCGCTGACCGTAGATGATGAGATGACGGTCGTCGGCGAACGTCTCGTAGTTCGACAGTCCGACGGAGTCCCAGAACGAGCGCGACTGTGGGGCGCTCGCAATCATGAGTGAATAGAGCGGCGCGAAGCGACGGCGGTCGCCCGGCAGTTGGGAGGTGAAGCCTTCGGTCGCGCGCAGAACGTAGCGGGCGCGAACCTCCGCGGTGGACGTGATCACTCGGGGCGATCTCTCGCGGTCGCCGGCGAGGATGCGCGTGACCGCGGTGTCCTCGAAGATCGACACACCCAGTCGTTCGTTCACTCGCGCGAGCCCGCGCACGAGGTGGGCGGGGTGGATCCGCGCGCAGTGGGGGGAGTACGTGGCGCCGAGCACATTGGTGAGGTTGCCGCGAGCACGCGCCGCTGCGGCGTCGAGCCACACGAGGTCATCCAACCCGACGTCCGACGAGTGGGCCGACGCGACGTGCGCTCGCAGCCGAGTGGCTTGGACCGCGTTTCGAGCGAAGTCCAGCGTGCCGCCACGAACGTAGTGCGCGTCAATCCCGTCTTCGTCGAGCGCGGCACCGAGGGAGACGACGGCTCCTTGGAGTGCGCGGCGCAAGTGGACCAACGCGTCATGGCCGTGTCGAGCGATGACCGCCTCGTCGCTGACGGGATAGAACGATGAGGCCCATCCACCGTTGCGGCCGGACGCGCCGAAGCCGCAGACTTCCTTCTCGATCACCGCCACGCGCAGTGTCGGGTCGCGACGTAGAAGTTCTCGGGCACTCCACAGGCCCGTAAAGCCTCCGCCGACGATCGCCACGTCGACCTCGAGGTCGTCGTGGAGCGCCGGGCGAGCGCGCGGCGGCTGATCGAGCTGGGACCACCACAGTGAAGGCGGCGGTCGCACTAGATGTTGAGCTGGGCCGCTCCGGTGAAGACTTCGCGCAAGACCTCAACGATGAAGTCAATGTCGGCCCGGGTCGAGATGAGCGGTGGCGCGAGTTGCACAACGGGGTCGCCCCGGTCGTCCGAGCGACAGATGAGCCCCCGGCGGAAGATTTCTGGCGAGACGTAGCCTCGCAGCAGTCGCTCGGCGTCGTCACCGAACCAGGTCTCTTTCGTCC
>PKZN01000059.1:0-5143 GCA_003133075.1 Acidimicrobiaceae bacterium | reverse complement strand
GGCTCGGCGATTCGGTCCGAGACGATCATCGCACCGAGCGGGGCGTAGCCGGCGGTGATGCCCTTGGCGCAGGTGATGATGTCGGGGACGTAGTCGAACTTCTGACCGCCGAACCACGTACCGATTCGTCCGAAGGCGCAGATCACTTCGTCCGAGACGAGGAGCACGCCGTAGCGATCACAGATCTCGCGTACCTCGCGCCAATAGCTCTGGGGAGGAACGAAGCACCCGCCGGCGTTCTGCACGGGCTCTAAGAAGACCGCGGCGATGGTGTCGGGACCCTCGCGCAGGATCGCCTCTTCGATCTGGTGCGCCTGCCAGATACCAAAGGCCTGGAAGTCGTCCGCGTGCTTCTCGGCACGGTAGAAGTTGAGCGCCGGCACCTTGACCGCGCCGGGCACTAGGGGCTCGAAGGGCGTGCGGTAGGCCTCGAGGGAAGTGATGGTCAAGGCACCCAGGGTGGTGCCGTGGTAGGCGACGTCGCGGCTGATGACCTTGTATCGATCGAGGTCGCCGCGCAACTTGTGGTAGTTACGCGCCAACTTCCAGGCGCTCTCATTCGCCTCGCCGCCACCGGTGGTGAAAAAGACGCGATTGAGGTCGCCGGGGGCGAGACTCGAGAGACGTTCGGCCAGTTCGATGGCCTTGGGGTGCGCGTAGGTCCATAGTGGGAAGAACGCCATCTCCTCCATCTGGGCCGCCGCGGCGGCCGCGATATCGCGACGACCGTGGCCGAGCGAGTTGGTAAAGAGTCCTGAGAGGCCGTCGAAGTACTCGGTCCCGTTGGCGTCGTAGACCCGCGTGCCCGCGCCGCGCACCATGATGGGCACCTCGTTGTGCTCGTTGTACGCGCCCATCCGTGACATCTGCAGCCAGAGGCTGCGACGAGCGCGCTCGGCGTAGTTGTGGCTCGCGTGTACCTCGTCGGTGACGGTCATGCCGTCAGAGATGGTTTCGTGCAGTGTCACTTGGTCCCCCATGCGTAGGTTTGTTTGGCCAACTTCAGATATAAGAATGTTTCGACTTCGGTGACGCCCGGTATCGAGCGGATCGAGTCGTTGAGCAGGTGCACCAAGTCGTTGTCGTCCTCGGCGATCACTTCGGCGATGATGTCGAAGCTGCCGGCGGTCATGACCACGTAGTTGGCCTCGTCGATGGCGGCGATCTTGTCGGCCACCAGTCGCACGTCGCCGTGCACGCGGATACCGATCAGCGCCTCTCGGCCGTAACCCAATTGGAGAGGATCGGTGATCGCGACGATCTGCATGACGCCCGAATCGCGCAGACGTTGCACCCGACGACGCACGGCCGCCTCGGAGAGGCCGATCTCCTCGGCGATGGCGCCGTAGGCGCGTCGGCCGTCTTGTTGGAGCAGGCTGATGATCTTGCGATCGGGAGCGTCGAGCACACCGGGGACCGTGTTGATCAACTCAAAGGATGAGCGTTCCTCGCTCGCGTCACTCTGTCGCTGTGGTCGGCTGGCTGGCATTGGGTGCTCCTGGTCCGGTGTCCTTACGGCCCCGTGACTGCGGATAGAGGCAGTATAGGCGACATTGGTGACGGAATGCGTCGTAAATATGCCCCGCAGTGACTTATTCCACACTCCAGGTGACGAAACCCCAGTAATCTCTGGAGTGACCTCGGGTACCACGTCGGTGCGCTCCGAGAGAAGGATGGGTGTATGCGTCGTCTGGCCAACTTCATCGGGGGCCAGTCCGTGGCACCAGCGAGTGGGAAGTACGTCGAGTTGATCTCCCCGGTCACCGGACTCGCCTTTGCCGAAGCGCCAGTCTCCAACGAGGCTGACGTGGACCACGCTTTCGCCGTTGCCTCCTCCGCGTTCGCGGCCTGGAAGCGTACGACACCCTCGGAGCGTTCGCGCG
The DNA here is from genome assembly GCA_003133075.1 of Acidimicrobiaceae bacterium. Classification (GTDB taxonomy): domain Bacteria; phylum Actinomycetota; class Acidimicrobiia; order Acidimicrobiales; family RAAP-2; genus RAAP-2. The sequence continues at coordinate 3,260 of PKZN01000059.1, read as the reverse complement.
CTCTACTCAAGATCGCTGACGTCTTCGAAGCGCGCGCCGAAGAACTCGTCGCGATTGAGGCCGAGAACACCGGCAAGATCATCTCGCTCACCATGAGCGAAGAGATTCCCCCGATGCTCGATCAGATTCGCTTCTTCGCCGGCGCCGCGCGACTGCTCGAGGGCCGCGGGGCGAGTGAGTACATGGAGGGTATGACCAGTTACGTACGACGCGAGCCCGTCGGCGTGTGCGCGGCGGTGACGCCCTGGAACTATCCGATGATGATGGCCGTGTGGAAGTGGGCACCGGCGATCGCCGCGGGCAACACGATGGTCTTAAAGCCGAGCGACACGACGCCGGCGTCCACGCTCTTCATGGCCGAACTGATGGCCGAAGTCCTGCCCGAAGGAGTCTTCGGCGTGGTCTGTGGTGACCGCGACACCGGTCGCCTCCTCGTTGAACACCCCACACCCGCCATGGTCTCGATCACCGGTTCGGTACGCGCGGGGATGGAAGTCGCGGGATCGGCCGCTAAGGACCTCAAACGGGTGCACTTAGAGTTGGGCGGCAAGGCGCCGGTCATCGTCTTTGACGACGTCGATCTCGCCAGCGCCGTTGAGAACATCGCCGTCGCCGGCTACTTCAACGCGGGTCAAGACTGCACGGCCGCCACGCGCGTGCTGGCGGGACCCAAGGTGTACGGCGACTTCGTCGACGCCCTCGCCGAGCAGGCGAAGGCCACCGTCACCGGGGCGCCCGAGAACGACGACGCCCTCTTCGGCCCGGTGAACAACGAATCGCAGTTTGAGCGCGTGACGGGCTTTCTTTCGCGAACGCCGAAGTACGCGTCGGTCGTCGCGGGTGGCGCGCGGGTCGGAAGCGAGGGGTTCTATATCGCCCCCACGGTCGTCGCCGGCCTTCACCAGGACGACGAGATGATCCAGAGCGAGATCTTTGGCCCCGTGATCACGGTCCAGCAGTTCTCCGACGAAGCGGAAGCCCTCGCCTGGGCGAACGGCGTCGACTACGGCCTGGCGTCATCGGTGTGGACCCGCGACCACGGTCGCGCGATGCGCTTCGCGCGGGACCTGGACTTTGGCTGCGTGTGGATCAATACCCACATCCCCCTCGTCGCCGAGATGCCCCACGGCGGTTTCAAGCGATCGGGTTACGGCAAGGACCTCTCGGTCTACGGGTTCGAGGACTACACCCGCGTCAAGCACGTGATGCACAACGTCGAGTTCTAGTCGATTGCGAGCAACGAGCGGTCTGTAGCGTAGTGAAGTCGATTTCGAGCGAAAGAGCAATCCAGCATGATCATCGGGGTAGCCAAAGAGATAAAGACCGACGAGTACCGCGTGGCGCTGACGCCCGCGGGCGCAAGAGAGCTCACGGGCGCGGGTCACCGGGTCCTCGTCGAAGAAGGCGCCGGGGTCGGCTCGTCCATCCCCGACGCGGACTACGTCGCTAACGGCGCCACGATCATCGCCTCGGCCGATGACGTGTGGGCCGAGAGTGATCTGCTCTTGAAGGTGAAAGAGCCCGTCGAGGCGGAGTTCGCCCGTCTCGGCGCTCGCCAGGATCAGGTGCTCTTCACCTACCTACACCTCGCCGCCTCGAGGGGGTGCACCGACGCATTGGTCGCGGCGAAGAACGTCGCCATCGCCTACGAGACGGTGCGTCTGCGCGATAATTCGCTCCCACTCCTCACCCCGATGAGCGAGGTGGCGGGCCGCATGGCGCCCATGATGGGCGCGCATCACCTGATGCGACCCGGGGGTGGACACGGCACGTTGATCGCCGGTGTGCCCGGCGTCGCGCCGGCGACCGTCGTGGTGATCGGTGCGGGCGTGTCGGGGCTGGCGGCGGCGACCATGGCCGTCGGACTACACGCCAACGTCAAGATCCTCGATCGTAATCTAGAGCGACTTCGCCAGGTTGACATCCANNGGCTCGGTGCTCGTGGACATCTCGGTTGACCAGGGCGGCTGTTTCGAGGCGACTCGACCGACCACGCACTCGAACCCGACCTTCGAGGTGAACGGTTCGATCTTCTACTGCGTGGCGAACATGCCCGGCGCCGTGCCCGCGACCTCGACGAGGTCGTTATCGAACGCGACGTTGCCCTACGTCCTCGAACTCGCCCGACACGGCTGGCGCGAAGCGGTCTTGGCCGATGACGCGCTGGCCGAAGGCGTCAACGTGGTCAAGGGCAAGGTGACCTACGGCCCCGTCGCCGAGGCGCTCAACCTCGAGTACACGCCGCTTCGTTCACTGATTTAGATACGGACAGTGGCGGCATCCACTCTCACAGCAGTGTCCTCGGGTGAGGTGCGTGGCGACGGTTAAGACGAACAAACCGGTGGCGGGGTCGCGGTAGGTGATCTCACCCGCGCGCACGGCCGTCTCGTGCGCTTCGATGATGGCGGCGTAGTCCTCGCGGCTCGGGTCGAGGCGCGAGGGATCCGGGAGCGGAATCGTTTCGGACACGGGCTCAACCTACGGGCCTAGGCCCCGACGCGCAGCACGACCTTTCCGAACTTGCCAGGCGCGGCGAAGTATTCGTACGCCTCATCCGCGTGCTCTATGGGGAAGACCTTCGCGAGGGGCACTTCGAGCTCGTGGAGCGTCCAGCGTGGAACGAGTGCGTTACTCACCCCGCGCACGACCTCCGCTTTCTCCTCGCGTGAGCGCGAGCGCAACGTCGAACCCGTGATGCGCGCGCGCTTGGTCATCATCGAGAGCAGATCCAACTCCGCGGTGCGTCCCGCGCCGACGCCTATCACGACTACTCGAGCGAAGGGGTTGAGGACGCGCTGGGCGAGGTTGAGATGCGCGGCACCGAGTAGTTCGAGTACTACGTCAATTCCCGCGAGGGAACCGACTTCCTCGAGGGTGATCGTCTCGTGTGCGCCGAGCCCGCGCAGGCGCTCGTGGTGCTCGTCGGTCCGGGTGACCGCGACGACCTCGGCGCCAAGCACTCGGGCAATCTGAACGCCGGCGGCCCCCACGCCACCGGCGGCGCCGGAGATGAGGACGCGTTCGCCCGCCGCGAGCCCACCTTGGGTGACCAGCGCGTCATAGGCGGTGATGAACGCCTCGGAAAACCCGCCAGCTTCGTCGAAGGTGACGTCGTCAGGTACGAAGATGAGATGCTCGCTCGGGAGCGCACAGTGCGTCGCTTGCGCGCCGCCACCCACGATCGCACAGACCCGTCGAGCCATGAGTGGTTCGACGACGCGGTCGCCCACCGCGACGACGACGCCAGAAAGTTCCATGCC
>PKZN01000097.1 GCA_003133075.1 Acidimicrobiaceae bacterium | reverse complement strand
CTCCTCACCCGCACCGACCCCGATGCCCCACAGCACGCGGGCATCAGCTACCTCCTCGTGCCCATGCATCAAGAGGGCGTCGACGTGCGTCCCATCACCCAGGTCGACGGTACGGCCGAGTTCAACGAGGTCTTCTTCACCAACGCCCGTTGTCCGAAGGCCAACGTGATCGGCGGCGTGAACAACGGCTGGAAGGTCGCGATGACGACACTCGGTTTCGAGCGGGGGTCCTCTTCCACCACGGGGTACCGCCGGTTCTTAAAAGAGTGGGAGTTCATCGTCAGTGAAGCCCGTCGGGTCAATCGCTTAGAGGACGATCTGGTGCGCGACGCACTTGTCAAGGCGTGGTCGAAGGTCAAGATCATGGAGATCAATGGGTTCCGAACGCTCACCGACGCCCTCAACAACACCCACAACGCCGCGCTGCTCGGCGCGTGCAACAAGATGTTCTGGTCCGAGGCGCACCGCGCGTCCACGGAGTTGGCGATCGACATCGTCGGCATGGAAGGCCAGATCCTCACCGGAAAAGGTACGCTCACTGGTCCCTCGGGGTCGTTTCGCCGAGGTCGCTCGGACTACCCGGTCTCGGAACTCCAGGCGGCGTTCTTCTTCGCGCGCTCCGAGACGATCTGGGGCGGCACCGCCGAGATCCAGCGCAACATCATCGGGGAGCGTGCGCTCGGGCTACCCAAAGAGCCCCGCGTCACCACCTAAGCCCCGCCTTCGATCGCCCTCGGCGGTTCCTTGGGACCGACGGGCGAAGGCCGGTACGCTTCGACACCGAGGCGCCGCCGCGATCGCGAAAGGAGATGTCGTGTACCGAGTTCCCACCCAACACGGCAAGCTCTGTGTCGTGACCGGCGCCAACAGCGGCACGGGCAAAGAAGCGGCGCGGCGCCTCGCGGGCGCGGGCGCGAACGTCGTCCTGGCGGTGCGCAACGTCGACAAGGGCGCGGCGGCACTCGAAGCGATCGCGGCGCAGTTCCCCGCGGCGACGCTGACCGTGCGAGAACTTGACTTGGCGGACCTCGCGTCGGTCGAGCGCTTCGCTGCGGCGATGGTGGAGGAGAACGTGCCCATCGACGTGCTGCTCAATAACGGCGGGGTGATGGCACCCCCCACGCGCATGGAGTCGGTCGACGGGTTCGAGCTGCAGTTCGCGACCAACTTTCTTGGACACTTCGCCGTGACGCTACGTCTACTCCCCCTGCTACTCGCCGCGGCTGGTCCGACGGTGACCACCATGAGTAGCAGCGCCGCCGCATACGGGCGCATCACCTTCGACGACCTCCAGCGTCAGCGCCACTACCGCCCGTTTACGGCCTACGCGCAGTCCAAACTCGCCGATCTCCTCTTCGCTCAGCACCTGGCGCTCGTCGCGAACGAGCGTGGCTGGGACCTCATGAGCAACGCGACGCACCCCGGCTACACCCGCACCAACCTGTTTGACGCGGGAGCGAACCTCGGTCGCACGCGACCCAAGCGTTCGCTCTTCGGCGACCTTCGCTACCTGCCGGCCCAGGGGGTGGAACAAGGCACCGAGCCGATGCTCTATGGCGCCACGAGTCCCGATGCGACGAATGGTGCGTACTACGGACCCCGAGGACCACTGGGTCTCACCGGCGCGACCACGCTCGTGGCCACCCCACGACGGGCGCGGCACCCCGAGGTGGCGGCACGTCTGTGGTCGGTCGCCGAGGGCCTGACCGGGGTGACGATTCCGGCGTCGATCTAACGCGTCAAAGTTGGCGGTAACGCGGCACGTACCCGCCGGTGCCGAGCAGCGAGGAGTCCTCANNACTTCAACGACCCCGGTCTCGACGTCGCAGCGCACGAGGACCAGGTCCCCACCGTCGGCCTGGACCGAGGGTCGCATGAGCTCTATCAGTGCATTCAACGCACTGAGTCGGCTGCCGCGTTCTTGATCGGTGAGTTCCACTCCTTCAGTCTGCCGTGAAACGAGCCCCGCGTGCCCGCGCGCTCCCCGCTCACTACGATGTCTTGCGTGTACGAACCCGTCAGTGTGTTAAGCGTCGAGGAAATCGACCTCTCGGACGTCGAGTTCTGGCGCCGTCCTTATGCCGAGCGCGAAGGCGCCTTCCAGTCGCTACGGGCCGAACGACCGATCAGTCACTACGACGACCCGGTCATGGTGGACTCGGTCATCGAGATCCCTCGGGGCAATGGCTACTACGCCCTCACACGCTACGTGGACGTCGCCGAGGCGTCGAAGCATCCCGAGGTCTTCCTGTCCGGTCCCGGGGCGGTCTCGCTGGTGGACCTCCCCGCGGAGATGGTCGAATACTTCTCGGGCATGATCTCAACCGACAACCCCAAGCACGCCCGCCTGCGTCGTATTGTCTCGAACGCGTTCAACCCGCGCAACATCCGTGCCGTTGAAGACTCCATCGAGCGCGTCGCCGACGGGCTCGTCACGAAGGCGTTGCGCCAAGGAACCGGCGACTTCACGCTGGACATCGCCGCGCCCTTTCCCTTAGAGATCATCTGTTCGATGATGGGCGTGCCGCCGAGTGAGTACGCGACCGTGCTGCGCTGTTCGAACGTAATCCTCTCCAACGGCGACGTCGAGTACATCGCCGAGGGCACCGATCCGATACTGGCGATCCTCGAGGCCGCCGCCACCGTCACGGGCATCATGGAAGAACTCGGCAAGTACCGCCGCGACCAGCCCATCGACGACATCACGAGCGCCCTCGTGAACGCCGAGATCGAATCGGAGAAACTGACCCAGCAGGAGTTGGCCTCGTTCTTCGTCCTGTTGGTCGCCGCGGGTAACGAGACGACGCGCACGGCCCTCGCCCACGGGCTCAACGCCTTCGGCCAGTACCCCGAGCAGCGCGACCGGTGGGCGGCGGACTTCGACGGACTCGCTAAGACCGCCGTCGAGGAGATCGTTCGCTGGGCGTCACCGGTGATCTGGATGCGCCGAACACTGGCCAGTGACTACACCCTCTCGGGCTTTGACCTATCGGCCGGCGACCGCGTGTTGTTGTTCTACAACTCGGCCAATCGCGACGAGGACGTCTTCGCCGACCCCTACGTCTTCGATCTCGGACGAACCCCGAACGACCACTACGGTTTCGGTGCGCCGGGTCCCCACTTCTGTCTGGGCGCGCACCTGGCGCGCCGCGAGATCAGGGTGATGTGGCGCGAGTTGCTCTCGCGGGCACCGAACATCCACCCCACGGGGCCACCGGACCAACTCGCCTCGAGTTTCGTCAACGGCATCAAGCACCTGCCCTACGACATTTAGGCCGTTCGCGCCACCATCGCTTCGTCGAAGCTGCGAAGGGCCCGAGGCCCCCAGACNNGCGATGACGAGCGCCATCAACTCCTTCACGCCACTACTGAGTTCCCCTTCCGCGAAGGCCGCACTCGACAGCGCGACGTAGCCCTTCATCACGTCGGGGATCAGCGCGTGCAGGTCGAGTGCGGGTTGACGTAACTCCTCACGTACCTCGTCCATATGCTCCATAGGCACCTCCTGGTGCGAGCGTACTCACGCCGAGACGGGGTGAATGCGACGATTTTCTAAGATGGTCCGATGACCGTCATCGACGAACTCCTAGAGCACAATGCGCGCTACGTGACGACCCACGGGCACCGCGAACTTCCCACCACCCCGGCGCTGCATCTCGCGGTGCTGACCTGCATGGACTCTCGACTCGACCTCTTTGGCGCGCTGGGTCTCGACCTCGGCGAGGTGCACCTGGTGCGAAACGCCGGGGGTCTCGCCAGCGAGGACGCCGTGCGCTCTTTGTTGCTGAGTCAGCGGCTCCTGGGTACGCGCGCGGTCATGGTGATCCACCACACGCGCTGCGGCCTGGAGTCATTCGACGAAGCCACCTTGATAGATGAGATCACCGATACCCTCGGCGAACGACCACCGTTTCGACTCGGCGCCTACCGCGACGTCGACGAGGACGTCCGCCAGACTGTCAAGACCTTGCGGGCGAGCCCCTTCGTCGATGGCCAGGAGATTCGCGGCTTCGTCTTTGACGTGGACGATGGCGCGCTGCGCGAGGTCGCGGTCCCCTAGAGGGGCTTCTTAAAGCCTTCGCTCGTCGCTTCGAAGCCGTGGGCCAAATAAAAGCGGTGTGCGTCGACGCGGAACTTGCGACTCGTCAGTTGCACGCGGTAACAACCCGCGCGTCGCGCGACGTCCTCCGCGGCAGCTAGTAGTTCGCCGCCGATACCCGCGCTGCGCTGGTCTTCTCGCACGTGGACGCTCTCCAACTCCGCACACCAGCCACCAGTGTGTTGGAAGTGCTGAAAGACGATCACCTGGAGCACGCCGACGACCTCACCGTCAAGGTCGGCGACGAGGACCTCACCACGACGGGCGCGCGTCTCGGTGACGGCGGACCAGTAGGCCTCGACGTCGTCCTCGTGTTCCTCGTCTGGAAAATTCGCGCCGCCCTGGACGACGAGCGACGCGGCGCGAAGGTCGCGCTGCTCGATCGGACGAATCAGGGCCGCCACGCGTTACGCGCGCGGGTCAATCGGCGTGAGGACGCCGACGCTCTCTTCGATCGCCTCGGCGGCGTTCAGGCAGAGGTCCTCGCGCAACAGGTCGCCGATGACTTGCACGCCCGTGGGTAAGCCGCTGGCGACACCGGTCGCGACGCAGGCCGCGGGCAGGCCGAGCAGGTTGGCCGGCAACACGAAGCGAAACAGTTCGACGACCTTCATGGCCGACTCGGCGTCTTGGATGTCGAAGTCCAACTCGAAGGGCGGCTGCGTCCAGGTTGGCCCGACGATTAAGGGGTAGTTCGTCAAGAACTCGCGCCAGGCGCGCGCCACCTTGTAGCGGAACATGAACATCAGCGCCGTCGATTCTGGCGTCGCGGGCGGGAACTCGACGCTGCTCAGGTCCAAGAATCGACGACCCTCCTCACCCATCACCGGCTCGATCAGGGGTCGCGCCACCGCGAGACTCGTCATCATCAACTCCGCCCAGGAGAGGTACGCCTCAATGAGCAACGGCGGCTCGATCTCTTCAACTTCGTACCCGGCCGCCTCGAGGGCGCGTCCGGCGATCCGCACACCTTCGGCGACGTCGGGGTGGGTGGTCCCGCCGCCGGGTTCGGCCACGAGGGCGACGCGCTTCGCGACGGGACGCCCGTGCAGCGGCGCGTCGAAGGACTGCGGGTCGCCGTGGTGGGCGCCCATGACGACTTCGAGTCCCCGACGTACGTCACCGACGTGGCGAGCGAGCACGCCGTCGGCCAGCATGAACTGGGAGTTGACCGGCATGTCGAACAGCGCGCTCGGGTTGCCCTGGGCGACGCGCCCGCGCGATGGCTTGATCGACGCGACCCCACAGCAATACGCCGGGTTGCGCAGCGAACCGCCGATGTCGTTCCCGAGTCCGATGGGGCTCATCCCCGAGGCGATCGACGCCGCCTCGCCGCCCGAGGAACCGCCGGCCGTATAGCCGTGCTTCCAGGGATTGTGCGTGGCGCCGTAGAGCGAGGAGACCGAATTGATGCGCAGACCGAGGTCGGGCATATTGGTGCGCGCCAGCACGACCGCGCCCGCGCGACGCATCTGCTCAACGATCGGCGCGTCGGCGGTGGCGACGAAGTCCTTTAAGGCGACGCAACCTTCGCTGGTGGCGTAGCCCGCGACGTCGAGGTTGATCTTGACGGTGAAGGGAACCCCGTGCAGCGCCCCGAGCGCCTGGTGGTCGCGCTGCGCGGCGTCGGCGGCGTCGGCTTCTTTGAGGACCTCTTCCGGGCGTACTTCGACGACGCCGTTAACGGCGGGATTCACCGCGTCGATGCGCGCGAGGTGGGCTTCGGCGACTTCGCGCGAGGAGGTCTGCCCACTACGGATCAAGTTGGCGAGCGTCGTCGCCGACTCCTGCCACAGTTCATTGCCCACGATGCACCCTCCAGAACGACGGTTCTGGTTAGTCTGCCATGCCCCAACGGGGCCCGATCAACCGAAGCGGCCGAGGGTGTAGTCGAGGGTGCGTGAGTCGACGGGATTGTTGAAGATCTTCTCCGTGGTGTCGAACTCGATGAGTTCCCCGGCGCGGTCCTCCCCCATCAACAAGAACGCACAGTCGTCCGAGATTCGAGCGGCCTGTTGCATGTTGTGGGTCACGATGACCACCGTCACCCGGCTCTTCAAGCTCGTCATGAGCTCTTCGATGCGCAGCGTCGCGACGGGGTCGAGCGCGGAGGTGGGCTCATCCATCAAGAGCACCTCGGGCTCGAGTGCTAGCGCTCGCGCGATGCACAGACGCTGCTGCTCTCCGCCCGAGAGGTTCGAAGCCGCCACCTTGAGGCGACTAGAGACCGAGTCCCACAGGGCGGCCGAACGGAGCGACGACTCGGCCGCTTCATCGAGCAGTGACTTCTTCTTGATGCCGTTGAAGCGAAGTCCCGAGACGGCGTTGTCGTAGATCGACATCGTGGGGAACGGGTTCGGTCGCTGGAAGACCATGCCGACGCGCGTGCGCAACTCGGTGACGGTCAGATTGCCGCGGTAGATGTCGGTGCCTTCTAAGAGGATCTGTCCGCTCACCTTCGCGCCGGGCGTCAGGTCGTGGAGTCGATTGAGCGCGCGCAGCAACGTCGTCTTGCCCGAGCCCGAGGGTCCGATCAGACTCGTGACGCGGTTTTTCACCACGTCGAAGCTGCAGTCGCGCACCGCGGTGCGTCCGTGAAAGGACACCGCGACGTCGCGCAACTGCATCGCGACGGGTCCGCGTAACGCGGGCGTGATGGTCGTAGTGGGCTGGGCTTGGATCTCGGTCATGATCTCTGTTTCTCGCTCCATGTCTAGTTTCTAACCTGCTGCTTTCTCGATGCCCAAATCCGGGCGGTAAGGCTCAATACAAAAACGAAGGCGACCAGGACTAACGCAATTCCCCAGACCTGGGCTCGCTGGCTCGGCCACTCCGACTTGGCGTTCTCGAAGATCGCCAGCGGCATCGCCGAGACCGGGTTGAAGGGCTGCCAGGAGTTGGTGAACCCGCCACCGATCACGAGCAACACCGGCGCGGTCTCACCGACGGCCCGCGAGATCGCGAGGATCACGCCGGTGACGATGCCGGTGACGGCCGAAGGGAGCACCACTTTGGTCGAGACCTTGTGCGGCTTCGCGCCGAGCGCAAGGCCCGCTTCGCGCAGGGAGTTGGGCACGTTGCGCACCGCTATCTCGGTGGAGATGATGATCACGGGCAACATCAGGACCGCGAGCGCGAAGGAGCCGGCTATCGCCGTGAAGCCGATGTTGAGGTCGTGGACGACGAAGGAAAACGCGAACAGCCCCATCAAGATCGACGGCGCGCCGGCCATGGTCTGGGCGATGACGCGTAGCGTCGTGGCGAACTTGGAGTCGGTCTCAGCGAGGTAGACCCCCACGAGCACCCCGACGGGGATGGCCAGAATGGACGCGTAGAGCGTCAAGGCGATGGTCCCAACGATGGCGTTCGAGATGCCGCCAGTGGCGTTCGGCGCGATCAACGTCGGCGTCTCGGGGAGCTTCGTGAAGAAGTCGAGATTGAGCTGCCCGACGCCCTTGTTGATCAACTGGTAGAGGAGCGCGACCAACGGCACCGCCGCGATCAGCAGCGCTACGCCACAAAGTGCGACCATGACACGCGAGATTGCGATGCGACGAGCACGAGCGTTGTCGGAGATTCGACGAATCTCCTCGCGCGAGGAGTTGCTCGGCTCGGCGGGCTCTTCGAGTTCGATGAGGTCGCTCATACTCGGGCCAGCACCTTTCGTTGGCGGCTCACCAACGCCCGACTAATGAGCGCCAAGCCAACGTTCAGCACCATCAAGATGACCCCGAGCGCCATCAGAGCGGAGATCTCGTTACCCTGAGCTTCGCCGAACTCCGTGGCGATCCACGCCGCGATGGAGGTGCCGGGATAGAGCAGATGGAACTGCGCGTTGGCGACGCTGCCGGCCACGAGGGCGACCGCGACGGTTTCCCCGGTGGCGCGCGCGAGGGCTAAGAACGTCGCGCCGAAAAGGCCAATCTTGGCGGTGGGGAGTACGACCTCACGGATCATCTGCCAGCGTGTGGCACCCAAGGAGAGGCTGGCTTCTTGAAGGTCTTGGGGCACGACCGCGATGACCTCGCGACTGATGGCGACGAAGGTCGGCAGGATCATGATGCCCAGGACGACGGACGCGAGGAGCAGTGAGGTACCGAACTCCTGGCCGGAGTTGCCGAAGATGGCCTTGGCGAACGGCCACTTGTTGAGCCACGGGTTGACGGTCGTCTCCATCCACGGTGCGATGACGAGCAGACCCCAGAGGCCATAGACCACACTCGGAATCGCCGCCAGGAGTTCGACGAACGTGGCGACGACGGTGCGAAAACGCCGAGGGATGAAAAAGACGATGGAGATCGACGTCCCGAGGCCAATGATCACCGCGATGACCAGCGCGATGATCGACGTCTCAAAGGTCCCCGAAATCATGGCGAGTCCACCAAAGGGACCCGCGGGTGAGACCCAACTGCTGCTCGTCAGCAGTGTCCCACCGTGGTGCACCCACGTGGGAAGGGAACTCCAAAAAATAGTGCCGACGAAACCGACACTGACCGCCGCGAAGAGCGCCGCGGCCACGAGCAAGACGTTGGCGTACCACGAACGAGGGGTGGCGGCGGGAGTGTTCTCCGCCACCACCTCCTCGTCCCGCAGGATGTCGAGTGCTACCTGGTCCATGCTGTGAACTACCAACACCCTCTCTTAGTTGTTCTTACTTACGACTTCTGGGTCACGCAGACCGTGCCGCCCGAGGTAACGGTCTCGAGTTGCGTTCGGGCGTAGGCCGCTGCCGCCGCCGGCAGTGGGACGTAGCCCTCACCCTTGGCCAAGGCGCTCTGTCCGTAGTGCGTCTCCCAGTCGAGATACTTCGTCGCGGCTTCACAGGTCGCTTCGCTGGTCTCCACCTTGGGGATGATCGCCCAGCTGTAGGTTGCGAAGGGCCAGACGTTGTTGCCGGGCTCGTTCACGATGGCGAAGTTGTCCGGTGTGACACTCGTCCCCGCGGCCGCAGCCGCGTTGCCGATGTTCGTCAAACTCGGCTGGAGCCACTGGCCGTTCTTGTCCTGGAGTGAGGCGATCTGGATCCGGTTGTTGCCGGGGATCAAGACGTAGCTGTACTCGACGTAGCCAATGGCGCCGAGCGTCGCGTCGAGCGTCGTGGCCATGCCCGCGTTGTTCGCGACACCGTCGATGTTGGTCGCCTTCCAGGCGCCGCCGGAACCTTCCATGACCGATCCACCACTGGGCGCGATGCCCGAGTTACCGGCGTCGTAGAGCCAGTAGGTGAAGGCCTCGGTCGTGCCGGAGCTCGCCGCGCGGTAGAGCACCTTGATGGTGTCCTTGGGCTCGTTCGCTGTGCCGAGCAGCGTCAACGCCTTGCCCAGCGTCGAGGACGCGCCGCCGTTGGTCGCCACGATCGTGGGGTCTGACCACTGCGTGATCGTCCCGTTGTAGATGTTGGCCACTTCGGCCGCGGTCAACTTCAGTCCGTCAAAGCCACCGCCGAGGTTGTATCCGACGACCGCGCCGCCCAAGAGGTAGGGCACCTGGACGTAGTTCGCTTCGGTGACACCACTGGGCAACGTGCCCGCGCCGGAGGTCATCGGGACGTCGGAGAAGCCGATCTGCAGTGAGCCGTTCGTGATGCCGGTGCGACCCGATCCTGATCCGCCGGCCGGGTAGGCGCTGAAGCTGACGTTGCCGCCCGCGCTGTAAGCCGTCGAACCCGACGTGGTCACGCCCACCAAGGGCGCGTCAAAGGACGAGCCATTGATGTTGAGCGTGGTCTTTCCGGGCACCACGAGGTCGGTGTCACCCGCCTTGTTGGAGCCCATGAGACTCGGCGCTGCTGTCTTGGGTTTGGTCTTCGACCAACCCTTCGGGCAGTGGCCAGCGAACTTGGCGGACTTCACCGCGCTGCCGCTGAGTTTGTAGCACACCACTTTCGTGGACTTCGCCGCGCCACTGGCTGGCAGGATCGCCACGGTAATGAGACCACTAACAGCGAGAGAAACCGCCGCAAGAAGTCTGAGTGATTTCTTCATTCTGAACTTTCCTCCTAAAGAAAGATTGAACTGCTGACGCGACGATTCGACACTCGAACGTGTTGTCAGAAGCAACCTAGAAATGGAAGGTAAACGGGGCGTGAAGTGCAGTCACTTCGCAGGTGAAATCAAAGAGAAATCGAGTAATTAACGACGATTCGAGGCGAATCGAGGGTTAATCGACGCTGCTGTCGCGCCATCCACAGGCGAGGCAGCGAAAGCGCGCGTGCCCGGAGCCGAGCGCCGTGGCGCAACGCGGACATCCCGCGAAGATCCCCCACGGGCTCGAGCAGACTTCGCCCACCTCGGTGAGGGCGCTCGGCGTGGCTTTGATCTCAAACGACATCGTCACAGTCTGCACGACTGACCGTCAACAAAACGTTCATCAATGGGCAAAAAATGGACAATTTGTCCACTCACTCTTCCGTCTCGATCTACGTCGGCGCGAGTTGGCCGAGTCGGTAGTGGGTGCGACAGAGCACTTGGTAGTGCACCGCTCCGTCGGCGACGTCGCCCGTGACGAACTGGGATCCCTCGCGCGCCACGACCCCGTTAACCACCCGCGCGTTGCAGCGGCCCTTTTGCCCACACCAGCACGACGAAGTCAAGGGCAGTTCGTGGCACCAGTCCGCGATCGCGAACAGTCTCGCCGAGGCCGGGAACACGTTGAGAAGAAAATCGGCCGAGAGGCCGAAGGCGTGCACGTCCACGCCGTGCTCGTCGACCAGGACGGCCAGCTCATCGACCTGTCCAACCGTCGCGAACTGCGCCTCATCCACCACCAGCGTGGCGACCCCGCGCGCTCGGAGTTGGGCGATCGGACCTTCCAACGACTCACCGGGCGCAACGGCTTCCGCCGCCGCCTCGATGCCGATGCGACTCGTCACCATTCCTTCGGCGCTGCGGTCGCCGAAGGTCCACAGTGCCACGTCACTGCGACTCTCGCGCAGTTGCCAACACAACTGCAGCGCGAGGGTCGACTTCCCAGCGGCCATCGTGCCGTAGGTAAAGGTCAGTTCGGCCATCTCACCCCCTCTCGAACGCCCAACCATATCGCTCTCGCCTCCGCACTTTTGATGATCGAGACGAGTATTTACTCACTTCACTAGATTGGGTCCGTGGAACCGCTCATGCGCACCGTGGCCTACGTGCGAAACGAGCGACGTGAACTGGCCGACGACAACTGGGATGACTTCGTCTCTACCATTGAGTTGGCCGACGACGTACCGACGTCCGCCCTGCGGGGACTCGAGGAGTTCTCCCACGTCGAGATCGTCTTCTTCGCGGGCTTGGCGCAGAACGTGCCGCCCGGGCCCTGGCATCGACGCCCCCGCGGGAATAAGGACTGGCCCGACGTAGGCATCTTTGCCCAGCGCAACAAAGACCGACCCAACCGACTCATGCTCTCGGTCGTGGCCCTCGAGCACGTCGACAAGCGTTCGCTCGTCGTGCGGGGCCTCGACGCGATCAACGACACGCAGGTACTCGACATCAAGCCCGTGTACTCCTGGAGTGGACCTCGCGGAGAGCTCCGGGTGGCGAAGTGGAGCGAAGAACTCGGTGAGAACTACTTCTAGGCAGTGAGAAGCGGCGAAGTGATCAGTCGTTCGTGATGAACGCCGCGACCTCATCGCGAGTGGGCCCACTGGCCGGGCCGAAGCGGCTGATCGAGATTGCGGCGGCGGCGTTAGCCCAGCGCGCAGCGTCGTAGGGCGACTGGCCTTCGGCGAGCTCTGCGAGGAAGACGCCGTTGTGGACGTCGCCCGCCCCGTTGAGGTCGACGACGTTCGTTCTAAACCCGTCCACGATGGACGCGACACGATGATTGGTCGCCACCACGCAGCCCTTTTCGCCGTTGCGAATGAGTACGTTCAATCGGTCGCTCATGGTTGCGAGCTGCGACGCACCCTCTACGACGTCGGGAGTCTTCGCGAGCCTCACCCCTTCCGTGGCGTTACAGATCAACCAATCCGTCCGGGCCAGCATGGTTTCAAGGTTCGCGGCGGGAATGTCGACCATGCGGGTCGCGGGGTCAAAGGCAACGACGACCTCGCCAGGCAGTTGCGCCAACCACGCCAACACGACGTCCGCCGCACCGGGATACATGACGTTATATCCCGACACCAGGACGTAGTCACCCTTCCGTACGTCCAGGGTCATTAAGTCGGCAGCCCGCAGAGTGTCTTCCGCGCCGCGCGAGGAGACAAAGGATCGTTCGGCGTCGGGCTCGACGAGCACGACGCAGATCCCCGTGTCGAGGTTCGAATTGCGCTCGATGGGGGTGGCGATGCGCTCGCCCTTGAGCGAGGCTTCGGCCATCGAGGCGAAGGGACCCTCGCCGAGTCGCCCCGCGTAGACGACGCCGAGGCCGTGGCGCGCCGCGGCGCTCATCGCGTTGAAGCCGCCACCGGTAGTGATGAGCTGCTCTTGGGCGACGGTGTCTCCCGCGCGCTCGGGCAACGCGGCGACCTTGAGCACCACGTCGACCAACACGGTGTCGAGGCAGAAGAGCCGAGGCGTGTCGCTCATGCCTCACCACCCTAATAACAGTTGTGAACTGCCTCGCGGGTGCCAACTCATTTGTGTGGGGGTCCGTTCGTCACCTCCTACAATCATTGCCAGCGACTCACGGGGTAGTCGCGAGGAGGCCCGGTGAGCGACGATTTAGCAGAACGCACGGAGAAGAGTGGCGCGAGCGCCCTCCGCATCGAAGAAAACGGCATCAACGTCATCGACGAGAACGAGCGCAAGGGTTCTCCGCGCGACCTCTTCTGGCCCTGGTTCGGGGCGAACGTCTCCGTGCTCGGACTCAGCTACGGCGCCTTCGTCTTGGAGTTCGGTATCTCCTTCTGGCAGGCGGTGGTGGTCGGTGCCATCGGGATTGTCTTCAGTTTCTGGCTCTGCGGCGTCATCGCGACGGCCGGCAAGCGTGGATCCGCGCCCACCATGGTGCTCAGCCGCGCGGCCTACGGGGTGCGCGGGAGTCGCCTGCCGTCGGGAATCTCGTGGCTGCTCTGCGTCGGTTGGGAGACCGCCCTCACGGTGACCGCAGTGCTCGCCACCTCGACGGTCTTCGCTCGTATCGGCTGGAGCGGCGGCGACGCGACGAAGGTCGTGGCCATGATTGTGATCGCAGCCCTCATCATCGCCGGCGGCGTCATGGGCTTTGACCTCATCATGCGCATGCAGGTCATCATCACGGTCGTCACCGCAATCCTCACCGTGGTCTTCATCGGTCTCACGATTAAGCACATCAGCTGGCACACCGTCAGTCATCTGCACAGCGGATCATTTCAGGCAACCGTCGGCGCGCTGGTCTTTGTCATGACCGGCTTCGGCCTCGGCTGGGTGAACGTCGCTGCGGACTACTCGCGCTACCTACCGCGCAGCGCCTCCTCTCGCGGGGTCGTGTGGTGGACCACGTTCGGCTCATCGATCGCGCCGCTCGTGCTGCTTTTCTTCGGACTCTTGCTCGCCGGCTCGTCCTCCAGCCTGGAGAGCGCGGTGGGCGACAATCCGGTCGGTGCGCTCGCCAATTTGCTGCCGACGTGGTTCCTCGTGCCCTTCGTCATCGTCGCCATACTCGGTCTGGTGGGTGGAGCGGTGCTCGACATCTACTCCTCGGGCCTCGCGTTGCTCTCGGCGGGGCTCAAGATCCCGCGCTACGCCGCGGCCGGGGTGGACGGCGTCATCATGTTGCTGGGCACGATCTACATCCTCTTCGTCAACAAGAACTTCTTCGGTCAGTTCGAAGGTTTCCTCATTACCGTCGGCGTGCTCATCGCCGCGTGGTGCGGGGTCTTCTTGGCCGATATGGCGCTTCGTCGTAAGGACTACGCCGAGGGTGATTTCTACCAACCCCGCGGGCGCTACGGCGATCTTCGCGTCGTACCGATTCTGATCACCATCGTCTCCTCGGTGCTCGGCCTCGGTCTCGTGACCAACTCGGCGGCGTCGTGGCTGAGCTGGCAGGGTTACCTGCTCGGCCCGATCGGCCTCGGCGGCAAGAGTGGTAACTGGGCCTACGCCAACCTCGGGGTGTTGTTGGCGCTGGTGTTGAGCTTCGGGCTCACGCTGCTCTTCACACGCGCCGACGTCGTGCGCGAAGAGGCGCTCGCTTAGGGGCGTCCAGTACCTCGCAACACAACGTACCTAGACTGAACACGGGTCTGGGTTTGGCGAGGGAGCAGTAATGCGCATTGGTGTCTTGACGGCTGGCGGGGACGCGCCCGGGCTCAACGCCGCGATTAAAGCGATCGGTGAGATTGCGCTGCGCGACGGGCACGAAGTGGTGGGTATCGCGAACGGCTGGGCCGGCCTCGCGGGCGACTTCGACGGCACTTTGCTCACGGCGGCTGATCTGCGCGGCGTGATTGGTCACGGCGGTACCCTGCTCGGGACAGCCCGCTTCAACCTCGATGAGCCCGAAGGCGGCCGGGACTTGGTCTTAAAGGCCATCGACGAGCACCTTGACGCCCTAGTCGCCATCGGGGGCGACGGCACCCAACGCATCTCCAACTGGTTAGCGGAACGTGGGGCTCCAGTAGTCGGGGTCCCCAAGACACTCGACAACGACCTTCCTGGTACCGACTTCTGCATCGGCTTTGACACCGCTATCAACATCGTCGCCGAATCACTCGATCGACTCCACACCACGGCCATCTCCCACCACCGCGTCATCGTGGTCGAGACGATGGGGCGCTCCACCGGTTGGGTCGCTTCGATGGGTGGTCTCGCTGGCGGGGCGGACCTCATCTTGATCCCGGAGTTCTCGGTCACGATGGACGAGATCATCTCCCACATCAATCGGCGTCGCGCGGCGGGAATCAAGTACTCACTCGTCGTCGTCGCCGAAGGGGTCAACCTGGCGACACTCGGTGGCATCGAACTGAGTGAACTCTCGAGCGAAGGCATCGGCGGTGTTCGCCACGCGACGAGGGGCGTCGGTCCGTTCGTCGCCGCCAAGATCGAAGAGCTCGGTGGCTTCGAAGTTCGCACCACGGTCCTCGGCCACCTCCAACGAGGGGGCAGTCCGAGCGCGCGCGACCGCATCTTCGCCACGCGCGTCGGTGACGCCGCCTACGACGCGGTCGTCGCCGGTAAGTTCGGCATGATCCCCGTGGTGCGCGACGACAACGTCGTGTTGGTACCGATCTCTTCCATTGCGACCGGCAAACGCAAGGTGCCGCGCGAGATCTACGACCTCTGCACCACGCTGCTCTAGGACTTTCGACTGCGCTGTTCGTCGCGAGCGGTTTCCCGTTTGAGACTAGGTGTCGAACGGTAGATTTAGTGAATCGACGGGGCACTGGAGGGTGATGAGCGTTGAACCAGGTCCCGGACCAATAGCGCTGGTCGGTTCGGGTGAGTACCTACCCGAGATGGCCGACCTCGAAGCGAGTCTCATCGCCGGGCGCGCTGCGCGTTACGTCCAACTCGCCACCGCCGCGGTTCAAGACGGGCCCTCCGTCGTCGATCACTGGCACCAACTCGGCATCAAGCAAGCGGAACGTCTCGGTGTCGAACCCGTGATCGTCCCGGTGAACGACCACGAGGACGCGAACAACCCCGACTTCGCCGATCTGATTCGCGGCGCGGGTCTCATCTACCTCTCCGGTGGCGACCCCAATTACTTAGCCGAGACACTGCGTGACTCCCTCGTCTGGTCGACGATCGAAGCGACGTGGCGCGAGGGCGCTGCGCTCGCGGGATGCTCGGCGGGGGCCATGGCGCTCGGCGCGTGGATTCCATCCCTCCGCCACCCGAAAAAGGGCAGCACCGAGGGGCTCGGTCTTCTCCAACACCTCGGGGTCGTCCCCCACTTCGACGCCTTCGCCGCGCGCGTGCCCGACCTCTTGACGCGCTTCGTGCTGCCCGACGAGACGACCATGACCATTGTGGGTGTGGATGAAAAGACCGCCCTCGTCGGCGGTCCGACGGAGTGGACCGTTCAGGGTCACCAGAGCGTGTGGCGCCTCACCTCCAAGGGCCGAGAAGAGTTCGCCGTCGGCGCGCACCTCACGACGATGGGGTGAGCGCGACTTCTTCCTGGGCTGCGAGTTTGTCTAAGTGGTAGCGGATCTGAATCGACGCCGCCGCACCCTCGCCGACCGCGGACGCCAGTTGTTTGGTTGATCCGTGTCGCACGTCCCCGGCGACGAAGACCCCGGGCAGGTTCGTGCGGAACTGCTCGTCGCTCACGATGAAGCCGTAGTCGTCGAGTTCCACTTCGCCATTCAAAAAGGCAGTATTGGGGTCGAGCCCGATGAAGACAAAGGCGCCCGCTGCCGGGTGCTTCCGTCGCTCCCCCGACACGCGATCCTCGAGTTCGACGTGGTCGAGCTTTCCACTGTCGTTCGACTTGAAGCTCACGACCTTGGTGTTCGTGGCGACGGTCATCTTCGGGTGGGCGTTCACCTTGTCCTGGAGGAGCCGCCCGCCCTTTAACTTCTCCGAGTATTCAACCACCGTGACGTGGTCGGCGAACTGGGTCAAGAAGAGACCTTCTTCGAGGCCGCTGTTCCCGCCACCAATGACCAGCACTTCCTCAGCTCCTCGGTAGAACGGACCGTCACACGTGGCACAGAAATGAATCCCCGCACCGATGAGGTCGGACTCGCCCTCGGCCCCCGTTCTGCGGTAGACCGATCCCGTGGCGATGAGCACGGCGCGGGCTCGATAGATCTCACCCCTCGCGGTCGTCACGGCCACCCAGTCACCGTCGGTCTTGAGGCCGCTGACGGCGAGCGCCTCGAGGATCTCGACGCCGTAGCGCTCGGCCTGACGGCGCATGCGATCGGCGAGCTCGTGACCCGCCACGCCGTCGGGGAAACCGGGGTAGTTATCGAGTCGCTCGGTCACGCCGGCCTGCCCGCCGGGCGCGGACTTCTCGACGATGAGTACGCTCTGGTTCTCTCGCGCGGCGTAGATCGACGCGGTGAGTCCGGTCGGACCACCGCCGACGATGATCACGTCGTAGCACTCGGACTTGGCTGAACGCGAGAGGCCGAGTTTGTCGGCGAGTTCGTCGTTGCCCGGTTCGACCAAGTGCGACCCATCGGGAAAGATGATGGTTGGGATCGACCGACCGCCGCCGTTGATCCGCTCGACGATCTCGGTGGCCTCAGGGTGGACCTCTAAGTCGATCCAGTCATAAGCCACACGCTGTTGGCCGAGGAACTCCTTGGCCCGCCGACAGTCGGGGCACCAACTCGCGCCGATGACCGTAATGTGATCAGCCACCAATTCCATGAGCGTCCCTTCGTTCCTGGTGTCGTCTCGAGCTGCGTTGCCGGTGCGCCACGTTAGCGCCCACTCGGACGCACGTAGGTCAGTATCGCCACGCTCTCATTCGTTACAACGACGTCCTTCATCGCCCACGTCGCCGTGTCGAGACCGGCGTCAAAGAGGTGGCTCCCGGAGCCAACGATCACCGGGTGAATCCAGAGACGGTACTCGTCGACGAGATTGCGACGCTGCAAGTAGCGCACGAGGTCGCGGCTCCCCACGACCAGGAGGCCATTACCGGGCTGCTCTCGTAACTCGCCGACCGCTTCGGCGACGTCGCCACGTACCAGCGCCGCGTTCCACTCGACCTTGTTAATGGTGCGCGAGACGACGAACTTCTCCATCTCATTCATCCGCTTTGCGAGACTCCCGAGCACCCCGAGTTCGCTCACCGTGGGCCACACCGCGGCGAAGGCCTGGTACGTCTTTCGACCGAGCAACAACGCGTCGGCCTCGTGCATCTGTTGGTTCATGATTCGCAGATGATCCTCGCCGACGAACTGCTTTTGCCAGCCGCCTCGGGGGAACTCACTCGCCTCGCCCGGTGATTGCATCACGCCATCGAGCGAGAGGAACTCCTGCACGATCACCGCTCTCACGTTGCCCCCTTCATCGCCGGATCGCCTCTGACCTAGCGTGACGGCCATGGTTGCGCCGACGTCACTCAGTCAAGCACTCCCCCACCCCGATTCGCTCGCCCTCGATGCCCACGGCCTGGCGTCACGTCGTACGCGAGATTCTCGGCGGTGACGCGACTTCGCACCACCCGTCTCCGAAGGGGCGACGACGCGGGCGCCCTGGCGCGACGAGTGGCCGCCGGCCAAGTCACCTTCGCACTGCTCATCGGGCTGTGCGTAGCGCTGCACCCCGGCTTCGTCCTGAAGGTCGACGAGGGCGGGATGAGCAACTACGGCATTCACGTCAAGACGGCACTCCCGTATACCGTGGCGTTGCTGGCACCGGTGCTGCTCACCCTTGACGTCGCTCGTCAGGCCGTCGCCACGTCGATGGCGGCGAAACGGTTCGTGTCGCTGCTCCGTCTCTACAGCGGGCTGCTCTTCTTGACGCTGGTCACGACGTACCCCTACCCACTGAACGTCGGGCTCAAGGACCTCCACATCGCGGTCGGCGTCGCGATCATCGTCTTTGAGTCCGCCGCGTCACTGTGGATCTACCGCGCGACGAAGACCATGGCTCCCGCGCTCTTCATCCAATACGCGGGCCTGGTCCTTGCGGCGCTCACGTTCTTCGGCGTGCTGCACGTGCTCTTTCTGAGCCAGCTCGTCACGGGCATCGCCTTCGCCGTCTTACTCGTGATGGGCACGCGCCGGATCCTTGACGAGCGCGAGGAGCGTCCGCTCTAAATGAACGGACTCTTCATGGTCGTCCCATCCTCGGGACCGAGTTTCGCTCGATCGCGGATCAGCGATTCGACCGCGTCGGCGTCGTCGGGAGTGATGAATGGTTGTACGGACTTTCCCACGTCGATCAGCAAACCGGCTTTTTTCGACGGTCGATTCGTGTCGAGATTCGCCCAGTACTTGAAGTTCCCGGTGCCCCACACGCGCCATTGACCACGCAGCGGCGTCATCTCGAATCGACGAACCCCTTTGATCGAGTGATACGAGATGACCTTGGTGCCGAAAGGAAAGTAGTACATGCGGATGCGCAGGGCGCTCGCGTCGCACACGATCCGCCCGTCGTTGTAGTCGTCCATTCTCCCACCCTAAATCGCCTCCGCCGCGCCGCCCGCGGCGGAGTAGCCCGAGGCTCAGACCGCTAGGGTCCGACGAATGACTGACGCCGCAACGAAACGGGGCACGGCTCTCACGCTCGTCGCGGCGGCGCAGTTCGTCTTGCAACTTGACTTCTCCATCGTGAACGTGGCCCTGCCGACTATTCAGCGCGAACTACACCTCGTGCCGGCGGACCTGCAGTGGATCGTGACGGGTTACGCGCTCACCTTCGGCTCCTTGTTGCTCTTCGGGGGCCGACTGGGGGACCTGACGGGACACCGTCGCCTCATGATGATCGGGCTGGTGCTCTTCGGCGTGACCTCACTGAGCGCGGGTCTCGCTCAGACGTCCTTCGTGCTGATCGCCTCGAGGTTCGCCCAAGGGGCGAGCGCCGCGATGGTCGCGCCTCAAGCGCTCGCCACGATCTCTGACCTCTTCGAAGAAGGAGCCCCGAGGACCAGGGCGCTCGGTCTCTTCCAAGCGGCCACCGCCGGTGGCGCGAGTGCGGGCATCGTGCTCGGCGGCATTTTGACCCAGTACATAGGGTGGCGCGCGATCTTTCTCGTCAACCCCCCCATCATCATCGTGCTGGTGGTGATGATGATGCGCTTTCTTCCACGAGATGGCGAACGGCGCGGCGCCCGTCTAGACGTCGCCGGCGCCGTGCTCGCCACGGCATCCATCGCGACGCTCATCTTCGGTCTGAGCCAGGGACAGCAAAAGGGCTTCTCTTCACCCGTGGCCCTGATCGCTTTGGTGCTCGCGGCCGCACTCGCGGCCACCTTCGTGGTCACCGAACGCCGCGCCGCTGCACCAATGGTTCCCTTTCGCATCTTCTCCGACGTGACGAGACGCACCGCCCTTTTGGTGATGACATTGCTCGGCGCGGTGTTGGCGGGCTACGTCTACTTCATCTCCCTCTACCTCCAGCGCGTCTTGCACTTCAGTCCGATCCTGACCGGACTCTCGCTGGTGCCCGCGACGGGCACGGTGATGATCGTCTCGTCAATCTTGACGCGACGCTTCCTCGCGCGATACGGCATGAAAAAGGTGCTCCTCACCGGACTGGTCTCACTCGGTCTCGGCCAGTTCTGGCTCTTTCACATCAGCGCGACCGGCAGCTACCAGGTGAACGTGCTCGGCGGGCTACTCTTCACCGCCGTCGGGATCGGACTGCTCTTTCCCGCCGTGGCGGTCGCGGTCACCCAGAACGTCCCACCGCAGGACCGCGGACTCGCCGGTGGACTTTTCGTGACCGCGCTCCAGGTCGGCTCGGCGGTGGGCCTCGCCGCGCTTGCGACGATTGCCGCGGCGCGCACGGCCAGCGCGCACGGACAACTCGTGCAGGGCTATCAGCTGTCGTTTCTGATCTGTGTGGGCTTCGTCGTGGCGGCGTTGCTCATCGTGCTGATCGGGATTCGCCCGCGCGCGACGTCAGTCGCCGCGCCTTCAGCTACAGCGAGCCAATGACGTCCTTTTCGTAAGCGTCGATGGTCCCCATGGGGTCGTCGTGCATGAGATACAGCGAGAACTGACGGACCCCGAGAGAGGCCAACTCAGCGAGTCGCTCACGGTGACGCTCGACGGGCCCGAGTAGGCAGAAGCGCTCGATGATCTCGTCGGGTACGAACTCGGCGTCGGGGTTGCCGGCCTTGCCGTGGTGGGCGTAGTCGTAGCCCTTGCGCCCTTTGATGTAGTCGGTCAACGCCGGGGGCACGATGGCGTCGTCCTCGCCGTAGCGACTGACGATGTCGGCGACGTGGTTGCCGACCATCCCGCCGAACCAGCGGACCTGGTCTCGCTGGTGCGCGAGGTCTTCTCCCACGTAGGCCGGCGCCGCGACGCAGACGTCGTAGTCCTCGGTGGACTTCCCCTCGTCGCGCGCGGCCGCCAGGACGGTCTCGATGGCCCAGTTCACGATGAAGGGATCGGCCAACTGCATGATGAGTCCGTCGGCCGAGCGACCCGCGAGATCGAGCGCCTTTGGGCCGTAGGCCGCCATCCACACGTCGAACGCGCCGCCCTCCACCCAGGGGATCGTGACGAGCCGGTCGTTCACCGTCGTCTCGCGGCCCTCGACGAGGTCCTTGATCACGCGCATCGCGGCGGCCAAGGTGGCGAGCGACGCGGGTGTACCGCCGGTCACGCGTAGCGCGGAGTCGCCCCGGCCGATCCCGCAGATCGTGCGGGGACCGAACATCTCGTTCAGCGTCGCGAAGAGCGACGCGGTCACCGTCCAGTCGCGGGTGATGGGGTTGGTCACCATTGGCCCGACGATGATCGAAGAAGTGTTGGCGAGGATCTGGGAGTAGATCACGAAGGGCTCTTGCCAGAGCACCACGGAATCGAACGTCCAAAAGTGAGAGAAACCCGCCGCCTCGGCCCGTTGGGCCAGGGCGATCACGTCCCTCGCGGGTGCATTGGTCTGGGCGACGAGGCCGAAGTCCACCGCTAGTGCCTCGTCGTCATCGCAGGTACCCGTTGAGACCACGGCTGAGGAAGTTGCCCCAACCCGCTCGTCCGACGTACTGGCCGCCTTCGATCACGACGGTCCCGCGCGAGAGCACCGTGGCGACCTGACCGGTGATCGACATTCCTTCATAGGCCGAGTAGTCGACGTTCATGTGATGGGTCGCCGCCGAGAACGTCTGGGTGGCCGTCGGGTCATAAAGCACGACGTCCGCGTCGGCGCCCGGCGCGATCACGCCCTTTCTCGGGAAGAGACCGAAGAGGCGCGCCGGGGTCGTGGAGGTGACCTCGACCCAGCGCGCCAGGGAAATCTCCCCTTGGTCGACGCCCTGGTAGATCAGGTCGACGCGGTGCTCGACCCCGGGAATACCGTTGGGGATCTTGGAGAAGTCCCCGAGGCCGAGTTCCTTTTGCTCCTTGAAGCAGAACGGACAGTGGTCGGTCGAGACGACGGAAAGGTCGTCGGTGCGCAGTCCTCGCCAGAGGTCGGCGTGGGTGTGCTCGCTGCGCAGCGGCGGCGAGCAGACGAACTTGGCGCCTTCGAATCCCTCGCGCGCCAGGTCGGCGTCGGAGAGGAAGAGGTACTGGGGGCAGGTCTCCGCGAAGACGTTCTGTCCGCGGTCGCGCGCCGAAACGACCTCCTCGAGCGCTTCGGCGGCCGAGAGGTGAACGATGTAGAGCGGTGCACCCGCGACGCGAGCCAACTGGATGGCGCGATGCGTCGCTTCGCCTTCGAGCAACGACGGCCGCGTCATGCCGTGGAACTTCGGGTCACCCTCCCCTCTCGCCAGCGCCTGGGCGACGAGGACGTCGATGGCGATGCCGTTCTCCGCGTGCATCATGATCGTGGCGCCATTGCGCGATGCCTGCTGCATCGCCTGGAGGATCTGGCCGTCGGTCGAGTAGAAGACTCCGGGGTAGGCCATGAAGAGCTTGAAGCTGGTCACGCCCTCATCGACCACGAGGTCCATCTCCTTGAGCGATGACTCCGTCACGTCCGAGACGATCATGTGAAAGCCGTAGTCGATTGCGCAGTGTCCATCGGCCTTCGCGTGCCAGGCGTCGAGGCCCTCGCGCAGACTCTTGCCCCGGGACTGGATGGCGAAGTCGATGATCGTGGTCGTCCCCCCAAAGGCCGCGGCGCGGGTGCCGGTCTCGAACGTGTCGACCGAATGGGTGCCCCCGAAGGGCATCTCCATGTGGGTGTGGCCGTCGATGGCTCCGGGGATGACGTAGAGGCCACTCGCGTCGAGCACGCGGTCGGCGTTGGCCCGCCAGGAGATCGTCTCCGACGAGCCCGGGGCCGCGAGGGCGGCGATGGTCTCGCCCTCAATGAGTACGTCAGCGGCGAAGGGCCCGCTCGAGTTCACGACGGTGCCGCCGCTGATCAGTGTCCGCATCGATGCTCCTTTCTGACTGAAACTAGGGAACCACGAGTTCGCCGTAGCTGTCGGGACGTCGGTCTCGGTAAAAGGCCCACGTGTGACGAACTTCTTTTAATACGCTCATGTCGAGGTCGCGTACGATCACCTCGTCCTCGCTGTCCGAGGCCGCCTCGCCGACGAGCTGTCCCCGGGGCGAGACGAAGTACGACGAGCCGTAAAAGTTGTTCTCGCCTAAGGGTTCGACGCCCACTCGGTTGATTGCACCGACGAAGTACTCATTCGCCACCGCCGCCGCAGGCTGCTCCAGATTCCACAGGTACGCCGAGAGGCCGCGACTCGTGGCCGAGGGGTTAAAGACGATCCTCGCGCCGGCGAGTCCGAGCGCTCGCCAACCTTCGGGGAAGTGTCGGTCGTAACAGATGTAGACACCAATTGGCCCGACCGCGGTCTCGAAGACCGGGTAGCCCAGGTTGCCCGGTCGGAAGTAGTACTTCTCCCAGAAGCCCTGCACCTGGGGGATGTGGTGCTTGCGATACTTGCCCAGATACGTGCCGTCGGCGTCGATCACGATCGCGGTGTTATAGAAGACACCTTCTTGTTCCATCTCGTAGATCGGTGCGACCAGGACCATACGGGTCTCTTCGGCGAGCGCCTGCATCAGCTCCGTCGTCGGCCCGGGGATGGACTCGGTGTAGGAGAAGTATTCGGGGTCCTGCACCTGACAGAAGTAGGGCCCGTAGAAGAGTTCTTGAAAACAGAGCACCTGGGCACCCTCGGCCGCCGCCTGACGGGCGAGCGCCACATTGGCTTTGATCATGGAGTCCTTGTCGCCGGTCCATTTGGTTTGCACCAACGCCGCACGCACCACGTCGTCACTCGAACTCGCAGCGTTACTCATACCCACCTCCACGTCGGACGAAACATCGACCAGATGCGGATTGTAGACCTGTAAATGTTGTGGCTATGTAAATTGTCGTCGCCGAGCGGCGGGTAGGTTCGAGTGATGCGCCGAAATAACTCGCTCGTCGACGTCGGCTTTAGAGCCTTAAACCTCTTTCATCACTCCGTCGACCGCGCGACCGGGGGGCGACTGGGTCGCCGCGCCTTCGGTATGCCCGTCGTCGACCTCTTTACGACCGGTCGACGAAGCGGCGCCACGCGCGTGACGATGTTGACCGTTCCGGTCATCGAAGACGGGAGGCTCGTCTTAGTGGCTTCTAAGGGCGGGGATGATCGCGACCCAGACTGGTATCGCAACCTGCTGGCGCACCCCGAGGTCGAGGTGACCCTCGAGGGCGAACGTCGTGCGTTCCACGCTCGGCCCGCGAGCGCGCAGGAGAAGACCGCTCTCTGGCCGCGGGTCACCGCGGCCTATCGGCCTTACGCCCGTTACCAACGTCGCTCCCGTCGCGACATCCCGTTGGTGATCTGCGAGCCTCGTTGACGATATGGCGCGGACGCGACGTCTCGCGCCACAGAGCGAGCGGGTCAGTCGAAGAAGGAGTAACTCGTCATCACGCTCGTCTTGGGGTGGAGGTCTCGAATTGAGCGCCATTCGCGCCGCCACTCGCTGGCATCCTTGTCGGCTCGCCGGCGCTCGTCGACGCTGAGCTCGTGCGCGAGGGGTTCCAGCGATGCGTGATCGTCGCCGACGTCGCGTAACCAGCCCGCCACGATGACGTGGTCGTGCTGTCGACCGAGGAGCTTCTGCAAGGTCGTCAGTCGAGCGGCGAACTCCGTCGACGACGGCCCGAGGACGTACGACAGCGACCGGGTCATATAGTTCGCGTGCTTCACCGATCGACGCAGCGCGTGCAACGACTCATCGCTCTCGTCGTCCTTGGCGGCTTTGGCCGCGTCTTTCAGCGCTCGCCAGGTCAGGCGTATCGCCAACTGCGCGACGGGCCGAGCCATCGCCGCCGTCAACGCATCGGCAGGCAGGGACGTTCGAAACTCGTTCAGCGCCCCGATGGCGTCACGAAACTCTTGCGAGTCCAGAGACACGTCGCTGTCGCGCTGAGCGAGGTAGCGCTCTTCGCTGATCGTTTCGATCAGACGCTGGCCTTCGGGTGACGTGACGCGCTCACCGAGCGCTTTCGCGACGCGAGCGCAGAGTATCTCCGCGTCGCGTAGCGCTCCAAAGGGTTTTCCCACCTCGTGCAACTGATCGACGAGGCTCGCGACTTTGAGGGTGGAATCAAGTTCGCGCATGGTGGCGAGTTGATATTCGACCCGCCGAATCGCAATGCGCAGCCGCCGAATCGATCCGGGGTCCTCGGGGTCACCCTCAAGCCGAGCCCGACGTACCGACGACTCCGCGTCGGTGATCTCCCCGCGCGCAACTTGCACGAGTCCGCGCACCAAGACCCGGACTATCAGTCGTCCTTCGTCGCTCTCGACCCACTCACTCACCTGGTACCAACCCTCCCTCGAACGCGCGCCTCGACCGATCTCTCCGCCCCGTCCTACCATTTCCTGCGCTCGGCCACTCGTATCGCCTCTGCGAGGGCTCGGCGACGAGCGGGGCTAGCGCCCCCGGTCGTTGATCTCGCTCAAGCGAACGGCGATGAGTCGTGCGACGAGATCGCCACTCAATGGAGCGTCCGTCGTGAAGTGCAGGGCGCTCTTCGTGTGAGCGAACGTCGCAATCTCGTCGGAGAGTTGAGCGAGTACCGAACCGCTGAATGGAAAATAACTCATGTGGTTCGAGAACGCGGCAAAACCAGCCGCCACGCCACCCTCCACACGAAAAGCCGGAATCCGATACGAGATTCCCTCCTCCACCTCGTTGATCGCGTTCAGAATCATCGCTCGAAGGTCACCGAGCACCTCGCGCTGCGGCGAGGGAACCGTCTCCAGGTAGTCGTCAATCTCTGAGGAACTCATGGCATTCCTTTTTCTAGCATCCGCGCTCGCCTCAACGAACGCCGTCGCGCAGTGGACCACGAACTGGCCGAGGTCATCCATCGAACTCGTGAACGCCGATTGCGTCACACGGTGTTGCGAACGGCCGGATCGCTCGTGTCCCTATCGTCGCCAACTCGATGGCGCTATCGCCACGAAGACTCTCTCCGCGTAACACCCGATTCTTTGGGACCCCCTCGTCCACCATCGAAAGAAAGGGACATTAGTCCCTTCCCCCGTCGCCGGCCGCACTGGTAGGTTCAGCATCGTCACTCCAGACCCTCGGTGATTTCTCAACTCCAAGGAGCATTTCGTGAGTGACACACCCCTTCCCCACGTCGAGTCGTCTGGCGTCGAAACGCTCGACGAGTCCGTTCAATCAGCCGGGGACCGGTTCGCCATGCCCGACGGTTCGAACGGCCTCCGTGCACAGCGCGCACCACTGGCCATAACTGGACGCAGCAGGACCAACGCAGGAATCGAGTTGATGGCCTACGACTCGAGTCCGGCCTTTAAATCGACGACGGCGCTCAGTGACGCGTTCACCAGTGCCCAATCGCGCGAGTTGTCCAATGATGACGCCGACGGTCGCGAGGCGTTGTGATGAAGGACATCGCCGACCGCAGCGACCTCACGCCGCTCTTCGCTCGCCCGGGCGAGTCGACGCCCCATGACCTTTTCCGCCTCGGTGACGAGGAGATGCTGCCCGAGACCGCGTATCAGTTGGTCCACGACGAAGCCATGCTCGACGGTAACGCCCGACTCAACCTCGCCACGTTCGTTGGTACGTTCATGGACGAGTGCGCCGACAAGATCTATACCGAGGCCTTCGACAAGAACATGATCGACAAGGACGAGTACCGCGCCACCGCTGCGATCGAGGACCGTTGTTGGAAAATCCTCGCCGAGCTTTGGCACGCACCGAGCCCCATGGAGACCATCGGCACCTCCACCGTTGGCTCGTCCGAAGCATGCATGCTGGGCGGGCTCGCGCTTAAGCGGCTGTGGCAGCAGCGACAAACAGCGGACGGAAAATCCACGGCCCAACCCAACCTGGTGATGAGTGCCGCCGTACAGGTCTGCTGGGAGAAGTTCGCCAATTACTGGGACGTGGAACCGCGTTACGTGCCGATCACCGAGGATCACAAGACACTCTGCGGCCACACGCTGGCGCAGTACGTTGACGAGAACACGATCGGCGTCGTCGCGGTCATGGGCGTGACCTACACCGGCATGTACGAGCCCGTCGAAGAGATCGCCAAGGCCCTGGACGTGATTGAAAATGAAAAGGGATTCAACGTGCCAATCCACATTGACGCGGCCTCGGGCGGATTCATCACGCCCTTTCTTCAACCAAAACTTAAATGGGACTTCAAGATCGAGCGGGTGCACTCGATCAGCGCGAGTGGCCATAAGTATGGCTTGACCTACCCCGGCCTCGGTTGGGTCGTCTGGCGCGAATCCCAGTACCTGCCCCAGGACCTCATCTTCAAGGTCAGTTACCTCGGCGGCGAGATGCCCACCTTCGCATTGAACTTCTCGCGCCCCGGCGCCCAGGTCCTGTTGCAGTACTACAACTTCCTGCGCCTGGGCCGCGCCGGCTTCACCGAAGTACAGCGTGCGTCGCACGACGTGGCCCGCCACATCGCGAGATCAATAGCCGCGATGGGACCGTTCGAACTCTGGAACGACGCCCAGGACATCCCGGTCTTCGCGTGGCGCCTCAAAAAAGGCCACACCAAGAACTGGGACCTCTTCGACCTCAGCAACCAACTTCGCGAAAGCGGCTGGTTGGTACCGGCCTACCCCATGCCTGCTGATCTCAGTGACGTCATAGTGCAACGCATCGTGGTGCGTAACGGCTTTTCGATGAGCCTCGCGGACCGGTTCCTCGATCAGTTCACCACCGCCGTCACGTTCCTCGACGAACTCGACGGTCCCGTTCCGCACGAGCACCGGGTCACCGAGACCTTCCACCACTCGTAGTCCGATGAGCACCCTCACCAAAGACAAAACAACGCCGTCCGGGGCCCCGCCCTCAAAGACGTCAACCATTAGCGCCGGACAGCTCACGATTCTCACCGTTGTCGCGGTGGCGAGTCTGCGCAGCCTGCCGACCATCGCTACGTTCGGTCTCGGATCGATCGTCTACTACGTGCTGCCGGCGCTCGTGTTTCTCATCCCCACGGCACTCGTGGCCGCCGAACTCGCCACGGGCTGGAAGGGCGGTGTCTACGTCTGGGTTCGCGAAGCGATGGGGAATCGCTGGGGATTTCTCGCCATCTGGCTTCAGTGGATTCAGAACGTCGTGTGGTACCCCGTGCAACTCGCCTTCATCGCCGCCGCCATTGCCTTCACCGTGGGCCACAACAGTCTGGCCAACTCCGGGGTCTTCACGGCCATCGTCATTCTGGTGCTCTACTACGGCTCAACGTTCATTGGCCTGCGCGGTGGCACGCTCTTCGCCAAGGTCGGCTCCTGGGGCGGAATCATCGGCACTCTGGTTCCGGGACTTGTCCTCATCATCGCCGGCGCCGTGTGGTTGGGCATCGGCCAGAAGTCCCAGGTGCCGCTGCACGTCCACGACGTCATTCCGCCCTTCGCCGGACTCTCGAGCATCGTGCTGATCGTCAGCAACTTCCTCGCCTACGCCGGCATGGAGGTGAACGCCGTGCACGTGAACCGCATGCGCGACCCCGGACGTGACTACCCCAAGGTGATCTTTTACGCTTCGATGTTGATATTGGGCATCTTCATTCTGCCCACACTGGCGGTGGCCTTCATCGTTCCCAAGGCCGAACTCGGCTTCACGTCGGGGATCGTCTACTCCTTTAAGATTTTCTTCGACCACTTCGGCGTGGGATGGGCGGGACAGATCTTGGCGGCCATGGTCGCAATCGGCGCCTTCGCCGCGGTCGTCACCTGGATCGCCGGACCGAGCAAGGGACTACTGCTGGCGGGTGAGACCGGTGTACTCCCAAAGACGTTGCAGCGGCGAAACAAGGCGGGTGTGCAGGAAGGCATCCTGGTCCTTCAGGCGGTCATCGTTACCGTCTTGGCGGCGATCTTCGTGCTCGTGCACAACGTCAGTGCCGCGTTCTTCACGCTGGTGGATATGGCGGCGGCGCTGTATTTGATCATGTACATGTTGATGTTCGCCTCGGCGATCCTCCTTCGAAGGAACAAGCCGGACGTCAAGCGGACTTACCGCGTACCGGCGATGACGGTCGTCGCTTCGATCGGCTTCCTGGCCTCACTCGCCGCCTTCTGTCTCGGCTTCGTGCCACCATCGGGACTCGCCGGTATATCGACATCGACCTACCCCTACGTTATGGGCGCAGTGATCTTGATCCTGGGGACGCCACCACTCATCTTTTACGCGGTAAAGAAGCCATCGTGGAAAATGCACAAGGGTAGTTCGACCGAGTCCGACATTGCTGAGGCGAACTGACCGCTAAATCTGACTTGGATTGGTTGATTGGCATCACTGAACGGCGTCGATTACCGCTTACGCGCAGAGGTTACTGGGAGGCATGAAAATACCTCAAGCACAAGAGGCGCAGTCCCAGCATCAGTGCGCCTAAGAAAACCAGGGCTACGACGATGAACGCGAACGCGATACCTTGGCCCGCGATGACTCGCAGAATCATCCCGAATGCGACAGTCGACAGGAATACTTCCGAACCCGCGCTAAGTGAAACTCCATCTTGGTGGCGAAGGAGGACAATGAGCCAGCCGATTGCGAGTCCGACGGCAAATGGCCACGTCGTCGAGACAATTCCGGAAAGGCTGTCACCGTGGTGGTGGTTGTGACGACCGATGATGACGAAGATCAGAACGATGGCGAGGTCAACAGCTACCCAGTAACGCGTCATAGCGACTGACCTTTCCATTTCTGGCAAAGCATTTCTTGGTGCCCCCGGCAGGACTCGAACCTGCGCACACGGTTTAGGAAACC